>QILF01000012.1 GCA_003233235.1 Zetaproteobacteria bacterium
CTACGCACAGTACGCGCTGCAATTCCACGCCGAAGTCGATACAGCGATTATTGAGCAATGGATCAATGCAGGAAACAGCGAGCAAGCACATCTGGGAAAATTCGGCATTACAGAAATCAGAAAGAAAACACCGCAATATCTCGAAGAAATGCGCTGTTTCTGTCGAGAAATGACAAAGAACTGGCTCCATTTGATAAATTAAGCGTAATTTTCATGAAAAAACCGAGGGCGCACGATACGCCCCCTCGACTACAACTACTCGACTGCAACTAAAATAACCTGTTCAGTGACCCGCCATATCTTCTTCGGGATAGGCACTGATTTTATGAATAGCCAGATCTGCACCCTGATATTCATCTTCTTCAGACAATCGAATCCCGATAAACAAATGGATTAAGCCATAAACGACGAACCCGTAAAACACGGCAATACTCACACCGGTCAAGGTACCGATAAGCTGGCTCAAGAAGGTCACTCCACCAGCACCACCCATCGTTACTGTGCCGAAAATACCGGCAGCAATGCCGCCCCAGGCACCGCAAAAACCGTGCAGCGGAACCACGCCGAGCACATCATCCAATTTCAAGCGGTTTTGTATGAATTGAAAACCGTACACAAAACCTGAGCCTGCCACGATGCCAATAAACAACGCACCCAACGGATGCACCAGATCGGATCCTGCACAAATAGCAACAAGACCTGCCAACGCGCCATTGTGTACAAAACCGGGGTCGTTCCTACCCGCGACCAGCGCCGCTAACAAACCGCCAACCATGGCCAGCAGCGAATTGATGGCTACAAGTCCGGAAGCGCCATCGGCGGTTCCTGCACTCATCACGTTAAAACCGAACCAGCCGACGCACAATATCCACGATCCCAATGCCAGAAACGGTATATTCGACGGCAAAATAGCATTCGTGCCGCCATCTGCACGGTAACGGCCCCTACGCGGGCCGAGTATCGTCACCGCACCAAGCGCCATAAATCCGCCCATGGCATGCACCACGACAGAACCTGCAAAATCATGGAACTGCGCCCCAAAGTTTGTTTCCAACCACGTCTGATAACCGTAATTTCCACCCCAAATCAAACCCTCGTAAAATGGATAAATCAATCCGACGAGTATTACTGTGGCCAGCGCATTCGGCCAGAAGCGCACGCGTTCGGTGATGCCTCCGGAAATAATCGCCGGAACTGCCGCCGCAAAAGTCAGTAAAAAGAAGAAATGCACCAATTCATAGCCATTGGAAACGCCCTTGAGGTTATTCAATTCGGCCACGGGCAAGAAAAAATGGATGCCGTATGCAACAAAAAAACCGACAAAGAAATAGGCTACGGTGGAAAAACCAAAATCCGTAATCACGCGCACCAGCGCATTGACCTGATTTTTCCGGCGTACCGTGCCGACTTCGAGAAAAGCAAAACCGGCATGCATGGCCAGCACCATGGCTGCTCCCAAAGTTAGAAAAAAAACATCAAGCCCTGCTGTATTCATTTACCTATCCCTCCCGGTTACTGCTTTTCACAATAATGCTTCGTCATCTTCCTCACCGGTACGGATGCGAATCGCCCGCTCCACCGGCTCCACAAATATCTTGCCATCGCCCACTTTGCCAGTGTTGGCGACGCGGCACATCGCCTCAATCACCACGTCTGCCTGTGCATCGGCCACAACAACCGATATTTGCACTTTGGGCAAAAAATCAACATTGTATTCCGCGCCGCGATACAATTCGGAGTGCCCTTTCTGGCGACCGTGGCCTTTAACCTCGCAAACGGTCATGCCGGAAATCCCGATAGCTGTCAGTTCGTGTTTAATATCTTCAAGTTTGAACGGTTTAATCACCGCAGTAATTTTTTTCATGCCTCACCCTTCCCTAGGCTTGTTTCATCAAACCGAAACAAGATTCCGATTTCTACTACCGTCCCGCTCAAGGTCAAGGTTGGCGACATATTCACAGCTGTACTTATCAACGATGCCTTTTCATTTCACTTAAGGAATCTCTGAATAACTCCGGCTTGATGAGAGTGTCGCGCAAAACAGGCAAGTTCAAGGCAAGGATTGCAAGGCATAGCACCGCTATGGCTCAAATCTTTAACGCGGAAATCGTTTATTTTACATGCAGCAGCATGAATCATGGTTTGTTCAGCACGTCCTTAAACATGAAAAAAGGGAGCAACCCGAAGGTCACTCCCCTTTTTTCTGAACACCTTTGCCGAAGGGTGGTTAAAAAATAGCGCAGGTATTCATTCGCTCAGCAAGCAGGATTATTCGTAAACCTGCTCACCATGCTGTGTGATATCCAAACCTTCGCGCTCCTCTTCCTCACTCACACGCAAGCCAATCAGCATGTCGATAACCTTGAGGATAACGAATGTTACGGTGGCATCGTAAACAATCGTGTACAACACCGCTTCAGCCTGAACACCTAACTGGGAGACCATACTCATTCCCTCGGCTAAACCAGCACCGCCAAATGAAGCGTCTACGAATACGCCGGTCAGCATGGCACCAACGATGCCACCCACGGCATGCACACCGAAGGCATCCAGCGAATCATCATAACCGAGTATCTTCTTAAGCTTGGAAACAGCCCAGAAACAGACCAAACCGGCAGTTAAACCAATCGCCAGCGCGCCAATCGGCCCGACAAAACCTGATGCCGGGGTAATTGCGACCAGACCGGCGACAGCACCGGAACAGGCACCGAGCAAACTCGGCTTCTTGTACACAACCCATTCAGCAAAGGTCCAAGCCAGCACGGCCATCGCCGTAGCCACCTGCGTAACCAGCATGGCCATGCCGGCGGTGCCGTCTGCAGCCAACTCCGAACCGGCGTTGAAACCAAACCAACCAACCCACAACATTGCTGCACCAATCATCGTTAGCACCAGATTATGCGGCAACATCGGCTCTTTCGGGAACCCGACGCGCTTGCCGAGCACCAACGCACAAACCAAACCAGCCACACCGGCATTGATATGCACTACCGTACCACCGGCGAAATCAAGCGTCCCCGCATTTTGCAAGAAACCGCCGCCCCACACCCAGTGGGTAATCGGGGCATACACGGCCAGCACCCAGACAGACATGAATATCAAAATCGCAGAAAACTTCATGCGATCAGCAAAAGCACCGATAATCAGTACCGGGGTGATAATGGCAAACGTCATCTGGAAGGTGGCAAACACGGTTTCCGGAATCGTGCCGGAAAGCGCGTCGTAACCGACACCGCTGAAGAATGCCTTGGAAAGTCCACCGATAAAGGCATTACCATCTGTAAAGGCCAGCGAATAACCGCACACCACCCACAAAACACTCATCAGCGCGGCAATGGTGATGGTCTGCATGCAAATGCTCAGAACGTTCTTTTTGCGCACCATACCGCCGTAGAATAATGCCAATCCCGGCAAGGTCATCAGCAATACCAGTGCGGTAGCCGTAATCATCCAGGCTGTATCGCCGGAATCAAGTTTGGCCGCTTCTTCCGCCAGCGCCAACCCCGGCATCATCAGCAATGCAGGCAATGCTGCCCACATGGATAAAGATAATTTGCGTATCATTGTTTTCTCCTCGTTTTAATTTGATGAAATGGATTCTGCTTAAACTGCGGATTCGTCTTCTTCGCCGGTGCGAATACGCACAGTGCGCACCACATCAAGAATGAAGATTTTGCCGTCGCCAACCTTGCCGCTATTGGCCGCTTTGCAAATGGCATCGACCACTGCGTCGGCTTGATCGGATGCCACGACCACGGTCAACTCGACCTTGGGCACAAAATCCACTTGGTATTCAGAGCCGCGATATAGTTCGGTATGCCCCTTCTGACGACCATGCCCGCGCACTTCGGCAACAGTCATTCCGGAAACGCCCAATGCAATCAGCGCTTCTTTCGCTTCGTCCAACTTGAAAGGCTTGAGTATCGCCTTGATCATTTTCATGTAATTTCTCCTTGATTAATATGCTGTCAACTGACTAATCGGGAATTAGAGGGGAAACTCAGCCCCTCCTGTCCCATAGTAATTAGAACTTGTAGATTGCCTCAAGTGCAGCCGTATCCTGTGTTTTTTTGGTATTTCCGTTCGATTCCAGAAAAGAACGCTTATCCGACCAGTCATGGCGGTACTCGCCGCGCAGTTCCACATGTTCCGTTGCCGCAAAAGCCAATGTCGAGGTGACCTCTTTCCATTTCTGCACAGTTCCACTGCGGAAACCGTCACGATCATCAAAATATTCGCCGCGCACGGCCAGACGCCACTGATCCGTAAACTGGTAATTACCATAACCGGCTACACCCCACCACTTGGCGGCAGCACCCGTTGCAGTTCCTTTTTTCTGGACGCCATAGTCGGCATTGATCACGAAACTAAGCTGATCCGTAGCGTTAATCGTCGCCACAGCATCAATCAGGCTCCTGTTGCCCTTCTGTCCAGCAGTACCATCTTCAACCCCGCTTATACCTTGAACACTCAGTGAAAATATATCCGACGGCGTGATAGAAATCGCAGCTTCAACAGCTTTCTGCTTGTTATTGTCTTTCTGATTGTCCCAGCCGTTGTTAACACCCACGGTAACGGACAACGTATCGTTAATGCCATAGTGCAAACGCGCGCCTGTATGTGTGAACGGAATCGCGTATCCGAACAGAATGGAACGGGAGAAGTTCAAGTTGTCAGGACTTTCGATCACTTCAGCGCCTATCAGGGTAGCAAATTTACCGAGCATCAAGTGTGCGCCGCCCGTTTTATAGCTAACAAAAGCCTGCTGCATATCAAACTGATCGTTAGACCCTGTACCGGCTGAGGCCGTCACATCCGCATCGGTACCGGCATTGAGTACCACAACACCGCCGAAACCTTCATCCGGCTGCATGCTGATGGACAACTCTGCCATATTGAAATTAAAACTATTGGCTTCACGATCGAACACACGGTTGGCTGTACCATCCGTGAAGGTAGTATTTCCGTTACCACTGTAGGTAAAAGAGCTGTCAATGTAACCGGCAATTTTGATGTCAGAGGCATCAAGTATCTCGCCAAAAGTAGGGATTTGCGCCTTTTCATCGGCCATTTCCGCCGCTAAAGATAGCCCCGGCACGGATGCCAATCCCAACAATCCAGCGATTAACGTAACATATTTCATGCTTTTCATTTTCATCTTTCCTCCATGGTTTCTAAATGCTTAATGAGCTTGCGCCCAACTGCTGCTCATATATTAGCATAAGATATGCCAATAGTCTGAATTGTCATATTCGTTAATATATATCATATTATTAAACATAGACTAGCTTTCGAACGGCCTCATATGCCTAATATTTATTCATTGATGCCTATTTATTAGGCTCTTCTGATGTTGTGGCGAACTGTGTGGAGACTGCTATCCTTGCGCCTGATCGCGTTTAATGATTCTGAAACTTACGGAAGGCAACTGAAAATGGACGGACATCAGACACAACAACTGGCATGGGGCATCGGCTTTACCTGCGTCATGTATATCGTCGGCAACGGCGTGTGGATTAACCATTTGGCGCGGCAGAAGCTGTGGAAGGGTTGGTTAATGTGGCTCACCGCCGCACTCGCCATGATTATCGCCGGCGCATTTATTGATATTCGCCTGTCTGGATCGACCCATGGCCTGTGGCAGCAAATAACCGGCGTGGATAAAGAAAACCACTGGATAGCACTGACCTTATTCGCCCTGATGAGTACACCGGGAGCCGCCAGTGTGATTTTCCGGCTTGGCACAATCTGGACCCGCCTTGCCCTGATTTTACCCGCCATCGTCGTGTTCATCCCCGCAGGTATGCAGCTAGGTAGCGGTAGTGGCAGCATCGCAGCAGGCCTTGGCCTGACGCTGGCTGTCTGCGCTTTACTTGCTTTCTGGCAGATGATGCTTGATATCGAACCGCTGGCAAAACAGAAAAAAGCGGCATGAAACACGCCCACGAACGGGCGGCGACCCTGATCGAGGCTCTCCCCTACCTGCAACGCTTCTCTGAGCAGACAGTGGTGATTAAATATGGCGGCAATGCCATGGTTGAGGATGAACTGAAGGCAAGTTTCGCCACCGATATTACCCTGCTTAAGCAGGTCGGCATCAATCCCGTTATCATCCACGGCGGCGGCCCGCAAATCGGCAGCATGCTTGAGAAAGTCGGTAAGGAAGCCAAATTCGTATCCGGCATGCGGGTTACAGATAGCGAAACCATGGATGTGGTGGAAATGGTGCTGGCCGGACTGGTGAACAAGGAAATTGTCGCCAACATCAATCGTGCCGGAGGCAAAGCAGTCGGGCTTTCCGGCAAAGACGGCGGCTTGATCTGCGCTCGAAAATTGAAAATCAAGGCTGGTTCCGGTGATTCCCCGGAACTCAACGTGCCTGAAATTATTGATATTGGCCATGTCGGCGAGGTGCACAGCATTAATACCGGCATTCTAAAACTACTGGAACAGGATCGCTTTGTACCGGTCATCGCACCTGTCGGTTACCACAAGTCCGAAGGCCAAAGCTACAATATTAATGCTGATCTGGTCGCCGGAGCCATTGCCGAAGCACTCGGCGCAGCCAAGCTGGTGCTGCTCACCGATGTCGAAGGGGTACTTGATGCGGATGCACAACTGTGCTCGAAGCTCGATAGCGCACAAACACGGAAAATGATGACTGACGGAATTATCTCCGGCGGCATGATTCCGAAGGCGAATTGCTGTCTGGATGCAGTTGCACATGGCGTTGCCAACGCGCACATCATTGATGGCCGCGTGCCGCATGCGGTATTGCTGGAGATTCTCACCGACGAAGGTATCGGCACGCTATTTACCGACGCATAAGCCAAAAAGGAATGCAATTCACCCTGCATCATCCGATAACTGCTAAAATAACGACATGGCAATACACGCAACAAAGCAAAATCAAACCGAGAGGCTCATTCATGCCATGCGGCAGGTGGATTTTTATCCACACCCCGTACAATGCATCGACATGCTGCAAACCCACGCATCCTGCGTATTTCTCACCGGAGAGCTAGCCTACAAACTGAAGAAACATGTTGATTTCGGTTTCCTTGATTTCTCAACATTGGCCAAACGAAAATATTTCTGCGACGAAGAATTACATCTTAACCGCCGCCTTGCAGAAGAGCTTTACCTTGAAGTTCTGCCCATATCTGAAGACAAAAACGGTCATTTTCTACTTGGCGGAACGAAAAACATCATCGATTACTGCTTGAAAATGCTGCAATTTCCACAAAAAGACCTGCTCAGCAAACGTTTGGCGAACAGCGACTTCAATCCGCAATGGCTGGATATTCTGGCTACCGACATTGTCCATTTTCATGATCAATCCGGCCCCTCCCCGGCAAGCGAACATTACGGACAACAAGCATTTCTAGCCAAACACATTGACGCATCACTACGCGAGGCAGCACAACATGATGCAGCACAACAAACAGGGCGCGTAATGAACGAGGCTCAACTGCGCGAACTAACCGCGCAAAGCCAGGCGCAGCTTGAGAAAAACAAACTGCTGTTCGCCGAACGCATTGCTACAGGCCGTATCCGCGACGGCCACGGTGATCTGCATCTCGGCAACATCACCTTGTTGCACGACAAACCGCTGATTTTCGACTGCATCGAATTCAACAAAGAATTCCGCATTATCGATACCCTGAACGATGCTGCATTTCTCATGATGGACTGCGAAGCACGCGGCCATCCGGATCTGGCCTTCCGGTTTCTGTCCCGCTATCTCGAATGCAGCGGTGATTATTCAGGCATGCCGCTTCTCTCGCTCTTTCTCTCCTATCGCGCCGGGGTACGCGGCAAAGTCGCCTGCCTGCTCGCCGACGATAACGCCATTGATGAGAAAAAGCGGCAGAGAAAGCTGGATGAGGCTAGCCGCTACTTCGCATTGGCTGGCCGCTATCTGAACAAAAGAACAGCGCGCTTATTCATCGTTGGAGGGCTATCGGGAAGTGGCAAAAGCCACCTTGCCCTTAAAGGGTGCGGCATCGAACGCGCGGTCATTATCCGCTCCGACGCCATTCGCAAAGTTATTGCAGCATCAGCTACGGACAATGCACTGTATAGCGACGCGATGACCGAACACACCTACCGGCACATGTTTGAAATAACCACATCACTTCTGCAAACCGGCTGGCCGGTGATTCTCGATGCCACCTTCCTGCGCAGCGATTTCCGGCAGCAGGCACGTGTAATCGCTGCATCTGCAGGCGTGGATTGCCATCTGCTCTGGTTGGATATTAACAAGGATAAACTACGCTGGAACATCGCCCGACGCGCATCCAAGGGCATTGATATTTCCGATGCAGGACTGGATGTTCTGGACAGGCAAACGGCTGTTTACCGCAGACCTGAGGAAGCGGATATTCGTTTTCTCGATAATGCGGACTGCTGGCCAAGCATGCATTTCTCCACAGGGCAATAAAAAAGGCGGCCAAAGCCGCCTCATTTAAGACTTAAGCACGTATTAGTCGTGCATCATCTGTTCATTCTCGGATAAAGAATTCTCAAATGCCGAACGTTCGAACAGGCGATCCATATACGCTTCCAAATGACTCCACTTGGCTGTATCAATTTTCATCGACGACATTCGCCACAAAATCGGCGCCAGCGAAACATCGGCCAATGTGTAGCTATCGCCGACAAAATACTCCTGCCGCGCCAGATAGGTGTCCAACGAATCCAGATAATCGCTTATTTTCTTTTTAGCTTCGCCTTTGCCACCGGCTTTTTCAAGTTCATTGTAAAGTGGAAAAAGCTCCTGTTCAATACGAATCACCGCCAGACGCATCTGCGCCCGCTCGGCAGGTGAACCGGGTTTCAAAGGCGGATGCGGATAACGCTCGTCGAGGTATTCGTTAACCACCGAAGCCTCGAACAGAATCGTGTTACGATCTTCCAGTGTCGGCAACCTGCCTGCCGGATTAATATCGAGCAAGGCTTGCGGAATTTCACCGTCTTCCACATCAACAATTTCACAGGGAAGCTCCTTCTCAGCGAGAACGATACGTGTGCGATGGGAATCGGGACTAACCGGATCCGAATAAAGCTTGATCATGCATACCTCCAGTGGCGGGCGCGGCAGTGTAGCGTTTATGGCTAAAAAATAAAGGTCTTATATCGGAAACAGCGATTTAGCAGCGTTCTCGCCCACTTGAGGAACGTTATTCTTCGCCGCGTTGCACGCCCATCAGTTGCGCTTGAATGAAAGCATCAATATCGCCATCCAGAAATCCCTGCGTATTGCCGGTTTCCATTCCCGTGCGCAAATCCTTAATACGCGACTGGTCAAGGACGTAGGAACGAATCTGATGTCCCCAACCAATGTCGGATTTAGCATCTTCCATTTCCTGCTTTTCGGCTTTCTGCTTGTCCAATTCGTGTTCATACAACCGTGCTTTAAGCATTTTCCACGCCGCCGCGCGATTTTTGTGCTGGCTGCGATCATTCTGGCACTGCACGACAATACCGGTCGGCTCATGGGTCAGACGAATCGCCGAATCGGTTTTATTAATATGTTGACCACCGGCTCCGGAAGCGCGGTAGGTATCGACACGCACATCGGATTCGTCAATATCAATGTCAATATCGCGATCAATATCCGGGTAGGCAAAGATTGATGCAAAAGAAGTATGCCGCCGGTTGCCGGAATCGAACGGCGATTTACGTACCAGCCGGTGAATCCCCATCTCAGCGCGCAATAATCCGAACGCATATTCACCCTTCACCGAAACCGTCGCCGATTTAATACCCGCCTCTTCACCCGCCGTGCATTCCATCAATTCAGTCGTAAAACCTTTGCGCTCAGCCCAGCGCAGATACATGCGCAACAGCATCTCGGCCCAATCCTGCGCCTCCGTACCGCCCGCACCTGCATGCACCTCGATAAAGGCGCTTTCGGCATCCGTTTCGCCACCAAGCATGCATTCCATTTCCAGTGCGGTGATTTTTTCCTCAATAGCATCCAAGGCTTCCGCCGCTTCTCCCTGCGTCGCCTGATCGCCTTCATCCGCGCCCATTTCAAAAAGCATCGTCTGCTCTTCCAGTGATTCACCGGCGCTGTTAAACGCCTTAAGCGAACGTTCCAGCCGTGTGCGCTTCTGCATCACGCCCTGCGCCTGCTCAGGATCATCCCACAGCGTCGGGTCTTCAATACGTGCCGAAAGCTCAATCAGATCGTGTTCTTTGCCTTCGATGTCAAAGTGACCTCCGCAGCGCGGCAAGACGCGTATCCATCTCTCCCGCCCGCGTACGAAATCCGGCAATCCGATCTTCCATGTTCATCGTTAACTCCATACTTCAACTAATTTTAAAGGATGGTGAAGGTATCGTTTCAGCCCTCTAAATCAACCTGATTCTGCCATATATCCCGATTTGTTAGCGCCAATATTCGCCATAACGTCCGGTTTGAATTATCCGCCGCACAAACAGGCCTGTGCAGACGCGACTTTCTGTTATCCTGCGCCCTCAACATCACATCTGCGGAGCAATCACATGGCCGATTATCAATATATTTACAGCATGCAAGGTGTCGGCAAAGTCGTCGATGGCAAACGTGAAATTCTTAAGGATATTTACCTTTCCTTCCTGCCCGGCGCAAAAATCGGCGTCCTCGGCTTAAATGGCTCCGGCAAATCGACATTAATGCGCATCATGGCCGGATTGGATACGGAAATTCTCGGCGAAGCCAAACCGGCCCCCGGCATTCGGGTTGGTTTTCTGTCGCAGGAACCGCAACTCGACCCGCAAAAGGATGTGCGCGGCAATGTTGAGGAAGGTGTGGCTGAAACCAAAGCACTGCTTGATAAATTCAACGCCATCAGCGAAGCCTTTGGCGAGCCGGATGCTGATTTTGATGCCTTGCTTAAAGAACAGGGGGAATTGCAGGACGCGATTGATGCCTGCGATGCATGGAATCTTGAACGCAAGCTGGAAATTGCCGCCGATGCGCTGAGGCTGCCCGATTGGGATGCGGATGTGAGCAAACTCTCCGGTGGTGAACGCCGTCGTGTTGCATTGTGCCAGTTGCTGCTCTCCAATCCCGATATGCTGCTGCTTGATGAGCCGACCAACCACCTTGATGCTGAATCGGTGGCTTGGCTGGAGCGTTTTCTGCATGATTATAAGGGAACCGTCGTCGCCGTAACCCATGATCGCTATTTTTTAGACAATGTGGCCGGCTGGATACTCGAACTGGATCGCGGGCGCGGCATTCCCTTTGAAGGCAATTATTCAAACTGGCTGGAAGCCAAGGAAAAACGTCTGGCAATTGAAGAAAAACAGGAATCCTCACGCCAGAAAGCCATCAAACACGAACTGGACTGGGTGCGTAGCGGCGCCAAGGGTCGGCATGCCAAATCCAAGGCGCGTTTAAAAGCGTTTGATGAATTGGCCAACAAGGACATCCAGCAACAGAACGCCACCAAACAGATTTTCATTCCGGCCGGACCGCGACTCGGCGACATCGTCGTCAAAGCGGAAAAAATCAATAAAGGCTTCGCCGAACGGCTGCTGGTCGAAAATCTATCTTTCAATCTGCCACGTGGCGGGATTGTCGGTATCATCGGTGCAAATGGCGCGGGTAAAACCACCCTCTTCAGGATGCTAACGGGTGTGGAGAAAGCGGATTCTGGTGAATTGACGATTGGCGAAACTGTACAATTTTCCTATGTCGATCAGTCACGCGATGCTTTGGATGGTGAAAAAACGGTTTGGGAAGAAATTTCCGGTGGTGCTGACTCGCTCTGGCTGGGCAAAATCGAAGTCGCCAGCCGCGCCTACTGCGGGCGTTTCAATTTTAAAGGTGGCGACCAGCAAAAAAAGGTCAAAGCACTCTCCGGCGGCGAACGCAACCGCGTACATCTGGCCAAAATGCTGCAAACCGGCGGTAATGTGCTGCTGCTTGATGAGCCGACCAACGATTTAGATATTGAAACCTTGCGCGCACTGGAAGAAGCACTGCTCGATTTCGCCGGTTGTGCAGTGATTATTTCGCATGATCGCTGGTTTCTCGACCGCATCGCCACGCACATTCTCGCCTTCGAGGGCGAAGGCCATGTCGAATGGTTTGAAGGCAATTTCGCCGACTACGAAGAAGACAAGAAAAAGCGCCTTGGCGAAGCCGCAACCCAACCACACCGCATGAAATACAAACGGCTGGCCTGAACCGTTTGATACGGTCCGTGTATAACGGTTAACGTCCGACTCATTGACTCCACGACCATTGATTTGTGCAGGCAACAGTTTGAAAGGGCAACTTTCCGTACCGGGAAATCAGGTATGAAAATACATATGGTGTATGACTTTGAAGCTCAATCTATATTAATTGACGCAGGCCTGCGTATGCTCAATTATCCGCCAAGAATTCTTTGAATTCCAATCCCGTAAATAGAAGGCAATTTATCAATGCACTTTACCATAAAAACACTGACCGTTGTCCTTTGTACGTTTATTTCCCTTACAGCATGTGATCAAAATAAAAACACACCTTCATCCCAAGGCATCATATCATCCAGCCTTCAAGCATTACAACGTGACTCGCAACCGGGAGCGGCACTGGTCAAGAAAAAATGCATATCATGCCACTATCTTAATCGCCATCTGACCAAGGTCGGCCCCTCACTAAAAGGTATATTCGGCCATGCGCCTTCAATATCCGGCGTTCCGTTCGCAATATGGAACGAAAAAACACTGGATCAGTGGTTAGCAAACCCTACCGGAATCAAACCGAATACTCTCATGGCTATGCCCGGCATCAAATCCAAGAAACAGCGAAAAGCCATCATCGACTACCTGAAACAAATCTGAGCTACACGGAGCCTCCTGACTTATGAAGTCCCAAAATAAATCTTTTCCCTTGCTACTTGTCGGCCTTATTTTTTCTTTGGGACTCATCATCTTCGGCGTTTACAACTTGAACAAAATGCCGACCAGCCCTTACCCTAATATCCATGGGATATTCTCGCTGCATAGTGTCGATGGCTCGGTTACGTCCAATGATCTTCTAGGTAAGGTTGCTGTGATCTATTTTGGTTATACCCATTGCCCCGATACCTGCCCTGGCACACTGCTCAGAATCGGCGCAGCACTCAAGTTACTGAATCCTGAGGAGATTCTCAAAGTTGCCCCGTTATTTATTACTACAGATCCGGAGCGTGACAGTCCTGCATTAATGGCAAAATACGCCCGCCATTTTGATTCACATATTCTAGGTTTAAGCGGCAGTTCAGAAGAGATTAAGGCTGCCACAAAATCTTTTTTGAGCGGTTACAAACAAGAAGCTCCAGACAAAGATGGTAACTATGTCGTCAGCCATGCGTCCTACATTATCATTGTCCGCCCGGACGGCAGCATCGGAGAATTCATGCCGCACAGCAGTAGGCCAGAAGATATAGCCGCAACCATTCGTCACTGGCTGCGCTGGACCTGACCCGGCGTAAACACAGGACAGGTGAATGTACTGACTTCGCTCATTTGAACAATCCGGCCATCGCATCCGGCTGATAGCGGGTTTTATCCACTTTCATATAAATCACTCCCTCTTCCGGAATCATGCTCACCTCCTCTACGCCGCTAAGTTGGCGTATATTTGTCATCAACGTATCGGCTTGCGCCTGATTCAGGTTAGCGATGGAAACCATCTGCCGGGTCAGATTCATGGGAAATTGCATGCCACGGCAGAGCAGCAGCCAGACCAGCGCCAGAACGGCGCTGACCATGAACACGCCGCTGACCCCGAATGCGCCGTATATCACGCCACCGGAAATGCCACCGCAAAATACGCCGAAAAACTGAGAAGTGGAGTAGGCCCCCATGGCCGTCCCCTTGTCTGCTGCGGGCGCCAAACGTGATACCAGCGATGGCAGGCTGGCCTCCAGCACATTGAAAGCGACAAAATAGATCAACATGCCGACGACCAATCCGGCCATGGTATGGTGCGTCATACTCATCAACACTTCTGCGACCATCAGCGCCGCCACGCATGCGGTAAAAATCTGTTTCATCCTGCCACGTTTCTCAGCCACGATAATCAGGGGAATCATGCCAAGCACGGAGGCCAGCAGGATAGGCAGGTAAAACCAGACTTGCGATGACGTCGGCAGATGTAAGTCATTGCGTAGCGCAAAGGGAAGCGCAATAAATGTAGAGGTCATCATCGTATGCAGCAGAAAGATGCCTGCATCGAGCCGCAGTAACTGGCGATTTGCCAATACCTGTTTCAATTTCATCGGCTCGGCTTCAACATCGCTGTGTTTTGAACTATGTTGCGGATTCGGCACGCCGAGATAAAGGATGATAATACCCAGCACACCAAACACCGATGCAAGCCAGAACAGGCCATCCACACCGATATAGCTATCCAGCAGCGGACCAAGTACCAAAGCGAGCGTAAACGAAGCACCGATCCCCATGCCGAACACGGCCATGGCCTTGGTGCGCTGCGATTCGTCGGTCAAATCGGCAATCAGGGCCATCACAGCCGCAGCAATCGCGCCTGACCCCTGTAACAATCGTCCTGCAATGACACCGCCCACCGAGTCCGACATAGCCGCCACCGCGCCGCCCAGCACGAACAACAGCAATCCGGCGGCAATCACCGGTTTGCGTCCGAAACGATCCGACATCATACCGAATGGAATCTGCAATAAAGCCATCGTCAGGCCATAACCGCCGAGCGCCAGTCCGGTTAGCAGCGGTGTGCTGCCACTCAAATTTTCAGCATACAGGGCAAAAACGGGCAGAATCATGAATAGGCCCAGCATGCGCAGGCAGTAGATACCGGCCAGTGAAAATACGCCCCGGCGTTCGATGGCCTGCATCAGGATTCCCGCAATGCGTGATTGGTGAACAGCGCAAGCGTAAACAGCAGCATCGCACCGCCCTGATGGCTCACCGCCAGCCATGTTGGAACTACCAATATCAGAGTGGCAATACCCAGCGAAACCTGTAGCGCGGCCATGCCCAGCAGGAGATTAAAAGCCAGTCGCGCCCGCGCCGAGAGTTCAAAACCGCGCGCATACCACCACAAACCGGCAGTACTCAGGATCGTTATTTCGGCCAATAATCGATGATCAAACTGAACCGCTGCAATATTTTCAAAGAAATTCAAATAGAACGACTTAAGCATGGCGTAACCCTCGGGAATAAACTGACCATCCATCAAAGGGAATGTATTGTAGGCGAAGCCGGCCTTCAGGCCTGCCACCATGCCACCGGCGACCACGGTCAACGCAATCAGGCTGGTTAAACCCAGCGCCAAACGTCTGAGTGGCCTGATATCATACAACGAGGCGCCTTTGGCCGGAAACAGCAGCCCCATCGCCACCCATAAAATATATCCGAAAATAATGAATGCCGCCGACAAATGAGCGGTCAGCCGATACTGACTGACATGCGGATTATCAAAACCGCTGCTGACCATATACCAGCCCAGCACGCCCTGCATACCACCCAATATGAACATAATGACCAGTTTGGGACGAAACGGTTTCGCTACTTTCCCGGCCATCAGAAAATAGATAAACGGCAACAAAAAGAGCAATCCAATCAATCGCCCCCAGACACGGTGAATATATTCGAGCATAAAAATACGCTTATAAGCTTCCACATCCATGCCGGGATTTAACTCATAAAATTCAGGAATCTTTTTGTAGTGTTCGAAGGAATCCAGCCACTGCACCTGATTCAGGGGTGGAATCCACCCCATCAACGGATCCCAGGTCATCATCGAAAGACCGGAATGTGTTAAACGGGTAGCGCCGCCAATCACCAGCATAACAAAAATGGCCGCACACACACACAATAACCAGATGGCAATCTGTCTGTTGTTGCGGATTTCATCAGGCATCGGCTTTCTCCTCACCCCTGCCCCTGAACATCACTGGCAACACAACAACAGCAAACAGGATCCCACTCAGCACCGCAATCACGCCACCAAGGCCAACCAGATCCTGCGGCGTCAGCCATGCATGCACGCCGATATCCTGCGTCGTACCCACGACTTTGCGTTTCATACCATGGCCACCACCCCATGCTAAACCAATGATGTGGATCATTTGGCCGATGGCATAAGCATAAACCTGAATTCTGGCCCATTTCAGATTGGGTGTCGCAAAGCCGAAACGGGGCAGCCAGTAGTAGGTCATGGCCATAAAAGCCATGGTCACCGATACAATCGAGCCATGATAATGGGCTGTAATCAGCGTACTGCTTTCGCCAATAAACAGACCCAGCGTTCCACCTGTGGCAAACAATGCAATCGACAACAGCATGGCGGCGTACAAATGCCGATCTTCCAGTGCAGGAGCACTGCCTCTAAATGCCACCCACATAACGCTCAAACCAATCACAAACGGGGCAACGCCATTGCCATCGCGCATCAACCATACAAACCAGCGGGCAAAACCGACATCCCCCACCTGATGCTGGATAAAGGGAATCACGGCAAGCAATACCGATACAAGACTGATGGCGAATACGGCCATCACAAGCCGGGGATGAACAGACGGTTTAAGACCACAGACTTCTGCCAACCATAACCAGCAGACGCACAACAATGCCGTATGCGTAAACTGGAGAATGTGACCACTAGCCCAGAACAACGGCTCATAATAAGCGCGATGTTCCAGTCCGGTCGGCATCTGAGCAAAACTCCATAACAAAGCCAGCAGCGCGGCTAAGGCAGCTACAGCAGCACTCCAAACGCCAAAACGCATCGCCCCCTCATGATTTGAGTCAAAAACGCGCGCCACGGGGATGGCTACAATACTGCGCAGTACCAGCAACAGGATACCACCGCCAAACACAATCAACCCCTTGATAAAATAATGATTTTCCAGCATCGGCACATAATTGTTGGTGAGCGGGTTGGCCGCCCCCGTTAATGGTGAAATACCAACAAGTATGCCGCCCGCCACCACCAGCGTCAGCGCAATCCATCCGCTTTTAACAGCACGTGATGTTGAATTTAAACTCCAGAATACCCCGGCAATCGCCAGCAGCCACCACAGCACCGTAAAATCGACATGCAACACCAGCGCCGTATAGAAAAAATCCTTCCATGGCATTTCATAACTGGTACGCGCCAGCGCCAACAACAACGGATAAATACCGGAAGCCAGCAGAAATCCTACCGCCACGCATAACCAGCCAATAGCCAAGCGCTGCTGAGGTGTATCAGCAAGTGATAATGTATATTTATTGCTCATAGATACTTCCTTGAAGTAATTTTTTCGACGCGAAGTTTAGCACCGGTGCTTTCCCATCGCAGTAGATTTATCTCTCGTGCATCTTAAACGACATGCCTGAACATCCTGCCGTTTTCCACAGGCTTGATTTGTGCGACCATTCCGCCATGCCATATAATCGCACCATACGCATCCTTCACTTTACGATTGTCCTGTCCGTACTGCTGCAACTGCTAGGGGAAACACTGATCGGTCTGCCCGAACCCAATCACCCCAGGCACGGTATGGATACGCTTATTGTCGGCATCCATGAAACCATCGGCATCATCGCACTTATCCTTGTATGCACCTATCTGGCAATGGTTGTGGATGAGGCGGCTGGTCGCAACCGGTTATTTCCTTGGCTCAGCGCATCGGGGCGTAGCGGCCTCTGGTCGGAAATAGGCCGGGATATGCCGGATTGGCTGCGTGGTAAACTGCCGCCGCCCGAAGAAAACCACACCATTGCCGGTACAATACACGGGCTGGGTATTTCTCTGGCGCTGTTGATGGGGCTAACCGGCATGATGATATTTCTCGGCACTGGGCCGCATGGGGAAATGCCGCCCGATATCAAAGCCATTTGGCAATACCATAGCATCATGGGTACCATGATGTGGGTTTTCGTGGCCGGACATGCAGGCATGGCGATAGTGCATGAAATCAAGGGCCACAAGGTATTACGGGAAATGTTTAAATTAGGGAAAAGCCTTGGTTAATCCGCAACATCAGTTAATTCACAATATCAGCATGCGATGGGTCCGAAACAAGAATCCACTCCGTTCATGGAATAATTAACCGATGCGATTTAATCGGCTCACACGTTTTCTTCATCTGTGCATCATGCTTGGCGTGCTCATACAACTAATCAGTTCGCAATTGATGCAGGTGCCAAAACCCGGCGAAACAGTATCTGCCGTTGAAGCCATATTCATGGAACTGCATGAATGGAACGGCTTTATAGTGCTGGCTATTGTCGCCTTTTATCTCATGTCTTTGACAGATGACCGCGACGACTGGAAGCGGCTGTTTCCATGGCTAACCGTAAACGGCTGCAAGGGTTTATGGCAGGAAATCCGTTTTGATATGCCCGGCTGGTTGAAGGGACGCCTGAAAAAACCTGCCGAAGCGCACTATATTGCCGGAACCGTGCATAGCTTGGGTATACTGCTTTTAATTGCTCTCGGCTCGACCGGTATCATGATTTTTATGGGACTGGAATCCAGCGGGGAGATGAATGACGAGATCAAACTGCTGCGGGCGCTGCACGAAAATTTAGCCACACTGCTTTGGATTTATTTGTTCGGGCATATTGGCATGACCATCATACATCAGCTTAAGGGTCACAGCGTATTGAAGGATATGTTCAAGCTCAAAGAAGACAATCCGGAGTAGGTACTGGCCGGAAACAACGCCCCCTCACTTGTTTACAAGCGCAGAATCAGCAGCAGTCACAATGATGGTGCCAATCATATCATAGTGGCCTGTGCCGCAAAAATCGCCACAATGCATGTTGAAACGCCCAATCTTATGCGGAGAAAATGAGACCGTGGTGAACTGGCCCAGTCTGATCCGGTTCATCAGTTTCAACTCCTGCACAACCAGCGCATGCGGCATATCCTGAGACGTCAGGTGTAAGCGGTAAGGCTGATCCTGCTCCAGTTCCAAAATATAATCGCCCCATGTATAATTACGTCCAAGCAGATAAATATCGCTATCGGCAGGTGGATGCACAATCGCCAGCTTCCCCTCATGACGAACCGTATAGCTGGCTACCATATGCTTGAGTTTTCCCTTGAATGCTTCCAACTGGACACGGGTAATTTTCTTTTTTGCCACCGTATAGTCCGGCCTGCTGCTGATTGTTTTCATGGTGAACGAGCCGACCACCAGAGTGGCCAGTATTGCGATCGCAAGAAAAAGCCCCGCATTGACCCGCTTCTTTTCAGGTACTGGATTATTTCCCATTGAGAACCTCAGTGATACGACTTATGCAGCAGAACTACACATGTCATCCGGTATGCCTTTACCCGCCTAGATAAGTGAAATATCATGGCGCAAATAGTATCCTATCAAGACTGAACCATACAGGAATCCTTTATGCCAGAAAAACAGCCTCAACATTTTTCCAATACATTTCTCGGAATCACCCTTGTCGGACTGCTCATCACCCTCTTTGGCGGAGCCGGAGTGATGTATTATTTGGGTGTATTCACAACCGTTGAGGTTACCCAGCAGACAGCCCCTTCTTATCGTATTGCATATCTGTTTCATACCGGCCCCTATAACGAAATCGAGCCTTCCATCAAGCAGGCGGGGGAATATCTGAATAAGGCGGGAATTAAAACGGACACGCCATGCGCCATACTGCTGGATGACACCGGTTCGGTGGCCGCTGCCAAGCGCCGCAGCAAGGTCGGATATCTAGTCAAGCGCGGTGATTTTATACCCGTCCAATTAGATGAGGAAATTTTTCCGCCACGGAACGTGGTTCGGGTTGTCTTTTCTGGCGGCACCCTACTCGGATCCTACAAGGCCTACGAAGGAATGAAGGCATGGGCGAAAGACCATCATTTCACACTTGTGCTGCCGGCTATCGAGATTTATCACCCAGACGGTGGAACCGAATATCAGCTAGGCATCATCCGCCCATGATCTTTCCGTTACAGACTGGGCCAATCGCATGAACATCTATCTATCTACAGTCCCGGCTAACCAACGGCATTCCCGCCAATATGGTAGCCGGAGCCATCATATTGTATTCATCTCTTCGGCGAGCGCGCTCACACAGGTATAAGCCGACCGGATTTGCAAATCATCGGATATTGTTGCACTCGGTCAACACCCCCATGCAAATCAGGGCAAAAAGGAGCCACTTGCAAAAGTCTGGGTGGATGAGTTGCAATCCCACTTCGAGTGCGATTTTGAGTTGGAATAAGGTGAATGGTGGTTCCATTTCAAAAGTCCAACTCAAAATCGCGCCGCAGTGGGGAAGTAAATCGCCGCTCACGACTTTTGCAAGTGGCTCAAAGGATCATCGAATTTACACAGAAAGATTTACAGGCTGCCGAGCCCTGTATTATTTTGGAATATGGGAAAGCAAATAAAATAAGAACCAGCCGAACACCACCAAGGCAAGTACCATACCACCTATATTCTTCTTTCGTTCCCTCTGTTTTTCTTCACTGATCTGATTATTCATCGGATTATCCTTTTATTCTGGGGTATTAATGCATCGCTGAACTGCGTTTGACCTTCATGTCGTAAGGCATGTCCTTCCACAAGGTTTCCGCTCTGCTTTTCGCTTCCATCAACTGCTGCCTAGAAATTTTACCGCTCATCACCTTGAGATTGTCTTTGGCATATCGGTCACCAAGCGTGGTCGCCAGCCAGAACCATATGGTCGCTTCCACATAATCCTGCTCGCCGCCGTCACCAAAGGCATACATCCTGCCGAGATAAAACTGCGCCTTCGGATGCCCCTGTAGGGCCGACTTGCGTAGCCAGCCCCTTGCTTGCGAAAAATTCTTTTTCACACCTTCACCCCGCGCATACATCAAACCCAGCTGATATTGTGCCTGCCTGTTCCCCTGCTCCGCAGCCTGTTGAAACAGCGCCAAGGCTTCTGCTGAATGACCTTTCCCAAGTTGCGCCATAGCCCGTTCGGACACGCCCTGAGCAATATTCTGCACGGGGCGCATATCACGCACATCAGCAATTATTTCCAAATCCTTTCCCGATGCGAAATGCAGCGCCATACGGGTCGTTTGTCCCTGATGCAGTTCCCGCTTCAAGCCGAGCAGCATGATGTGCATTCCGAAGGGCTCAAGTTTGACAACCCCATTGGCGGGAATCGTTAGCGTCGATATCTTTTCCATACGCGTTTGACCGCCCTGTCGAATCACCGTATGAAACTCCGCAGTATCGGCCACGTCGATGGTCAAGCCAACCATGACAGCATCCTTATCACCATCATTATGCAAGTTCATATAAACTGCAGCGGTATCGGCCACCGATGGTGGCATACGCACCCATGCATGTGTCACGCTCACTTCAGCGTATGCGTAACCGACAAATAACAGGCTTGCAGTACACATAGCCAAGCCATTTACAATGTTTCTCAAGGCAGCCTCACAATAACAAACAAAATGTTCGCCTTCTCAAATTGTCCATGTATGCGGTACGTATGGATTTACAAGGAATCAATCACCATCACGCCGAACAACAAAATCAGATAGATGATGGAATAAGCGAAAACACGCATATCACATGCCCGTTCCGAAAACAGGAAGCGGATAGCGATGAAAAGAAAAATCGCGCCTAACAACAGCGATACGGCAAGATAATATATGCCGGACATCGCATAGACATAAGGCAATGCAACAACCGGAATCAACGCAAACGTGTAGAGAGCGATACGAATCTTTGTCGCTTTCACACCACAGGCAACGGGAATCACCGGCACCTTTGCACGTGCATAATCCGAGCGGTACTTCAATGCCAAGCTCAAAGCATGCGGCTGTTGCCAGACCACCATAATGGCAAATAAAATCCACGCCGGAGCCGCCAGTTCACCAGTAGCAGCAGCATAACCAACCATCGGCGGTACCGCACCGGCAATGCCGCCAAACTGATTAGCCCACGGCGACGTACGTTTTAACCACATGGTATAAACACCCACATAACCAATCACGCCGACAGCCGTCACCTCTGCCGCCAGAAGATTCACTGTCAAGCCCATCAACATCAACGATGGGAGGATCAACAACAAACCGACAAACAAAATAGTATGTTCTGAGGCCCGGCCACATGCGAGGGGGCGCATGCGAGTGCGCATCATCAACCTGTCAATATCACGATCATAATAATTATTGAGCATACAGGAACCAGCGGTTGCCAACCCCAATGTCAAAAATGTCCAGAAAATCATATGCCAATCCGGTAACACACCGTGACTGCCGAAATAAATACCTGTCAGGGCAGCCACAAGGGTAAGACCGACGATACCCGGCTTGGCAAGCTCTACCAAATCTTTTAGGAAGGTTCTTGAATCGCTATTCGCAAATTCGATGACTTTATCTATCATACCATTTCCTCCGCTATAAATATTCAATCCGGCTCAGATTGTACTGCTCTGCCGCATCTCCCCACACAACAGGATTGTATGAAGTAATAGATGCACGCCCAGAGGGCTTAGAGGCGTGCATCTACCACCACCCATATGAGACCTGCGCACAGGCCAGATTCAGGCTTTAGCTATTCGAAGCGACAGTTATGTATGTCGGCTTCGGATTGTCGATGTAGTTGTACGGATGCCAATCTTCGACAACTTCCACCGGAGACGGGAAGTTACCCTGTCCGGCAATAAGCGCGGCCGATGTCCATTCCAGCGATTGCGATCCCCACGGATTCTGCGACGACTTCTTGCCCTTGAGCATACCGTGAATCCATGCTACCAGCATCAGCAATACGGCCAGGAAGGTGATGTAAGCGCCAATCGTGGACCAGTACTGCGCGTTGACGATGGTGGGATTATCGGCAAACTGCTGATAATCCATGTAGCGGCGCGGCATACCCTCAATACCGGCGAAATACAACGGTGCCATCACCACATTCATGCCAATAAAGAAGGTAATGCCGGAGAGCTTGGTTAAGAACTCATTGCAGATACGCCCGGTCAGTTTCGGGAACCAGTAAAACACGGCCCCAAAAGTGGCCATGGTACCCGCCACCGCCATCACATAGTGGAAATGGCTCATAACGACATAAGAATCCGAAATGCCGTAGTCGATCGAAGACAGAGCGTTCGGAATGCCGGTCAAACCACCGAAAATCAGCATCACCCAAGCACCCAGAGCCCAGATCATCGGGCCGGAATAGCGGATAGCGCCCTTGTACAGCGTACCCACCAGACTCAGCATCAACAGGCCGAACGGTAGTGAAATCAGCAATGTCGTAAATGACTGTAATACACGCAGCCAGTCCGGCAGCCCCGCCACGAAGGCGTGATGCACCCATACATCGCCACCAGCCGGAATAAAGGCCAGCACGGCAAAGACCGTCGCCTTGTAACTGAACACCATATTCTTGGCTGACGCCGAGAATATTTCAAAAATGATGCCCATGAACGGTAGCAGAATCACGTACACGGCCGGATGCGAATAGAACCAGAACAGGTTCTGATACAACAGCACATCACCGCCCGTTTCCGGATTGTAAAACCCGAATCCGAGATAACGATCCAGCGACAATAGCAATACCGATGCAGCCAGCACCGGCACGAAGATCAACTGAATGATATTAGCAGTAAATACACACCAGGCCGTCATCGGCATCTGGAACCAACCCATGCCCTTGCAGCGCATGAAAGCTACGGTACAAGCCAGATTTACCGCGCCGAACACGGATGACATGCCAAGCACAATGACCACCAGTGAATACAACGCCGTGTTGCCTGCCGCATCCGAGGTGGAATATGGCGGATAGCCGGTCCACATGCCGTTGAAGTGATCTGGAATCACTAAATTGGCTAGGGCCAGCAGAATGCCGCTCCACAGCAGCCACACACTCATGGCATTCACACGCGGGAATGCCATATCCTTGGCTCCGATCATGATGGGTACAGCATAGTTGGCCACAAAACCCAACAGTGCCGGAATCTGGAAGCCCAGAATCATCACCGCACCGTGCATGGTCAACCATAGATTATAGACGTTGCCATCGCCGGTAATGTCCGGCCCAATACTGCCCAATTCGATACGCATCAACATGGCGGCGAGGCCGGCCACGGCAAAAGATGCGATAGAACCAATCAGATACCAGACGCCGATAACCTTGTGATCCAGTGTAAACAACCATTCTTTAACTGTTTTTGGCCAACCGGGTTTACCGTTTGGCTCATGTCCCATGATTACGCCCATGATTTATCCCTCCTGTCCTTTATTGATTTTACTGGCCGCGATATTTTTAATCGCCTTGCCAACCGTTGTACTGGCAATCCGATGTCCCGACTCCGCCTTGGCATCCGCGAGGGCACTGACCATCCATGCATCGTAATTGGCCTGTTTCATCACGATAAGCTTGCCGTACATCCTAGAGTGATTCGCGCCGCAGTATTCACGGCAGGTAATCACCGATTCGCCAACCTTGACCGGCATGATCCATTCCCAAGTCACACGGCCCGGCATCACATCCTCGGTCACGTGGTAACCGTTCAGGTAATGGGAATGTATGACATCGTCACTGGTCATGCGAAACACGACCGGCTTGCCGACCGGCACGCGCAGTTCGTTGTCCGTATCCACGCCGTTGCCGTAGTCATAATTCCAGTTCCACATGGAGGCGGTTACCTTGATGGTCTGAGCATGGGCCGGCACTTCGCGCATCTGGTTGTGCAGATCGAAGGCCTTGACAAACAGAAACAGGTCATCCCCCAGAAACAGCATGCAGGGGAGCACGACCCAGCCGATGATGGCCTGTGCCGAAAGCTTGGGCGATTTACCAACCTGATTATGCTCTGTCCTTCTGTACCTGAATAGAAAAAATAGAGCTATGGCAAAGTAAATTGCGCCGATAATCGTGATGTCCCACATCACCTCCGACCACATTTCATTCCAGTGGGCTTGCGGCGTCAAACCCTCATAATTATTTTTGGTCGCTATCTCCATCTGGAATGCATAGGCCAGCGTGGGAATCAAAGGCAGTGCAAGCAATGCTCCCAACGCTTTATAGCTTAACGATTTTATTTTCATCTCTTTCCCTCCTGTATTTCTATGTTTCTAATATTTAGCAAACAAGCATACTATTTTTATTTTCTTATTACCGTCATACAGTCAATTTCTCATTTTCCAATCGTTCTCTCTTGCGTTTGGTAATGGTAAAACCGCCGACTATTAGTGTCATGCCAGCCACCAGTCCCCCAAGGGCCACAAACAGGGGGATATTGAGCTTGTATTTTCCATCCTTATAGTTGTAGCTGTGGCACGCAGCCACTACAAAATCAATGATATTCACCGGAGAAATCTCTCCGCCCATCGCCTTGGTAATCGCCAACTCCACATCATCCGCATCCACCTTTCCGGCATAGAGATAGCGTGTGATCTGACCTGTAGGCGAAAGTACGGTGTACACATTCGGATGCAAAAAGATACGATCCCTTGGTGACCAAAAAAACTTGAAGCCAATCGAATTGGCAAGACGGTCAATATCTTTCCGATTATCCATCGTTGCCATGAACCACCCTTGCGGCAACTGCGCAAACCCCATCTTCTTCTGGAATTTATGCATCGTTGCCGGCGTATCATGCGGATCAAAGGATACGGTCAAAACATTGTAGTCTTTACCCAACTTCCAGCGGTCTACACCTTTCAGAGTATTGGCCAGCGTGTGGTTAATCACCGAGCAGGCCCCGTCGCAAGTGTAGTATGAGAGTACCAGAATCAGCGGCTTATCGGGCAAATCACCCAACCTGAAACTGTTTCCATTTGCATCCTTCAGCATATAATCCCCGGCAACCTTCCCACCCAGGAAATCTTTCTCCTTGATTTGAAATATCTTGAGATCAATCTGCGATTCCGTAGTTACATTTCCGTAGGCTGCCTGCGCAAACTCCGGAAACAGGGCCACACCACTCCCCATAACAGCAAACAGGCAAGCCAGCGCCGGAAACAGCCGAAGCTGATTCCGGCGCGGCACAGAACTGCTCCGCATGAAAGATATGAGTGAATTACACATAGCTACAGACTGTCCATGCTTACCAGTAGTAAACCTGCAACAGCACCCAGAGGCCAAGTGAATTCACGAAATGGACATACATTGTCATGGCGCGCGTGTAGGAAAAACTCATCCTACCCTTAAGGGCACTCGGCAGGCAGGTCAACATCACCAGCAGGCCAATCACGATATGAGCCATATGAATACCGGTAAGGCCGTAAAGTGCGGTTGCGTAGGCATTCACACCGATGGTAAAGCCCTCACTTGCCAGATGGTTCCAGTCGGAAATAACCATCACCATGAAGACCCCCCAAATCACAATGGATAACAATACCATTTTGACAAAACCGGATGAATCGCCCTCCATCTCCCGCTTACGCGCCAGACCGATTGTGATACTGGAAACAACCAGAATAATGGTTGCAATCAACGGTATTGACGCATCAATCGTTGGCGTATCCGCAGGCGGCCATACTGGCGCACCCAGACGCATAACCCAGTAACCGGCCAGAATAGCGCCAATGGTCATAATCTCGGTACCGATGAACATGAACATGGCCGACGGACTCCAGCCTTCATCATCAATTACACCAATCGTTTCACCAGCCCAGCCGAGACCTCCGGCTATACCCAAAGCAGCACCAATGACTAAACAGACCAGTGCAGCTGTTGGCTGTTCGTAGTTAAATTGCAGCATGAATGCCCATGGCAAAAACAATCCCGTACCGAATCCCACCATCATGGGAAACGGACTGGTATGCCAATGGGCAGTATAATGTTTAATTTCTTCGCTCATTTTATACCCTCCTCCTTTTATTTCAGGCTTTTCAGAAAGGCAATGACAGCATCTGCGTCCGCGCCTGTGACATGTTGCGGTTGCATCTTGGTTTTCGCCTTCTTGTTGCCAGTCAGCTTCTTGACCGCCTTCTTGCTATTGTCAATCCATGCACGCAGATTCTCTTCGTTCCACGTCCATGCATCACCTTTAATATATTTGGTAAATTTATATTTGAAACCAGGCTGCGTACCGGCCTTGCGACCAAAAACACCCTTCAGCCCCGGACCAACGTTGTTTTTCTCGGTAAATTTATGGCAAGCCTTACATTTCACCTCTGGCCCGGCATAAGCATCTGATACTGGCAACATCGAAAACACCAATACGACAGCACTAATCATTAATAATAGTTTTCTTATCACTTTCCCTCCTTTTAATTCTATTCTTCATGCACTCTAAGGTGTCCCACTCAAATTACCACAATTTCAATTACCACAATTTCTGAATGGTGAAACTTAATACCCACATAAGGTTGATGTCAAGTACATCTTTATTCCCCTGTTCATTCCCCCTGTTGTTGCCAGCAATCTACTGGCTAAATCAACACCAAACCTGATACCCGACAGCATCGTTCAAGCCGCCCGCACAGGACGCACAGAAAATTGCACCCGAACCTCCAGCCCGCCCTGCGGCAGGTTGCTCAAAACCAACCTTCCTCCATAACGATTAACCGTCTCCTGAACAATGGACAGCCCCATACCATGTCCACCACCGGTATCACTGCTTTGCCTGCCACGATCATCTTCGATACGATAAAACCGCTCGGTAACACGCGGCAAATGCTTCGGATCAATGCCAGGACCGCTATCAATAACGCGTAAAACAGGCTGGCCATCAACACACTGCATACACAACGATACCCTGCCGCCTTGCGGCGTGTGGCGTATGCCATTCTCCATCACATTGGTCAGCAAACGATACAAATCAGCTCCATCCATTGGGAAAACACAACAATCATCATCGACGTTTGCTTCGAATCGAACGCCGTTCTTTTTCGCCACAGGCCGAAGCAACTGTTCCAGCTCATGCACCACCGCCACGGCATCGCAATGCACATCCTCGGGAACCACCCCTTCACCAAGCTGCTTGAGAGTTAAGATGGATTCGATAAGCTGATTCAGGCGTTTCGATTCCTGCGCAATCGTTTGTGCGGCTTCATCGCGTAGCGCCTTGTTGTCGCCAAAACTCTGAATACTGCGTGCGTAACCGAGAATCGAAGTCAGCGGGGTTTTCAAGTCGTGCATCAGGTCGCGCATCAATTGGTCGCGCTGCGTCTCCAGTTCGCGCTGGCGACTAATATCCAGACACAGCAGCAATGCCTCCCCGTTGCCCAACGGAGCCAAACGCACCGCCAGCACAAAATCGCCAACGTAGATATCCGGAATCTCGCAAGGCTCAGGCATTTGCATCAACGCCTTGCGCATCGCCTTATTCCATTTTGGTTTACGATAAAACACCGTCATCGGCTGTGGCATATCCAGCGAGCGAGGCAAGCGAAAAAGACGTCGGGCCTGTTCGTTCATAGTCAGAACTTCCGCATCTTTATTCAACCTGATAATGGCTTCGTTGACCGTGGAAAACAAGGCATCAAGGCGATTGCTGCGTTCATGCAACTGCTCATCCAGCGCCTGCATCTCGGAAGTGACCCGCCACTGCTCACGGGCCAGCTTACGCAAACGATTACGCTGCCAGAAAACAAGTGAAAGAAGGAAAAATGACGATATCAGCCACCATAGGTCATTCATTCTACGGACTCGTTGTTAAAACGGTAACCCATACTGCGTATCGTTTCTATGCAGTCGCCAGCGCCGCATTTTTTTAGTGCTTTGCGCAGGCGCTTGACCGTCACATCTACCGTGCGCGGCTCAACATACGTGTCGCGTCCCCAGACATGATCAAGCAGATAATCACGACTGCGTGTTTTGCCCGGTTTTTTCATCAGCACCATCAGCAGACGAAATTCCAGTGGCCGCAGCATAACGTGATGGCTACCGACACTCACCCGATAGGTATCGGCATCAAGTGAAATCGAACCCTGCGAAAGCGCCGCTTCCGCCTTGCCGTGTGTGCGCCGTAACAACGCCTGCAAACGCGCCACCAGTTCCTCCGGCTCGAACGGCTTGGCCAGATAATCGTCTGCACCCTCGTTCAGTCCCTGCACCCGATCCGCCGTCTGGCCGAGCGCCGTCACCATCAAAACCGGCAGCATATCTTCACTGTTACGGCGAATAAAACGCAAAACACGCATGCCACCAGCGCCCGGCAACATGCGATCCAGCACCACAGCGCTCCACTGCTTCTCCTGCAATAATTCCAGTGCTTTGTCACCGTGATTGCAAGTTTGCGTAGCAAAACCAGCCGCTTCGAGATGCATCTGCATCAAACGGGCGATGGGCGCATCATCTTCGACAATCAGAATCGGGTGTTCGTTTCCGAGCATGGCGTCTATCATGAATTCCACATGACAGGATGACAAGCCCCGCGCCGGGTCGCGCTTTTATTCACACGCTTCGGCTTTTCCACAGCGGACATTCAGGCAATGGAAAGACTATTCAAGCTGCGCGTATAATGGCGTAGCGCCGAATATTCGATTTCCAGCTTCAACGACATACGTGACAGCAGGCGAAACATGAATTGCAAGAGCTGAAATCCGAGCCGGGGATCTTCCAGCGTAATTAAATCAAAATAAGAACGGCTCAGACCGAGTAGCGTCAAATCGTCCAGCACTTTAACCGTAGCCGAATGCTGGCGATCATCGAGAAAAGAAAATAAACCGAACACATCGCCTGCCTGCAATGTTGAAAAAACATTGCCCGATAAATCGCTCACCGATACGTTGCCTTCCAGTATCATATAAACACAACGCTCCGATGCGCTTCCGGCACTATATAGAACCTCTTCTCTTTTATATCGCACCTCTTCGAAACATGAAAAGACCTCCATCGCATCGTGTACGGCAAGCTCCTGCCCGATGGGCAAGCTACGAAAGCGCATAAAATTGGGATTAGCGGATACCGATGCGAATAAGGTCGTGAGATTGCCTTGCGCCATATTAGTAATTCTCCTTGCCGATAAACATATGTTTCAATTTCTGATTTGTATTTCTATTGCAGCGCAGCATGGATGTGAAATGTGACAATCTCATGACAATGCTGATGTGTCATACCGGTGTCACAAACAGCCCCTACTTTCGCTCCATCTCATTCCTATAGGAGGAAGAAATGAACAAGATTAAAACTTCAATTGCGGCAGCCATTATTGCCATGGTGGGAATTTCCTCGCCAGCATTCGCCGGCGGCGTGCAAGTGGATGACAAGAGCCTGACCGACATACTTGTCAGCAAGGGCGTGTTGAGCAAAGCCGAAGCCAAAGCTGTCAAACATAACAGTAACGGCAGACTGAAAATTGGTGGTAAACTTTATTTGAACTCAACCTATGCCAATGACAAGGTGACAACTGCAGGCACGCAGAAAGACACCAAGAGCAGGGGGCTGAATGTTGACCGTGCATATCTCACCGCCAGATATTCTTACAACAAGAACTGGATGGCACGCATTACCCTCGACATGGCTAACCAGGACGCTGTCTCAAATCTAAGCAAAGATCAGGTAATATTTTTGAAATATGCTTATGTTCAAGGCAAGTTGCTTGATGATGCCGCAGTGTTGCGCTTGGGCCAGTCACATACCCCGTGGATTGACTACCAAGAAGAACAGAATGAACATCGTTTTGTCTTCAAAACCTATGTGGATACTTATGGCTTCGAGACATCATCCGATCTGGGCGTTGGCCTGAAAGGCGATTTGCTTGACGGTCTTGTGGAATATTGGGTTACCGAAACCAACGGCACGGGCTACAGCAAAGGTAATTTTCAATCCGGTAACAATGCCACGGATTTCTCTTCGCGCATCAGCTTGTTCCCTATAGAGCATGTCAGCCTGGATTTTGGATACTCAAACGGCTTTCACGCCAGTAAGACATTTAAGAGCGGCGTGGGCGTAGCTGGCATAAAATCTGTCCTGTATCAGGCTCAGATCACCTATATCACACACGAATATGGAATGGGTATCGGTCTCATCGGCAACACAGACACCGCCAAGGATGCAACCAGCTACACGAAAAAACATGGCAGTAGTTATACGCTGGCCGCTGCTAACGACAGATTGGAAAGTGACGGTTTCTACGTCTGGGGCCGCTCTGAGCTGCCGGTTGAGCACTTTGCTGTATTCGGTAACTATGAGTACCTGAAAAACAAACTGAAAAAGATTGCTGCGTTCTCAACCGCACCTGACGAGAAGATTAAACGCTATGTCTTCGGCGTGGATTATTCACCCGTCAAGCATCTGACATTCTCTGCTGTAGTGGATATCACGAGTTTTGATAACCCGGCGGGTGTTGCTGCTAACGATAGAACAATCAACAAGTTCGGTATCTACTCGGAAACGAAGTTCTAGATCACTGAACGGATTGGGGGCGGCTTTCCGCCCCCGATTCATTTAAACTTGATTCATTCAAAAAACACCAAGGAGAATAACACATGAAAAAGATGATTTTCGCAGCATTGGCTGCTTTAACCCTCGGTTTTTCCGCGCAGGCAAATGCAGCAGCCACCATCAACGGTGCCGGCGCAACCTTCCCTTACCCGGTTTATGGTAAGTGGGCACATGCCTACAACAAGGAAACCGGCGTTCGTTTTAACTATCAGGCCATCGGTTCCGGCGGCGGCATCAAGCAGATCAAGGCCAAAACCGTGGATTTCGGTGCATCCGATGCCCCGCTCAAGCCTGAAGCTCTGGATAAAGCCGGCCTGATGCAGTACCCGATGATCATGGGCGGTGTTGTGCCGGTTGTGAACATTGCCGGCATCGGCGCAGGCCAGCTAACGCTGTCCGGTGACGTTTTGGCAGATATTTACCTGAACAAAATCACCAAGTGGAATGATGCACGCATTACCAAACTGAATCCGGGCGTGAATCTGCCTGCTGACGCAATTGCTGTCGTTCACCGTGCAGACGGTTCCGGCACAACTTGGATTTTCACCAACTACTTGACCAAGGTCAGCACTGGCTGGGCCAAGAATATCGGCAACAGCAAAGCTGTCGCATGGCCGACCGGTCTGGGCGGCAAGGGCAATCAGGGCGTAGCTGCATTCGTTTCCAAGGTTCCGGGTTCGATTGGTTATGTTGAGTATGCTTATGCGCTGCAGAATCACATGGCTTCCGTCAAGTTGCTCAATCAGGCAGGCAATGCCGTCTCTCCGACCGCTGCAAATTTTCAGGCAGCCGCTGCTGGCGCTGACTGGGCACATGCCAAGGGCTACTACATGGTTCTGACCAACCAGCCGGGTGCAAATTCATGGCCGATCACGGGTGCTTCTTTCATCCTGATGTACAAAAGTCAGAAGAACCCTGCAACAGCCAAAGAAGTGCTGAAGTTCTTTGACTGGAGCTACAAGCATGGTGCTGATATGGCCAAGAAGCTCGACTATGTTCCGATGCCTGAGAAAGTCATTAAGATGGTTGAGAAGACTTGGTCTGCTGACATCCGTTCGGCTAACGGTGACAAAATCTGGAAGTAAGATGTATCGTTGTAGCTGATATACAGCTATAATATTCGCAGATGATAAAGATAGGGCCGGGTTTTCCCGGCCCTGTTTTTTCAAACCACGCCGAACCTGTCAGCTCAAAAACTGAGCGTTCCAGATTGCAACAACATGCATGATGCGGTTTGAAAGAAACGAGCAAAACATCACCATCGGATTTGACTTTGGGTGCTATCATTCAGAGACTTCCACACATCTTAGAGAGAGGGTTATCCATGCCAGCAGCAAGCACCAGCAAATCAGGATTTTCAGCCGATCAGTTGTTCCGCTTGCTGACTTCCGCTTTTGCCGCTTTTATTGCCGTGCTGTTCATCGTCATGCTGGCCGTGCTTTGGCATCAATCACAGCCATCCATTGATAAATTCGGTTTTTCCTTCCTCATCAGCAGCGACTGGAATCCGGTTACCGATCAATACGGTGCACTGATTGCCATCATCGGCACACTACTCACCACCTTCGTCGCCATGTTTATCGCCCTGCCTGTCAGCCTCGGTATCGCGCTTTTTCTGGCTGAAATCGCCCCCTATTGGATGCGCGGCCCGGTCGGTACGGCGATTGAACTTCTCGCCGCTATCCCCAGCATCGTCTATGGCATGTGGGGATTGTTTGTCATCGTCCCGATCATGGCCAGTTCAGTCGAGCCATGGTTGTACCATCACCTCGGTTTCCTGCCCCTGTTTTCAACGCCGCCCATCGGCATCGGCATACTCACCGCAGGACTGGTGCTGGCATTAATGATTATTCCTTTTATCGCTTCGATTACCCGCGATGTGTTTCTCATGTGCCCGCAAAATCTAAAAGAATCTGCTTATGGCCTTGGCGCAACCAATTGGGAAGTCGTCAAAGATGTGATGATTCCGTATGGAATCAAAGGCATCGCCGGAGCTGTATTCTTGGGTCTGGGCCGGGCACTGGGCGAAACCATGGCCGTTACTTTTGTCATCGGCAATGCCTACCATCTGTCGTGGTCGCTGTTAGCACCGGGTAACTCCATCGCTTCCACGCTGGCCAATGAATTTACCGAAGCCGATGGCGAATTATATACTTCATCACTGATTGAGCTGGGTTTAGTGCTGTTCCTGATTACCTTCATTGTGCTCAGTCTAGCCGAGATATGGCTGCACTCGGGCAACAAGAAACGAGGCATATGATATGCTGAATTCACGCGCCGCACGCCGTCAATTCACCAATCAATTCATCCTGATTCTATCTACCTTAGCGGCTGTACTGGGCATCATCATGCTGGTCTGGATTCTGGGCGATGTAGCATGGCGCGGATTCAGCGCCATGAACTGGGATTTCTTTACCAAACTGCCTGTCCCTCCCGGCGAAAAAGGTGGCGGACTGGCCAATGCGATTGTCGGCACATTATTGATGACTGTAACCGCAGCCCTGATGGCCGTTCCCATCGGCGTAATGGCCGGAACCTATCTCGCCGAATTCGGCAAACACAACCTTTTCGGTCGCATGGTACGTTCACTTTCCGATATTCTGGTCTCCGCTCCGTCCATTGTCGTCGGCGTATTCGTCTATCTGGTTATGGTCAAAACCATGGGGCATTTTTCCGGTTGGTCGGGAGCGGTATCGCTGGCCATTCTGATGCTACCGGTGGTCATTCGTACCACTGAGGAAATGCTCAGACTCGTACCCGATGAAATGCGCGAAGCTGCGCTGGCGCTTGGCGCACCCTATTGGAAAATGATGCTGCAAGTGGTTTTCCGCGCCGCCAAAAATGGTATGATTACCGGTATAATGCTGTCTGTGGCACGCGTTGCCGGAGAAACCGCGCCCCTCTTGTTCACGGCCATGAACAGCCCCTATTGGATGGAAAGCATGAACGAACCGATGGCCAATTTAACGGTCACGCTGTTTAATTATGCCATGAGTCCCTATGCTGACTGGCAACAACTGGCATGGGGCGCAGCCTTTCTAATTACCATATCTGTTCTTTTTGTAACCATCACAACCCGCCTCTTATTGGTTGGCAGGAGCAAACATTGACCCAAACAAACACGCAGAACCCCGAAGTTAAGATTGCCGTACGTAATTTAAATTTTTTCTATGACGATAAACAGGCTTTATTCGACAATACGCTGGATATCATAGCCAACAAGGTAACCTCGTTCATCGGCCCCTCCGGCTGTGGAAAATCCACCCATATCCGTTGTTATAATCGCATGTTCAGCCTGTATAAAGGCCATCGCGGTGAAGGTGAAATACTGTTTGACGGCGAGAATATTCTTGATCCGAAAATACCGGAATTGGAATTGCGTCATCGGGTCGGCATGATTTTCCAGAAAGCGACCCCCTTTCCCATGACCGTGTACGAAAATATCGCCTATGGCTTGAAACTGCACAATAAATATCCGCAAAGCGAGCTGGATGACCGGGTCGAAAAGGCACTACGCGACGGTGCGCTGTGGGATGAGGTTAAGGATTCACTGCGTAAACCCGGCACAGCTCTTTCCGGAGGACAACAGCAACGCCTGTGCATCGCACGCGCTATTGCCGTACAGCCGGAAGTGATTCTGATGGACGAGCCGTGTTCGGCACTCGACCCGATTGCTACCGCCAAAATTGAGGAGCTGATTGATGAATTGAAGAAAAAATTCACCATTGTTATCGTCACCCACAGCATGCAACAGGCCGCCCGCGCATCTGATTTCACCGCTTATTTCTACCTCGGAAAACTCATCGAATATGGTGAAACACAAAGCATCTTCACATCACCGCAAAACAAGGAAACCGAGGATTACATCACTGGCCGCTTCGGCTGATTGCAAGATAAAGGGAGATTGATATGAGTGAACATACGATCAAACGTTTTGAAGAAGAGCTAAACGAACTCAAAGACCGGGTACTGGCCATGGGCGGGCTGGTGGAACGTGCTATCCGCCGATCCATGAAATCTTTGAATAGTTTAGATACCAAACGTGCGCTCAAAGTCATTGAACGCGACAAGGCGATTAACGCGCTGGAAGTCGAAATCGACGAAATGACGCGCACCTTGCTAGCCCTGCGTCAACCGGCAGCCGGTGATCTGCGTTTCATTATCAGCGCCATTAAAATCGTCACTGATTTGGAACGGATTGGCGATCTTGCCGAGGGTATCGCCGAAACAGTGCTGCAAAGTCAGGATCATCCGCTAACCCACCTGGATTCGCTAAACTCGCTTTCCGATGAAGTAGAAAAACAGGTAAACAAAGCCCTCGATACTTTTGCCCGCAACGATGCTGAAACGGCGCTGGCATGCATAGAAGGCGATAAAAAAATCAATAAAATGTTCAAGAGCGTGCAGCGCGAAAATCTTTCCTATATGATTGAAGATCCACGTCAGATCACCTCAGGTCTGCAAGCCTTTGCCATCGGTCGCAATCTGGAACGCATCGGCGATCATGCCGCCAACATCTCCGAAATGGTTATCTACATGGTTCAGGGTCACGATATCCGCCATGTTGACCATGAAACAGCCGCAGCTATTATCAGCGGAGAAATATTGGACGAGGATTAACGTCGGCATCGTGTCAACCGAAGGCAGGGCTTCCCCACCTCTGCACATCTACCACCAGGGAAATGCTGAATTAAACCATGATTGTCCGTCTTTTTCTTGGCGGATGCCGATATTCAGGGCATGATGTTCCTTTGAATTTGAATCTGGAGGGAAGGATGCATCAGGGACATGCCAAAGGTATCTGATACGGAGCATAGCGAACCGGGTGCGCATATTGCCGCTATTGATGTCGGCTCCAATGCGATGCGTCTGGGTATTGCCGTACGCGATAACGACGGGCTGCCTGAAATCATCCTGCGCCACCGCGAAGCGGTGCGCCTCGGTCACGATGCTTTTACCACTGGAATACTAAGCGAAACCACACAAAACGAGGCCTTGGCCGCCTTTCGTCAATTCCAACGCATCCTTGATCAGCATCATGTTGAATCCCTGCGCGGGACGGCCACCAGTGCCATGCGCGATTCAGCCAACGGGCGACAACTTGCCAAACGTATTTGTGAAGAAACAGGTATCAAACTGGACATCATCAGCGGCGAGGAAGAGGCCCGCTTGGTGCACTGCTCCATCGCCCACCGCGTCGAACTGCGCGATTATTTCGCCCTGCTCATTGATATTGGCGGCGGCAGTGTCGAAATCACACTCTGCGACGACGGCGAAATCATTGCCGCACAAAGTTTCAAAATCGGTACAGTACGGCTACTCGAAATGCTTGGCGAAGCAGATGATTTCAATCTTCTACTTAGCGAATACCTTGATGGTGCACGCAAAAAAATAAGGGAACAGATTGGCTCCCGACAAGCGGATTTATGTGTCGGGACCGGCGGTAATGCGTTGGCCATCGGCGATCTCGGCCTGCAACTCGGATTAAGTCAATCGGCGGACCGAATCAGCCATACCGAGCTAATCCAACTCATCGAAAAACTGGGAAATACCAATATTGAGCAGCGCATTCGTGTTCTGGGCCTGCGCCCGGATCGCGCTGATGTGATCTTGCCGGCAGCGATGGTATTTCACGAAATCATGAAGCTGGCAGGTGCTAGCACCTTGCACATCCCCGAGGCCAGCCTGCTCGACGGTATTTTGCTCGATATGGCCACTTCGGAAAAGCACCTGCTGCGCTCCCGCCGCCGTAATCTTCTCGGCTGGGCGAAAAGTTTGAAGAAAAAATATCACGTCGATCAACCCTATGCTAAAGCAGTCAAACTACTGGCGCTTAGTCTGTTCGATCAGACGCGGGGTTTGCACGGATTGGGCAACAATGAACGATTGCTGCTGGAAATTGCCGCCCGGGTGCATGAAATCGGCATGTACGTGCGCGTCGGCGGTCATCACCGCCATGCCGCTTACCTGATTATGGCCGCACCACTGCTTGGAATTTCGGATGCCGAAAAAACTATATTGGCGCAGACAGTTCGCTATCAGCGCAAGGCATTCCCTGATGAAGGGCACGAAGCATTTGCCGCACTGGATAAAACAGAAAGAAGCAGCGTGTGCTGCCTGAGTGCGATACTCCGCCTAGCCATCGCCTTGAATAAGGATCGGCGAAATCGGGTTGCAAGTATACGGGTCGAAACAGATGAAGAACACCTGACCCTGCATCTTGAAGGTGAAGGAAATTTACTACTCGAACGCTGGGCAGTACTAAAAACAAGTGATTATGTCACCCGTGCTTTCAATCGCAGTCTAAACATCGACCTGAACGTCGATTAAGCGAATACATTCGATCCTTTCAAGGTGAATACCGCCCAGGAGCCTATCGGACTTAGAGGGATTGTAGCGAGCTGGTAGGGACGCGAGGTCAAAATGACATGATTTTGAGGCGCATAGTGGTAACTATACGATAAATCAGGGTATTTTGGACCGCTTCCCTGCCGCACAGCAAATTTTCCATAAGTCCGATAGTCTCCTAGACCCGTGCCAGTTTCTCAATCAGGGTCAACTGCGCGCTTTTCGGCTCGCCGCGCCCGCTTACCTGCTTGTAACTACCATCGGATTGCAATTGCCATGCTCCGGCCTGATGGGTCAGATAAGGACGCAGCGCCAGCGCAATCACATCGCGACGCAATTTGTCGTCACGGACAGGAAAGCAGGTTTCCACCCGTCGTAACAGATTACGGCTCATCCAGTCGGCACTGGCGCAAAACACTTCGGGTTCACCATCATTATGAAAACAAAACACCCTGCTGTGCTCCAGAAAACGTCCGAGCACAGAACGCACGCGGATATTTTCGGATAAACCCTTGATGCCCGGACGCAGGCAACAAATACCGCGCACCACCAGATCAATCTTCACACCGGCCTGTGAGGCCCGATAAAGTGCACGGATAATCTCCGCCTCCTCCAGCCCGTTCATTTTAGCGGTAATTTTCGCTTCTCTGCCTGCCTCCGCCAATTCCGCTTCGTGCGCAATATGCTGTAACAGACCCTTATGCAGCGTAAACGGCCCGGACAACATCGCCTTCAAACGCGAGGCCTTACCCAGTCCGGTAAGTTGCTGGAATATCTTATGCACATCCTCTCCCAATTCGGGATCGCAGCTGAGCAGACCGAGATCGGTGTAATAACGGCTGGTAATCGTATGATAATTACCCGTGCCGAGATGAACATAACGACGTATGCTGCGCCCTTCCCGACGTACAATAAGCATCATTTTCCCGTGTGTTTTATAACCCACAACGCCATACACCACCTGCACACCAGCAGCACTCAGACGGTCAGCCAGCGCGATATTGTCTTCTTCATTAAAGCGGGCGCGTAGCTCAATAACCGCCACCACTTCTTTATTATTGCGCGCGGCACGTACCAATGCATTCACAATCGGAGAATCCACATCGACACGGTAAAGCGTCTGCTTGATAGCCAGCACCTGCGCATCGTCAGCCGCCTGATTGAGTAAATCCACAACCGGCGCAAAACTCTGAAAAGGATGATGCAACAACACATCGCCATCGCCGATAACAGAGAACATATCCGCCTCTTCCACACACAACCGCTCCGGCAAACCGGGCGTAAATGGTACAAATTTCAGTTCAGGGCGATCCACATCATCGCACACTGCAACCAGACGATACGGATTCACCGGCCCGTCCACACGGTAGAGATCATCTTTTTGCAAATTAAACTGGTGCAGCAGAAAGTCGGATAATTCATCCGGACATTTGGTGGAAACTTCCAAGCGCACCGCCTCATTGAAACCACGTTCCAGTAATTCACCGGATAGTGCCTTCTTCAAATCTTCCACTTCGTCCTCATCGACAACCAGTTCGCTGTTGCGCGTCACCCGGAACTGATGGCAGGCCTTGGACTCCATGCCGGGAAATAAAGCACCGACATGCGCATGAATAATCGAAGAGAGGAACACATACTGATGGCCCGGGCCGGCCACCTCCTCCGGCAAACGAATCACCCGCGACAGCGAACGCGGCGCTTGCACGATGGCATATTTCGAATCGCGGCCAAAGGCATCTTTACCTTCCAGCGCAACAATAAAATTGAGAATTTTATTCAAAAGGCGTGGAAACGGATGCGCCGGGTCAAGCCCGATAGGGGTAAGTACGGGCAATAGTTCGCGTTTAAAAAAGCGCCGTATCCAAGTTGTCTGCGCTTCATTCCATTCGTCACGACGCAGGAAACGAATCTCCTCCGCCGCCAACGCCGGAAGCAAATCATCGTTGAGCAAGCGATATTGTGCCACCACCATATCGCCAACCCGCTCACGTACTTGCGCCAGCACTTCACTGGCGGTCATACCGTCAGCAGCCGGACGCAACTGACCAAGGGCAATACGATGCTTTTGCACCGCCACCCGCACCTCGAAAAATTCGTCGAGATTGGAGGAGGAAATACACAAAAAACGCAAGCGCTCAAGCAGCGGCAGCGAGGTATCAGCAGCCATTTCCAACACGCGACGATGAAAAGCCAACATACTCAAATCGCGATTCAGATAGTATTCCGGGCTCGCCAAATCTATTTCTTCACTGCTCACTACGTGCTCCATGTCCAATTGATAGCCTATTCTCGCTTTTCTGCAACACGATTTCCAGCCTGCTGTTTAGATTTCATTCCCATGCCACCCCTCAAACGACCCTAGGAATATGTCACACACACCTTCTATCTACATCATGTTTTCATAACCTCGGCTGTGAGCGGATGGCTAATGAAAGCAAATTCTTCGATAGGATTTCCACCAATTAGATGCTCTTGAATAATGCGTTCAAGCACTTCGGGGGTGCAAGCGAAATACCATGTTCCTTCCGGATAAACGACGGCAATCGGGCCAGCCATACAGACCTGCAAGCAATTCGCTTTGGAACGGTAAATGCCGCCTTTACCGTTTAAACCAAGCTCATCAAGGCGTTTTTTCAGATAAGCCCATGATTCGAGGCTTTTTTCACGGCTTGAGCATTTCGCTTTGCTCTGATCGCAGCACAAAAAAATATGCCGCTGCATGACATCCACACCGAGATTCCGGGCGACCCTGTTCAACTGTTCTTTCATGCCGTCTCCTGCCTATCGTCATCCTGTCCGGCTTTTTCAATCCGCACACGCATCAAAATCGCACCGCCAGCCACAAACAATACCAGCACAGCCAACACCGACAAACGGTTGCTGCCCGTCGTCAGACTGACGATGGCCATCAATATCGGGCCGAGAATAGCCGCAAATTTGCCCATCATATTGTAAAAACCGAAAAATTCACCCGCCTGACCAAGCGGAATCAATGTCGCATACAACGAACGACTCAACGATTGCACACCACCCATGACCAGCCCGGAAATCGCCGCCAGCCAGTAAAAATCGTGCGCCTCCCGCATAAACATGCTAAAAACACACAAGACAATATAAACGCCGATACCAATAAGAATGCCTGTGCGCGGGCCGAAACGCTCACCAATGCGCCCGAAAATAATCGCTGCCGGAAAAGCGACAAATTGCGTAATCAGCAATGCGCTAATCAGCACGCTGACATCAAATCCAAGCGCTAGGCCATAATCCAGCGCCATACGTGCGATGGTTCCGAGGCCGTCGATATACAACCAATAGGCAATCAGGAACATCCACACGGTTTTGAGACTGCGAATATGCCGGAATGTAGATTTAAACTGCCCTATACTGGTGCGTAACATCGACCCGACAGACAGTTTCGTAACCGGCTTTTCTTCTTTCACCCAAAACATCAACGGCAACGAAAAAATAAGCCACCACAACGCTACACTGGCAAATGATAGACGAATCGCCTGCGCACTATCCACCAAACCGAACCAATCAGGATGCAGCGTCGCCACAACGTTGCCTGCAAACAGCAAACCACCGCCAATATAACCCAACGCATAACCAAGCGCCGAATTACGATCCAGATGACGGCGTGATGATACATCCGGCAGCAACGCATCGTAAAACACATTTCCTGCTGAAAACCCGATACCTGCCAGTAAATAAAGCATGGCCGCCCACTGCCACATACCGTGCCCAACCAGAAAAAGTCCTCCGGACATGACAACGCCAAGCATTGTGAAAAAGACCAGAAATCCCTTTTTGATGCCCCCCTGATCGGCAATCGTGCCAAGAAACGGAGCAACAATTGCAACCACCAGAGCGGAAATACCGTTGGTCATGCCCAGCCAGAAGGTACTCTCGCTGGCCGCCATGCCCGCCGCCCAGTATTGTTTGAAAAATACCGGGAAAAAACCGGACATCACGGTGGTAGCGAAGGCCGAATTGGCCCAGTCGTAAAATGCCCACGACCAGAGGCTACGTTTACTTATTTTCCCCATTCGGCCAATATAGCAAAATACCAGTTAGAAACGAGCACCATGCCAATAGAATGCTGCCACTGTAAGCACAATCCAACCCCTTTTCCGCGATTTTCCCTTGCAGCACGTTCTTACATGCGATTGGCAGTTTTGCGTGAGGTAATGTGATTGAATTGGCAACTGTATTGTTGTTCGCCACCGCCAAAACAAACACTAAAGGGGACACTTTCATTTTGCGCATAAAATTTCTCGGATTTTGGTTGTGAATGTGTTGATATTACAAGAATCTCTGACAAATGATGTCGATGATAGAGAGTGGAAATGCGCGAAACAAGTCCTGACCCCGAATTTTTCGAAACAAGTCCTGACCCCGAATTTTTCGAATTTTCTCCGACAAATAAATTGACATATTATAACGATTCATTATAATTAAATGTATGTACGCTATCCAATACAGCAAAAAAGCCAGTGCAACATTGCTTAAAATGCCTAAAAATTACCGTGATTTAATCATTAAAAAGATTGCGCTTTATGCGGCTAATCCAACGCAAGGCAACCAAGCTATCAAATTGGCAGGGCGCGAAGGCTACCGTTTACGAGTGGGTGATTGGCGGGTTATTTTTGAAAAGCATGATGATGTACTGCTGATTTTCGTGTTGGCGGTTGACGCAAGAGGAGGTATTTACCAATGAATGTACAAATTTTAGAAAAAGACGGGCATCCTGAATATGCCGTGTTGCCGATTGATGATTTTAATAAGCTCGCAGAAGATTCCGAAATGCTTCATGATATTGCAGCTTATGATGCGGTTAAAAAAGATATGGCAGAGGGCAATGAAGAATTTTTTCCAGCCGACCTTATCGAAAGGCTGATGATAGAAGAAAACAACCCCATCATGGAATACCGTAAGTATCGCAACATGACTCAAGCAGCCCTGGCGAAAGCCATTGGCGTGCAGCAAGCTGCCATTGCTCAATTTGAAACAGGTAAACGCGAACCATTGGCGAGGCAGATGCAAAAACTGGCCGAGGTATTGAAGGTTGATATGGAGATGCTGCTGCCTATATCATCATAAAAAAGCGACCCACCCCGGAAGATGATCCGCTTGTTGCCAGTGTATGGCTGTGGTTTACAGCGCTGCGATACTCATGATGGATTCAATCCGGTGCAGGCAATGGAGCTGATTGCACAAGCAACTGACGCATGCGAGAAAAAAAGGGCCGAAAGGAGTCGGGACTTGTTTCGCGGATATTAATGTTGAGAATATGTTGATATTACAAGAATCTCTGACAGATGGTATCGATGATAGAGAGTGAAAATGCGCGAAACAAGTTCTGACCCCGAATTTCTCTCCCGCTGCAATGGAATGCTTGAGTTAAAAGTTATGCCCTAACTTGACTAAATTAAACGGTTGGAAACTCAACTAAATCAAGCTCTTCCAGCCGAATAGCCATTGCCAATGTGGACACCCTGAATTGGGAAGCCAGTGAAGGAAAATGCCTATCAAAACACTTGCCAGTCCCGGCAATCACTTTTGAAAAGTCGCGAAGGGAACGACATTGCTTCTTCATCTCCGACAGGGATAAACTTTGAAGAGCAAAGGCCGTATTTTCATTTAGGCTCAAAAAGTCAGCCCCGAATGATTCGCGAAAGCGACGCAAGACAAGCTTCTCAGGCATTAGAAAATATGTAGCGAACTTGTCTGCTTCACGCTCTAATTCATCTTTAGCCAAAGTCTCCCCATTCAATGCACGATCTCGATGCATTTGACCATTGATATCGTGCAGATTGACATGCCCTAACTCGTGGGCCACAGTAAAAAGTCGAACCTCGATAGGGAATTGGTTCGAAATTCGCACAGTTTTAGTCGAATCGTCTAATATTCCTGCCACTTTGGCTTTACCTTCATCGATAAGACCTAGGTCTTCTTCATAAGAAACATCAAATCCATAAATTTGAAGTGCTGAAATCGGATCAATTATGGCAACAGGGTCTTCTGGAAAATTTTGCCCCGATTCTTGAGCTTTTTTCCATAGGCTTCTTAAAATCTGAGTTGCTACATGCTCAATTTCATTATCAGAGAAACTCTTATTTTTACCTTTGGTTATCAAACTCGCATCAGAGTCAACAGAACTATCCCGGATAATCGCACTATAGCCACCATTTTCGTTTAAATGAGCGTAGGGGTCTTGCATTGAAGAACGGTCCTTCAAAATTTCTGTCTCTGTTGCCGCTCTATTAACAAGTTCAGTCTTCTCAAGAAGATATTCAATATGAGCATAAGGGTTCTGAAGTCGAAATCTATCTTCGCGAAGTTCAGTCAAAAATGTCTGGCCCATCAGCCACCTCCTGTGACTCCACCCCGCCATTGTGGGGTGCAGAACTTTTTATTATACACTATATAGTATATATCGTCAAGCAATTATAGTAGAATCCTCGTAGAATCCTCGGGGTCAGGGCTTGTTTCGCGCATTTTACCCTCCTTTCTTCGGCATCATTGATCGGCATGGGTAAAAATAAGAGGACAATTTACCACTGCTGTCCCACCTATAGGGCTAGGCAGCATTGAGCCGTATTTATCGGCTTGGGATCGGGCGGCTTGAACAGCTCAATCAGGTCTCTG
>QILF01000034.1 GCA_003233235.1 Zetaproteobacteria bacterium
AGATATGCTGCCGACTGTTCGGCAGTGTGCTACATTTCGTGATGAAGATATTCGAGACGCGGTCTTTCCGCTTTGCGATTTTAAGATGCCGATCCGCCTAAGTGAGAACAGGGCCGAATTCATCTGTCGTATGGTGTGTGATCGGCGGGATATGATGATGGAGAGACTGGATGCGTAAGCTGAAGCATATTGTTGAGCCGGAAAAGCTGTTACTGGTGTGGCAAGACCCGGCAAGTCGGCATCGGTTCGTGATCGGCGAAATGCGGCAAACTGCAAATGGTGTTCGTTTCCGTTACTTGCCTAGCCCAGATTTAGAGGCCGCCAAGAGTAAGGGGTTCAAGGGCTATCTCGCATTTCCGCATTTCAATGAGGAATATCGGCTGGGCGTGATGGAAAGCTTCATGTCGCGTCTGCCACCGCGCAGCCGCGAGGATTTCGTTAAGTTTCTAGAATATTGGAATATTGATTCCAATGCTGGGATTTCCGACTTCTCCTTGCTTGGCTATACGGGTGCAGCCTTGCCGCGAGACGGGTTCCGTTTCCTTCCGGTATTTCCCCAAAATATCGAAAGACTGGCCTTTACAATCGAAATTGCGGGACATCGTTATCAGGATAATGAATGCAATCCTAGTGAAGCCGTGCGCTTTGTTTCCGAGCCGGGAAACGTCTTCGATTCGGAGGCTATAAGAGTCGAGACCTTGGATGGCCACAAGCTGGGCTATGTCATGCACGGGCTGAATTGGCAACTTGGCAAATGGCTGACAACGGGCCATTTATCTGGAGAAATCGTGCGTATGAACGGAACCTCCGCCCGCCCAGTTATTCTGGTGTATATCGAATATGAACGAAAGCTGGAACAATTAACCCAAACCAGTTAATGATTTTCCACCATATCTGATCAGATGCGGAATATAGGCATCGCAGGGAAATCGAGAAAAGGTTCGATTGGCAACGCTTATAGTCGAAATCAACGCTATCGTTCCCGCATAACCTGCTCCATCATACAAGTGAGGCGTTTATGAATATAAGTCTAAGCAAACAGGAATTGGTGATGCTGTTGCGCATGGCCAATATCGGGGATTGGGTGATGTTCGCCGATCTGGACGGCGATGATTCGAATGCGCTGGCACACCAGAAAGCGCTGCAAAAGCTATTTTCCGCCGCGCACAAGGCGAAAATGGATACCCTTGTTCACTATGAACCAAAGCAGAAAAAATATTCCGATACCAAAGAATTCGAGGTGGACTATCAGGGATTTATCGACGAGTTCAACGAAAGTCAATTTTGGACTACGCTGGCGGATCGGCTGGCCGTCCGCGATCTGGTGGAGCAAGTTGGTGAAAAAGTATTTGATGCTATGGAATGGGTTGAGCGCGGCGGCAAGCTGGACGGACTGTCATGCAGCTATGAGCAAGAGTTTGTAAAAAACGGCCTGCAAAGGCTGCATCTGCTGAATACGCTGAACAAGGGGAATGCATGAAAAACACCCGCTATCAAATCAAGGTAACACTGAAAAATATTCACCCGCCGATCTGGCGACGTTTGCTGGTTCCGGCCAATTGCACGATGGATGCGCTGCACTGTGCGATTCAAACTGCGATGGGCTGGAGCGATGCCCATTTGTATGCATTTCGCACCAAAAACAGACGCATAGAAATCCCCGATCCGGATGATATGTGGGATGCATCTTGGTCAAATAGCCCGAAACCTGAGGATTCAGCTAAAATATGTTTCAACGAGATTGCCGGAATTGGTGATAAATTCAGTTACGGTTACGATTTTGGCGATGGCTGGGAACATACCATTACTATCGAAAAAGCCATCGAAACCGATGATATTTCCGCACGCAAGGCCGTGTGCCTGAAAGGCAAACGTGCCTGCCCGCCGGAGGATTGTGGTGGTCCGTGGGGTTATCAGCATTTGTTGGAACTGTTGGGCACGCCAGAGCAGAAACTTGATATTGATGGAAAAGAAAAGCTGGAATGGATTGGCAGGAAATGGAATGCCGAAGCATTCGATCTTGATAACATCAATGATGCACTGGCGAACTGGAAAACGAATCAGAAGAGCTTTATGTATGAAGGTATTTGTGGATAAAACATCTTATTCCGCAACATATTTCTCAAGGAGATTTCTTTGAATCGAACCCATAAACAAATCGCCCTGTTCGCGCTGTTGCTGACGGCGGATCAACTGACAAAATGGTGGATTGAGCAGCAGCTACCATTTTTTCATGTGACGGTAATCGACGGTTTTTTCGATATTGTACGGGCGCATAATTTCGGCGTTGCCTTTTCGCTGTTTGCCGATTGGGGCAATCAATGGCGCACCGGAATGTTGCTTGGTTTAACCGTCGGGATCGCTGCGGTGGTGAGTGCGTGGTGGTGGCGGGAGCGAAAAATGCCGGGGAATATTTCATGGTTGCTGACACTTATTTTGACTGGAGCAGTCGGCAATATCTGGGACCGGATACAACTCGGTTATGTTGTCGATTTTATTGATTGGCATGTGTCTATCGGTGGTCAGGTGTATCACTGGCCTGCATTCAATATTGCCGATGCCTGTATTTCGGTTTCTGTGGTGTTACTGCTTGTGACGAGCTTTAGAAAAAATTAAACGATTCAATGAATGCTGGATGCGCTCTCGGGCGTTTGTAGAACAGCAACATCGCTATCCCGACTTAGCATCCGTAAGGTGAGCTTTTCACCGCTACCCGCCGGGTCAGGGCCGCTATACATCGCGAAATTTGTCAGGCCCGGTTTTGTCGGTATCTTAATTTTAACCGATGGATTAAACGCCGCTTTCCATGAGTCGAGATTGACCTCGTAGATAGCGCATTGAACCGGCTCACCCATCATCTTTACTGTGGTGAAACCGATGCGTTTGGCCTGTAAGGGGTAGACATGCCCGCTGTCGTAATCAATGCCGGAGAAGTGCATCTCATCATTTTCTTTTGATAGTGCCAAACCCGATAACATCTGCGGCAACGCTCCTAAATCCATAAGCCCGGTCTGATGAATACGGCGGATGACTGTTTCATCCTCGGTGACACGGCTATAAATATGTGGTTTGTTTGGATCCAAGCTGTATTTTATCTCGACGGTACGATGCAAACCGTAATTGATACGTTTAACGTATAGCGGTGCACCATCGCTACGGCGAATAAAGTGCACGGCATTAATGCGGTCGCAATTCCAAGCAATGCGCCACGCGTCCACACCATTGTAAACGGTTGCTTCAACCTGATAGGAAATATCTTTATCAGCAACGCCAACCACATGATGGCCTTCAGAATAGATAAAATTGCCGCGAACGGCGGAAATTTTTTCCGCAGCAAGCGCCTGTGCCGGAATCCACGACAGTAGTAAACTGCCACATAGTAGAAAAGCGCGAAAACCTATGGGTGACATCATGTTCCTAGCCCGCTCATCAGTATGAATAACGCCAACCCCGCTTGCTGGTTAGCGGCCTTAACGGCAAGCTTTCCAGCGGTTTTTTTTCGTTTCATGGCTTTGAATACTCCATTTTTGCAACGAAAGACAAGCAGCTTCCTTGAAAAATGTCTCCTGCGCAAGATTTATAAGCTTGAACTGCGCAAGATACGTGCCGGAATGACACAGTGAAGGTTGCAAAAATTCAAAGACGGCCCAGATAGTCCTCGTAGCTGAGCTGAATACCGCGTTTAAAGTCAATTTCAGCCTGCCAACCGAGTGCGGCAATGCGATCAATATTGAGCAGCTTGCGTGGTGGCCCGTCGGGTTTGTCCGAATCCCAGAAAATCTGACCGTCAAAACCGACAATATGCTGGATGATTCTGGCCGCTTCTAAAATACTGATGTCCTTACCTACGCCGAGATTCAGAGCAATATCATCGCTATAGTTACGCATCAGAAAAAGGCAGGCACGCGCCAGATCATCGACATGAAGGAATTCCCTGCACGGTGAACCGCTACCCCATAACATCACTGCAACATCCTTTCCCTCCTGCAAAGCAAAACCGTCTACTTCACGGCGCAAGCCGAGCATGGCGAGAATATCGTCAGGAATTCGTCCATAGCTTGCTTCATCGCGCGCCAGAGCTTGCATATCGCCCGCTTTGGCCAGCTTGGCGAGGTGAAATTTACGAATCAGCGCTGGCAATACATGCGATCCCTGCAAGTCGTAATTATCATTCGGCCCGTATAAATTGGTCGGCATGGCGCTAATCGCATCGAATCCGTATTGTCGGCGATAGGCCTGACACATCTTCAAACCGGCAATCTTGGCCAGCGCGTACCACTCATTGGTTGGTTCCAGCGCGCCTTCAAGTAGCTGTTCTTCGCATATCGGCTGTGGCGCAAATTTCGGATAAATGCATGAGGAACCAAGGAATAATAGCTTTTCCGTTCCGTTTTTGTATGCCGCATCAATAACATTGACGGCGATTTGTAGGTTATCACGAATAAAATCGGCGGGAAGCGAGTTGTTGGCATGGATGCCACCCACTTTTGCCGCAGCGAGAATCACATGCGTCGGCTGCTCATCGGCATAGAAATTATTTACAGCATGCTGGTTGCATAAATCCAATTCTACCGATGTACGCAGCAACAGATTGTTGTAGCCGTTTTTTCGCAAACAGCGTACCAGTGCCGAGCCGACCAAGCCGCGATGTCCGGCGACATGGATTTTCGCATTTTTATCCATTTTTTTAGAAGCTACTCATGATGATCAAGCGTCGTGTAGCCTTCGCGTTTGCATAATTCATCGCGTTCGGCCAGCGCCAGATCGCCACGTACCATTTCTGCCACCAGTTCTGTAAAACTGACTGTCGGTGTCCAGCCGAGCTGGCGTTTGGCCTTGGAAGGGTCACCCAGCAATGTTTCTACCTCTGCCGGACGGAAATAACGCGGATCGATACGCACAATCACCTGCCCGTTGTCATCCAAACCTTCTTCGTCCACGCCTTCGCCACGCCAGGTGATGTGCATGTTCAGTTCACTGGCCGCCAATTCCACAAACTCGCGTACCGAATGCTGTTCACCGCTGGCAATCACATAATCCTCCGGCGTTTCCTGTTGCAACATCATCCACTGCATTTGCACATAATCACGTGCATGCCCCCAGTCGCGCAGTGAATTCAGATTGCCGAGGTACAGACAGTCCTGAAGCCCCAATTTAATGCGCGAGATGGCGCGGGTGATTTTCCGTGTAACAAACGTCTCGCCGCGAATCGGTGATTCGTGATTGAACAGAATGCCGTTGCAGGCATACATATCGTAAGCTTCGCGGTAATTCACGGTAATCCAGTAGGCATACATCTTGGCCACGGCATAGGGCGAACGCGGATGGAATGGTGTTGTTTCGGATTGCGGAATTTCGCGCACCTTGCCATACAGTTCCGAAGTCGAGGCCTGATAAAAGCGGGTTTTCTTTTCCAAACCGAGAATACGCATGGCTTCTAACAGGCGTAGTGCGCCGATGCCGTCGGAATCAGCGGTATATTCGGGTTCTTCAAACGACACTGCGACATGCGATTGTGCTGCCAGATTGTAAATTTCATCCGGCTGAACCTGCTGCAAAATGCGCACCAGACTGGACGAATCGGTCATATCACCGTGATGCAAAACAAATCGCTGGTGTTCTTCGTGCGGGTCCTGATACAAATGATCAATGCGGTCGGTATTGAATAACGACGTGCGCCGCTTGATACCATGCACCTCGTAGCCTTTATCAAGCAGGAATTCTGCCAGATATGCGCCATCCTGACCTGTTACGCCGGTAATCAATGCCTTTTTTGTCATTTTTTCTCCGTTCCTGTCTACTTTATCCGCCCGTAAGAATCGTCAAAACGCTCAATGTCGTCCTCACCAAGATATTCACCGACTTGCACCTCAACAATCTGTAATGGAATTCGGCCACGGTTTTGCAGACGGTGTTGAACGCCGATAGGGATGTAGATGCTCTCATTTTTCGATACGGTAAACGTTTCGCCATCGCGCGTCACCGTTGCTGTTCCAGATACCACAACCCAGTGCTCGGAACGATGTTGATGCCGTTGCAGGCTCAGACTCTGCCCCGGCGTTACTTCAATGCGCTTCATCTTGTATCCGGAATCGTGATCTTCAAGCACGGTATAACTGCCCCACGGACGGCGCACGGTCAAATGCTCAATATGTTCGCGGCTGCCGCGTGCCTTGAGTTGATCGACAATTTCGCGCACACGCTGACTATCGCCACGCCGCGCCAATAGAATGGCATCTGCGGTTTCCACGACAATTATGTCTTTGAGCCCCACCGCAGCCAGTAAGCGCTCTTTACCGCGTAGCAGTGAATTGGCGCAATCAATGGCAATCACATCGCCATCAAGCACATTGCCATCTTCATCAGCTGTCGAAATTTCGTATACCGCGTCCCAACTGCCGACATCCGACCAGTCAATATCGCAGGGTACGAGGCTGACCCGCTGCGAATGCTCCAGCACACCGTAATCAATGGAAATATCAGGCATGTCAGCAAAATTACGCCGCACCACTTCCTGCCAGTTTTCACCATGTTTCCAAGCCGTTCGCATATTCTGTAACACCGCATCAAGCTCTGGAATCCATGTGCGAATCTCTTCCAGAATCACCGAAGCTCGCCACACAAACATACCTGAATTCCAGTAATAATTTCCCTGTGCCAAGAACTGTTCGGCAGTCGCCGCATCCGGCTTTTCGGTGAAACGTTTCACCGGTAATGCGGGTGAATCAGCTTCTGCTCCGTCATCTGCTGTCTCAATATAACCGAAACCGGTATCCGGACGGTCCGGTTTGATACCGAAGGTTACCAATTGGCCCGTTTTTGCTACTGCGACTGCTTGTTGCAGCACGGTTCGGAAAGCCTCGGGACGTTTGATGATGTGGTCGGCAGGTAGAACCACCATGACCGGATCGTCCTCGGTTTGATCCATCAGCAGTGCTGCAGCTAGCGCAATCGCCGGTGCAGTATTGCGGCCCACCGGCTCCAGAATCTGATTATAAGCCGCCAATTCGGTATAGGCCTCGCCGGAGGCATGCATTTCACCGGTGACGACCCACACATCATCTTTTTCAACCAGTGGCTGCAAGCGTTGAATCGTAGCTTCTAGCAATGAGGATTCACCATCCAGTTTGAGAAACTGTTTGGGTAACTGCTGGCGGGACAACGGCCACAAACGGCTGCCCGAACCACCCGCCAGAACCACGGCCTTGATTGTTTGACTCATACTTCTCCCTCCGTGTGAATCATTCCCTGTGCTACCAGCCACTGCATAATTTCATCCACACATTGGGCAATTGTTTGCGATCCGGTTTGTACTACGATTTCGGCATGCTCCGGCGGTTCGTAGGGTGATGAAATACCGGTAAATGCGGTGATTTCACCCGCGCGTGCACGCTTATATAACCCTTTCACATCACGTGATTCGCAAACGTCCAGTGATGTGTCGCAATGAATTTCGACAAAAGCATTGCCGAGTAATTTGCGCGCTTGTGTGCGATCTGCACGAAACGGCGAAATAAATGCGGTTAGCGTCAATATTCCTGCCTGTACAAACAAACCCGCCACTTCGGCCACACGGCGGATATTCTCCACCCTATCCGCATCAGAAAACCCTAAATCAGCGCACAAACCGTGCCGCACATTATCGCCATCAATGACAAACGTGTGCACACCCATGGCATGCAATCGTGCCTCGACGGCATTCGCTAGCGTTGATTTTCCAGCTCCGGATAAGCCGGTAAACCACAACACCGCGCCACGATGGCCGTTCTGCGATTCGCGCATGTCGCGTGTTACCTGACTTTCATGCCAGACCACATTCGGACTCTTTTTATCATTTTTCAGCACCGTCATCCCTGCCTCAGGCCTTTTTCCATGTCGTTCCGGAAGAGCCATCCTCCAACACGATGCCACTGGCCGCAAGTTCATCACGAAGCGCATCGGCAAGCGCAAAATCACGATTTTTACGTGCCTGATTGCGCGCTGCGATTTTTTCTTCAATCCATGATGCATCGACATCAGCGGACTGGAACCAGACAGAGACATCCTGCTGCACAATCCCGAGCAGTGAGCACATGCGCTGAAATGCGGCCATAGCGGTATCGGCATTTTGTCCTGCATCCAGCTGTTTATTGATGGCGCGTGTGGTTTCGAAAAGTACAGCCAACGCCTCCGGGGTATTAAAATCATCGTTCATGGCGGCGGAAAAAGTATCCGGTAAAGGGCTGTGTTTCTGCGTATTCGGGAGGCGTCGTTTTGTTTCGTATAAACGGTCCAATCCCGCTTTCGCCACATCCAGCGCCGTGTCGGAGAAATCCAGCGGTGAGCGGTAATGTGTGCCGAGCATGAACATGCGCAGCACTTCCGGGTCATATTTTTTGGTGACTTCACGAATGGTGAAAAAATTACCCAGTGATTTGGACATTTTTTCGGCATTGATGTTCACAAAGCCATTGTGCAGCCAGTAGCGGGCGAAACCGCCACCATTGGCAGCCCGTGCTTGGGCAATTTCATTTTCGTGGTGCGGGAATTTAAGATCCATACCGCCACCGTGGATGTCAAACGTATCACCCAAATGGCAGCAACTCATCGCCGAACATTCGATATGCCAGCCCGGCCTGCCTTTGCCCCACGGCGAATCCCACGCAGGTTCATCCACTTTGGCCATTTTCCACAATACGAAATCCAGCGGGTCGCGTTTACCCTCATCCACATCAACACGGCTGCCTGCTTCCAAATCGTCGATATTTTTGCCCGACAGCCGCCCGTAATCAGCAAAATCACGTACCGCATACAGCACATCACCACCGCCACCGACGTAAGCACAACCGGTATCCATCAGTTTTTGAATCATGGAAATCATTGCATCCATGTATGCGGTGGCGCGCGGTTCATGGCTCGGACGGATGCAACCGAGTGCATCAATATCCTCATGAAAAGCGACAATCATTTCATCGGTTAATGCATCGATGCCGATACCGCGCTCTGCTGCCCGTTTAATAATTTTATCATCCACATCGGTGAAATTACGCACATAATTTACATCAAAGCCCAGCTCGCGAAGCCAGCGATGAATTACATCGAACACCACCATCACCCGCGCATGTCCGACATGGCAATAGTCGTAAACGGTTACACCACAGACATACATGCCGACTTTGCCGGCGACCAGTGGCACAAAAACATCCTTTTTCCGCGTCAGCGTGTTGTAAACCGATAAACTCATGCGCGCACCCGCGCCGTCATATCTTGCAGTCTCGACAAGACACCGGAATCGCCAAGATATTCAACAATATGACTCATTTCCGGTCCGTGTGTCGCACCACTCAGCGCTACCCTGAGCGGCATGAATAAATCTCGACCTTTCGCACCCGTCGCTGCCTTAAGTGCATCCGCCCAGATCTTCCAACCGGCTGCACCATGCGTCTGCCATGTGGAGACCGCCGCCGTGTAGAAATTTTCACCTGCCTGCTGCCCGACAAGCAGCGCATCCGCATCCAGTGGCGCATGCACATCCAGTAAACGGCGATAATGCAATGCATCATCAAATTTCTGCAAATTCCCCTGCACCAAACCCGCGAAATCAGCGTTGGCTTCCGGCAATATGGGATTTAAATGAAGCAATAACGCTTGCACAGGCAGACCGTGCAGCAATCGGGTTTGCCAGCGCCATAATTCATCATTTTGCCAACGTACTGCCGAGGCGGACAATTGATTCGGCTCGAAATGTGCCAGCAATGTGTTTATATCAGCATCTTCCGGCATGTTTGGATGCCCGACACGGGTCATGGTTTGAAGAAGCGCCTGTGGCAACAATCCAGCATCGCGTAATTCTGCAACGCTGTGACTGCCGCTACGCTTGGATAATTTTGCGCCATCCGAACCGAGCAACAGACCGTGGTGTAAATACACGGGTGGTGTATATCCCAATTCTGCCAGCAGCCACACCTGATAAGCGGAATTGGTCAGATGATCATCGCCGCGTAATACATGCGTAATCTTGTCCAACGCATCATCCACGGCATTGGGAAGAAGAAAAGTAAATGTTCCGTCCGAACGGGCCACCACCGGATCGTCGAGGTCACGTTGCGCAAAAACGACATCGCCGCGCAAGGTATCGCGTACTGTCACGTTGCCTTCGTTATCATGTATAGCCAAACGCCAGATGAACGGCTCGTTGGCAGATCGTGTTCTGGTTTCACCAGCATCTAAATTACGGCATCTGCCAACATAACGCGGCGGTAGTCCGCGTGAAGCAGCCAGCTTACGATCCAAGGCCAGTTGATGTTCAGAACAGAAGCAGCGATAGGCTTGTCCTGCTTCAGAAAGTTGCGCCAGTGCCTGACGGTGCTGATCGGTGCGTTGGGACTGGAAAAGCTCCGTTCCGTCCCGATTCAGCCCCAACCAATCCATATCGCGGCGAATCGCTTCGATATATTCCGCCTGTGAACGATCTGCATCGGTATCCTCAAAACGCAGCACAAAATCACCGCCGTACTTGCGCGCAAACAGCCAGTTGAGCAATGCCGTACGCACGTTACCCAAGTGTAGAAGTCCGGTCGGGCTGGGCGCAAAACGCGTCTTAATTTTACTCATCGGCGGCCTGTTTCTCCTTGCTTTCGGGGACAATCAACATGAATTCATCCGGATGCACATAACCCAATTCACGGTGTACCAAATCCTCCAGTGCCTTCGGGTCTCCACGCAGGCGCAAAATTTCACCGGCCAGTTTTTCACGCTGTTTTTTCAACTGCTGCACCTTTTGCTGCAATTGAAGCAATTCAGCGTGCTCGCTACGATAAACCAGATAACCGTGGTCGGAAGCAAGTAAATCCCAGACCATCCAGCCAATCAGCGACGCAACAAGCCCCCAGCTCAGCCAACGCAACGTTTTTTTCAGCGTCTACGCTCCGGTGCGTGCAATAAACCCTTCACACAATGCAACGTCTGTCAGCGATTTTTGAATGCATCGCGTCCGGCATATTTCGCCTGCGCACCCAGTTCTTCTTCAATACGCAGCAACTGATTGTATTTGGCCATGCGGTCCGAGCGCGAAGCCGAACCGGATTTAATCTGTCCCGTTTTCAGGGCTACGGCCAAATCAGCAATTGTCGTATCTTCCGTTTCGCCCGAACGATGCGATATCATGCATCGGTAACCGGCATCGTGCGCCATATTCACGGCGGCAATGGTTTCAGTCAGCGTGCCAATTTGATTGACCTTAACCAGCAACGCATTGGCGATACCTTTGTTGATGCCTTCCTGCAAAATTGCCGGATTGGTGACAAAAATATCGTCGCCGACAATTTGTATGCTTGCACCCAGACGGTCAGTTAGCAGTTTCCAGCCATCCCAATCATTTTCAGCCAGCCCGTCTTCAACCGAAATAATCGGATATTCCGCGCACCAATCGGCCAGAAAATCAACCATCGCTGCGGAATCGAGTTGTTTCCCTTCCCCCTTCAGATCGTAAATGCCGTTGTTGAAAAATTCGGATGCAGCCGGATCAAGCGCTACAAACACATCATCACCTGCTTTCAAGCCGGTTTTGCCAATCGCTTCCAGAATGGCATCCAGCGCGGAAACGTTGGATGGCAGCGACGGTGCAAATCCGCCTTCATCACCGACAGCTGTGTTATAGCCTTTGCTCTTGAGCACGGATTTCAGCGCATGAAAAACCTCTGCACCCATTTCCAACGCCTGAGAAAAGCTTTCCGCGCCTGCCGGAGCAATCATGTATTCCTGAAAATCGACGTTATTATCCGCATGTGCGCCACCGTTGAGCACATTCATGCACGGAACCGGCAACACATTGGCCGAATCACCACCCAGATAGCGGAACAGCGAGACGCCTTGTTCCACCGCTTGTGCCTTAGCCACCGCCATAGACACGCCGAGAATCGCATTTGCGCCTAAACGCCCTTTATTGGCTGTACCATCCAGATCAATCATGCGCTGATCCAGTTTCGCCTGATCTGCGCCATCCATGCCTTGCACGGCTTTGGCCAGCTCACCATTCACATGTGATACCGCACGGATGACTCCTTTGCCATTCAAACGCGAATCCCCATCGCGCAATTCTACGGCTTCGCGCGTGCCTGTTGATGCACCGCTCGGGACTGCCGCGCGGGCAAATGCACCGGATGCCAATGTGACATCGACTTCAACGGTCGGATTGCCGCGCGAATCAAAAATCTCGCGGCCATGTACGTTTACAATTTCACTCAATGTATACTCCTGATCGGCGCAATGCCGATTATCATTATAATTTGCCGCAAAGGTACGCAGCAAAGCATTACACGTCTATTAAATAAGGGCCTGTTCACACTCATTCTGGCTTCGATCAGAATGAGTGTGAACAGGCCCAAGGAAATAGCGCGGTGGTTTCCCCATGCGCCCTGATTTTCTGTCGTTATGCCTCGGTTTTTACAAGCGCATCAATCTGTTTCAGCTTGCACAGCAAACCTTCCAGATCATGCAGGTGTAGCGAGTTCGGCCCGTCGGACAGTGCTTGATCCGGATCGGGGTGCACCTCCATGAACAGTGCAGCCACGCCGGTTGCCACTGCTGCGCGTGACAAGCCCGGTACAAACTCGCGGTTACCACCGGTTGCCCCACCCAATCCACCCGGCTGCTGCACCGAATGTGTTGCGTCGAAGACAATCGGTGCACCGAATTCACGCATGACCAGCAAAGAGCGCATATCCGAAACAAGGTTGTTGTAACCGAAGCTCGCGCCGCGTTCGCATAACATGATGTTGTTATTGCCGGTAGCCAGTGCCTTATCCAGTACATGCCGCATATCCCAAGGTGCTAGAAACTGACCTTTCTTGATATTCACAGGCTTGCCTGTTTTAGCGACCGCCTCAATAAAATCGGTTTGCCTACATAAAAAAGCAGGGGTTTGCAGCACATCTGCGACCTCGGCGACGGGTGCAGCCTGTTCCGGGGTGTGTACATCGGTAACTACCGGCAGACCCAGTTCATCTTTAACCCGCTGCAAAATACGCAGCCCTTTATCAATTCCGGGGCCGCGAAAACCATCCTTGCTGGTGCGATTCGCTTTATCGAAACTGGATTTGAAGATCAGCGGAATGCCGACTTTACGCGCCACTCCGGCTATCGCTTCAGCGCTGCGCAAGGTGAAATCCTCGCTTTCAATAACGCATGGTCCGGCCATGATTACCAGCGGTTGCGTGTTGCCCATGTCAAAATCAGCAATGCGAATCACATGCATGGTACGTTAGGCTCCCGAACACTGTTTTGCAGCAGCGACAAAACCGGCAAACAGCGGATGCGGCGCATAGGGGCGCGACAGAAATTCGGGGTGAAACTGGCAGGCTACAAACCACGGGTGATCGCGTACCTCAATAATTTCTACCAGTGAACCGTCCGGCAATTCACCGGCAACCACCAATCCTGCCGCTTGCAGTCGCTCGCGGTAGGTGTTGTTGAATTCGTAACGATGCCGGTGTCGTTCACGAATTTCGTCTTTTCCGTAGGCGGTATGCGTCGTTGTATTTTCAGTCAGGCGACACGGATAACCACCCAGCCGCATCGTGCCGCCCATATCGTCGTTTATGCTACGCTGAACGCGCTCACCTTCGGTTTCCCATTCAGTCATCAGCGCAATGACAGGATGTTCCGACTCCGAATCAAATTCACTGCTTGTTGCACCTTCGATAGCGGCCACATGACGGGCGAATTCAACCACCGCCATTTGCATGCCGAGACAAATGCCCAGATACGGAATCTTGTTTTCGCGGGCAAAGCGAATGGCCGCAATCTTACCTTCAGTACCGCGCTCGCCGAATCCTCCCGGGACCAGAATTCCGTGTACGTTTCGCAAGCAGTCCGTACCTTCACTTTCCAGAAATTCAGCATCGATATAATCAATACAAATCTTTACGTTATTTGACATTCCGCCGTGAAACAGCGCTTCATTTACCGATTTATAAGCATCCGCCAATCCGATATATTTGCCGACCATGGCGATATGCAACTCGTATTTGGCATTCCTGATGCGGTGACAAATATCCTCCCATGAGGAAATGTCGGGTTCGTTGTCAGGCAGACCGAAATGTTCAAGCAGAATCGAACCGAGCCGTCCCCCGCGCAGGGAAAGTGGCACGCCGTAAATCGTATCTACATCCGGTGCTTCGATAACCGCTTCACGCGCAACATTGCAAAATAAGGCAATTTTATCCTTTTGCGATTGCGGGATGTCTCTTTCCGTGCGGCATAGCAGTACGTCCGGCTGGATACCGATTTCGCGCAGTTTCTGCACCGAATGCTGGGTCGGTTTGGTCTTGATTTCACCGGCTGAAGCAATATAGGGAACCAATGTCAGGTGCATGAAGGCGGTGCTTTTGCGACCAAGTTCAAAGCGCAACTGACGAATCGCCTCCAGAAATGGTTGTGACTCAATATCGCCGACAGTGCCGCCAATCTCGACAAGAGCAATATCAGCAGCATCCGTGCGCAGGCTGAGAATCGCTTCTTTAATGGCATTGGTAACATGCGGGATGACCTGCACCGTAGCGCCGAGATAATCACCACGGCGTTCACGGCGAATCACTGATTCGTAAATTCTTCCCGAAGTAAAATTGGAGCGCTTGGACATCGTTGCATGTGTAAAACGTTCGTAATGGCCGAGATCAAGATCCGTTTCCGCACCATCGTCGGTGACAAACACTTCACCATGCTGGAATGGACTCATCGTACCCGGATCGACATTCAGGTAAGGATCGAGTTTTTGCATGGTCACCGTCAATCCGCGCGCTTCGAAAAGCGCGGCCAGAGAAGCGGCAGCGATACCCTTCCCGAGCGAGGAAACCACCCCGCCGGTAACGAAAATAAAGCGTGTCTTGCATTTAGTCATAACGGGCGGGACGTTAGCAGAACAACGTACCACCTTCCACCTCAAAAAAGGTTTTATGGTAATTCAATCACACGACAGTGGTGTAGAGAATAAACCTGTAGAAAAAGCAGTGTCCAGTGCGAAAATAAAGGTCAGAAAAGGAGACTCATGACATGCCGACGGTGACGGGCAAAGATTGCATAGAAAAACCTTCCGGGAATTAATCAATCCACCCAGCGGCGGGCATTGCGGAACATACGTAGCCACGGGCCATCTTCTTCCCAATCCTGAGGATGCCAAGAATACTGCACACTGCGAAACAGCCGTTCAGGATGCGGCATCATAATCGTAAAACGCCCATCACGGGTGGTGAATCCGGTCAATCCATCCGGTGAGCCGTTCGGGTTGTGCGGATAGGTAGACGCCGTTTTTCCGTCTGCACCAAGATAGCGCAAAGTGGCAAATGCCTGCTGTTCCAGTGAATCAAATTCGGCTCGACCCTCGCCATGTGCTACAACCAAGGGCAATCTGGAATCGGCCATTCCGGTAAGGAACAGCGACGGTGAATCGAGTACCTCGACCTGCAATAAACGCGCCTCGAATTGCTCAGATCGATTACGCACAAATCGCGGCCAGTTTTCCGCACCGGGAATTAGCGATTTCAACGCACTCATCATCTGGCAACCGTTGCAAACACCGAGTGCAAAGCTATCGGCGCGGGCAAAGAAGGCGGCAAATTCGTCGCGGGCACGTTCGTGATATAAAATCGAATTCGCCCAGCCGCGTCCTGCGCCGAGCACATCGCCAAAAGAAAACCCTCCGCAAGCGACCATGCCCTGAAATTCATCCATGCGGTGTCGTCCGGCAATAATATCTGACATGTGCACATCAACGCAGTCAAAACCGGCGCGATCAAAGGCGGCAGCCATTTCCACTTGTCCGTTCACACCCTGCTCGCGCAGTACCGCCATTTTCGGGCGTCTTCCGCCAAGGTATGGCGCACAAACATCTTCGTTTGGATCAAACGTCAGTTCAACATCAAGCCCTGCATCCGCATGCAAAATCGTATCAAATGCCTCGCGCGCACAATCCGGATTGTCACGCAATGCCTGCATACGAAAGCTGGTTTCAGCCCACGTTTGCTGTAATTCCTGAACAGGCGTATCAATCAAACCACCGGCGTGGCCGTGCATGAAAATAATACCGTCCTTGCGCGGATGTCCGATGACATGTGCCACACGCGCCAAGCCTGCGTCTGCCAGATGCGAAAGTACCGTCGCGCGTTGGCTGCGACGCACCTGAATCACCGCGCCAAGTTCTTCGGCGAAAAGAATTCCGGTATCGTCATGGCCCAGCGTATCCAAATGCACGGTCAGTCCGCAACGCGCTGCAAAAGCCATTTCGCACAAAGTAACAAACAGGCCGCCATCGGAACGATCATGGTAAGCGAGGATTAGGTTTTCGCGGCTCAAGCGGCGCACAGCGGCGAAAAATGCTTTTAACAAATCAGCATCGTCAACATCCGGCGGGGTTTCGCCCGTTGCAGCGAATACCTGCATCAGTGCCGAACCGCCAAGCCGGTGCTGCCCGTTACCCAAATCGAGCAGAATCAAATCGGTATCACCTGCATCCATGCGAAGCTCGGGGGTTAATGTGCGTCGCGCATCTGCGACGGGCGAAAATGCTGAAATATTCAGTGTCACCGGTGAAATCATCTCGCGGATTTCGCTGTTCGTGTTATGCTCATCCACCGCCCAAACGCTTTTCATTGATAGTGAATCTTTGCCGACCGGAATCGAAATGCCCAGTGCCGGACAAAGCTCCATGCCGACGGCGCGAACGCTGTCAAAAAGCCGTGCGTCTTCACCTTGATGCCCGCAAGCCGCCATCCAGTTGGCCGAAAGTTTCACATCGCCAAGTGCTTCAATATCGGCAGCGGCGATATTGGTCAGTGCTTCGCCAATCGCCATGCGTGCCGCTGCAGGCGCATTCAGTACAGCAATCGGGCTGCGTTCACCCATGGCCATCGCTTCGCCGGAATAAGCTGAATAATCCCGTAGCGTTACCGCACAATCGGCGACTGGAACTTGCCAAGGCCCGACCATCTGATCGCGCGCCACCAAACCGGTTACCGAGCGATCCCCAATACTTATGAGGAATTCCTTACTGGCCACAGCAGGCAAACGAAGAACGCGCTGCGCCGCCTCTTTTATGTCGATACGGGTCACATCCAGCGGTGTGGATGGCGGCATCATTCGGGTCACATCACGTTGCATTTTCGGTGTTTTTCCAAGCAGGACATCCAAAGGTAAATCCGCGATTTTATTGCTGAATTGTGGGTCGTTAACCACCAATCGACGTTCCTCGGTGGTTTCGCCGAGTACCGCAAACAAACACCGTTCGCGTTCGCATATTTGACGAAAATGATGCAAGTTATCTTTGCCAATCGCCAGCACATAACGCTCTTGCGCTTCGTTGCACCAAATCTGCATCGGACTCATGCCCGGCTCCATATTGTGTATTGCGCGCAGATCAATCCAGCCGCCTTGATGCGCATCATCAATCAATTCCGGTACGGCATTGGACAAGCCGCCCGCACCAATATCGTGAATGAACAGAATCGGATTGTTGTCACCCATTTGCCAACAGCGGTCCAGCACCTCCTGACAACGCCGCTCCATTTCCGGATTGCCACGCTGCACCGAATCGAAATCCAGTGCTTCAACATTGCTGCCTGCATCCATGCTTGATGCTGCGCCACCGCCGAGGCCAATCAGCATTGCCGGGCCGCCGAGTTGAATGATCAGAGAACCCTCCGGCACATTGCTTTTGTGGATATGGCGCGCATCAATATTACCGACGCCACCGGCAATCATCACCGGCTTGTGGTAACCGAAAAGCACACTTCCGTTACCTTCACCGACCTGTTGTTCGTAACTTCTGAAATAACCGCACAGATTCGGACGGCCAAATTCGTTATTAAACGCCGCCGCGCCAATCGGCCCGTCACGCATAATATCCAGCGCTGAGGCAATGCGCCCCGGCTTACCGAAATGATGCTCCCATGGTTGCTCAAAATCAGGAATACGAAGATTAGAAACCGAAAAACCGCACAGCCCGGCTTTCGGTTTGCTGCCGATACCCGTCGCGCCTTCATCACGAATTTCGCCACCGGAACCGGTTGCCGCTCCCGAAAACGGAGAAATCGCTGTCGGGTGGTTGTGCGTTTCCACTTTCATCAGAATATGTGTCAAATCATCATGCGCGGCATAGTGACCATGGGTGTCAGGATAGAATCGCTGTGATTTACTACCTTCAATCACCGAGGAATTATCGCTGTAGGCGATCAATGTGCCGTCGGGACTGGTTTTGTGCGTGTGGCGAATCATTGAAAACAGGCTTTGCGATTGCGCTTCGCCATCAATGACCCAATCGGCATTGAAAATCTTGTGTCGGCAATGTTCGGAATTGGCCTGCGCGAACATCATCAATTCCGCATCACTCGGATTGCGTTGCATGGCTACAAAATGACTGTACAGATAATCAATTTCATCGTTGACCAACGCTAAACCGAGTGTCCGGTTGGCCGCAGCCAATGCTTCCCGGCCACCTTCAAGAATATCCACGTATGCCAGCGGCGCAGGCTGTTGATGTGAAAACAATTGGCCCAGTTCATCGCTGCTGCCAAGCACCGATTCGGTCATCCGGTCGTGAATACAGGTGGCAATGGCAGCACGATTCACGTCTTTTGCGCCCTGCACCCGATATACCACGCCGCGCTCCAGACGCTGCAAAAGGTCGAGGCCGCAATGGGCGGCAATATCGGTCGCTTTTGACGACCACGGGCTGATTGTGCCGATACGTGGCGTGACGATAAACACATCGTCGGCAGCATTTACCACAAGCACTTTCGCCGCATGTCCGAGAATCGCTGCCAAACGCTCGCTGTCCACATCAGACCACGTTTCTTTCACCTCGGCGAAATGAATAAAAAATGCCTCAATGCCGGCATTGTTTATCCCGTAAGCGGCGAGTGATTCGAGCAGTTTGCGCCGGCGAAAATCGGATAACGCCGACGGACCTTGCAGAATAAGGATACGGGTGGATGCGGGTGCATTGGACATGCGCTTCATGCTAGCCGCGAATTTTCACGAAACCAGCCCGACCAGAGGCCGATGACTGTTCGGCGCTTTGGGGTGGCTCTGATGGCACGCTCTTCTACGGGATAGGACACTAGCCACCCAATTCTGCGGTAGCTGCTTCGATTTCCTGCTCCAGGCGCTTGAGTAAATCGTTGCGTCTGGTTGCTTTTACTTCTTCAGCGGAAATATAGGGCAGGAAACGCACGCGGATGATACCCGGTTTTTTGATGAAGCCGCGCTTGGGCCAGCAGATTCCGGCATTGTGGGCCATCGGCAGGATGCCGCTTTCCGCTTTTTGGGCCAGCACGATGCCTCCCGGTTGATAATCACCCGGTTTGCCGGGAGTTGAACGCGTTCCTTCGGGAAAAACGACCACCCAGCGGTGATTTTTGAGAAAGCGCGTGCCCTGCTGAATCACCTGCTTGATGGCCTCACGCGGATTGCCGCGCCGGATGGCAATGGCGCTAATCACAGCCAATGCCCAGCCGAATAAGGGGATGTAGAGCAGTTCGCGTTTCAGTATCCAGACGTAAGGAGGCACAAGAATCGGCATGGCGATGGTTTCCGCTGCCGATTGGTGTTTAGCCATGACCACACAGGATTCATCCGGACAATGTTCGCGGCCCTCTATTTCCAGCCGGATGCCGCAAATCAGGCGCAACAACGTAAAAGTAAGTCCTGACCAGGTGCGTGCCCAGAACCATGTGGCAGCAAAGCCGAACGGGCGGGAAACAATCACCAGCAGCGAAAAAAGCACTGTATGCAGCATGAAAAGCAGGTTGAATGTCAGGGAACGGATAAACAGCATCGTGTCAGGCGTTTGTTTCCAGCAGCGCATCCACGGCACTGGCCAGATCGCCATAGACGGGAATATCCGGCATCAGGGCGCGTGCTTGTTTGAGAATATCCGCCGCATTGCCATGCCCACTCTGTACCAGCCATGCCTGCGCACCCGCCGCATGCGCGGCTTGTATATCGCGGATTGAATCGCCAATCATCAGTGCATCCGGGGCCGTAATATCAAGTGCGGCCAACGATTCATTCAGCAGCCCGGGCAACGGCTTGCGGCAAGTACAGCCACCATCCGGTGTGTGCGGGCAGTAGGCTACATGCATGATTACGCCGCCTGCTTCCTCAATAGCCAGCATCATTTTGGCATGGATGGCTTGAAACGTTTCCTGCGAAATCATACCGCGTCCGAGCGCCGACTGATTACTGCAAATAGCGACAGAAATACCCGCGTCCGTCAATCGTGCAATCGCCTGCAAGCTGCCCGGCACAGGATGCCACTGCTCAGGCGACAAAATATAATGTACCGAATCGAAGTTAATCACGCCGTCACGGTCAAGAAGAACTGCTTTTGGTGTATGCATCCCGGAACGGTACGTTCAGCCAAGCGCAAAAGAAAGCAAAGCTTGTAAAATTCAAGTGCGTGTTTACATGAAGCTTATTCCAAACTTTACTTTTTCCATGTTGCAAGAGACTATCGAAAGATTCCAAGCGAGGACGATGATTACCGAACATGTCTGTCATTTCTTCCGATTACAATTCAACGGCCTTTTTTGATGAAATGTTTGATGCCGACGGGCATCCGCGCACTCACTATAAGAAACTGTTTTCCCGTTTTCTGAATACCAGTCAGGATGAACTTGCCCAGATTCAACGCATGGCGGATATTTCACTGCTCAATCAGGGTATCACCTTCACCGTTTATTCCGATGTTCGAGGCACGGAGAAGATTTTTCCCTTCGATCTTATTCCGCGTATCATTACCGCAAAAGAGTGGCATCACGTCGAAACCGGTGTGCAGCAACGCCTGCATGCGCTGAATCTTTTTCTACATGACCTCTACCATCATCAATCCATTCTAAAAGACGCCATCGTGCCTACCGATATGATACTGAATTCACCGCTTTTTTGCCGCGAAATGAGCGGGCTGGATACGCCGGGTGGCATGTATACCCATATCGGTGGCATTGATCTGATTCGCGGCGAACAAGGTGAGTTCATGGTATTGGAAGACAACCTCCGCTCACCTTCCGGTGTTTCGTATGTGATCGAAAATCGGCTGATTATGGGGCGCGTCATGCCCAAGCTTTTGCAACAACACCGGGTTCGCTCCGTTGATCAATATCCGCAAATGTTATTCAACGCCCTGTCTTCTCTTTCGCAAGCAGACAACCCCACCCTCGCCGTGCTCACCCCCGGAACCTACAACGCAGCTTATTTTGAGCATGCCTTTCTGGCCGACCGGATGGGTGTGGAACTGGTCGAAGGCAGCGATTTAATCGTGATTCAGGATGTGTTGTACATGAAAACGACCGATGGCCTGAGGCGAATAGACGTACTTTACCGCCGTATTGATGATGATTTTCTTGATCCGCTGGTTTTTAATCCGAACTCGCTGCTTGGTGTCGCGGGCATGATGCATGCCTACCGTGCCGGGAATCTGGCTTTGGCCAACGCACCCGGTGCAGGGGTGGCCGACGATAAAGCCATTTATGCCTACACGCCGGATATTATTCGTTATTATCTGAATGAAGAACCCATTCTGCCGATTGTGCCGACCTATTTGTGTGTACGCGATGAAGATCGCAAATATGTACTGGAACATCTTGAGGAATTGGTTGTCAAACCAACGGATGCATCCGGTGGTTATGGCCTGCTGGTTGGGTCCCACGCCAGCAAGCATGAACTGATTGAATTCCGCGCCAAAATAAATAAAACCCCTGCGGCCTACATCGCCCAGCCGATTCAGCAATTATCCACCCATCCGACCCGCGTTGAACAACACGGTGTGGAAGGGTTATTTCCCCGTCATGTTGATTTGCGGCCATTCGCGGTATGCAGTGCCGATGGCTCGGTGAATGTGCTTCCGGGTGGTTTGACCCGCGTGGCGTTGCCGCAAGGAAGTCTGGTGGTCAACTCATCGCAGGGTGGCGGCAGCAAAGACACTTGGGTGTTATACGACACCCCATATACCGGAGAGGGGCGTTATGCTTAGTCGTGTCGCCTACAGTATGTACCAATTGGGTCAGCATATTGAACGGGCTGAAAACGTCACCCGCATTCTTGATGTCAATTATCGCATGGGGTTTGAAGTCGAATATTTTTCCGAACTGGATGTCTGGCTGCCCATGTTGGCCATTACCCGTTCGCGTGATTTGTTTGATTCCCTCTACGACGAGGTGAATGAAGAAAATATTTACGATTTCCTGCTGCTTTCGGATAAAAATCCGGATTCTGTGCTCTCCCGCTTGCATGCCGCCCGTGAAGCAGCGCGCAGTATGCGTGAACGTATCAGTGAGGAAATGTGGAATCATCTCAATCAGGCCCATTTGGGGCTTGCCAACATTCGCTTAAATCAGGTGACGTATGCTGGCAGTTATACGTTCAATCAACGGATTCAAACCATTTGCAATACCTTTCACGGACTTGCTGCACACACCATGGTGCACGGTAAAGCATGGAAATTTCTGCGCCTCGGCATATTTCTGGATCGCGCACTGATGTCCAGCCGTATTCTTGAAATAAAATACCATATTGTGCTGCCCGACGCCGATGAAGTCGGGCGACCACTGGATATTCATCAATGGCAGGCCTTGCTGCGTTCGGTTTCCGGTTATGAAGCATATCGCCGCATGTACAAGGCTAAAATTATTCCCGCGCAAGTCATCAATCTTATTCTCTTTAATCAGGATTTCCCGCGCTCCATGCGTTATTGCATGGAGCAGGTAACCCGTCATTTGCAGGCCCTGGGAAAAACACACCAAGGCCAGCATCGCGTTTATACACAAGCCAAATTATTTCTGGATGAGCTTCGTGGTAACGAAAGGGGTGAAATAATTTTGCGCGAAGGATTGCAGCAACATTTGCAAACAACCCAGCAACGGTGTGTCGATTTACAACAACAAATCATGGCCAATTATTTTGATTTATTGATTGTCATGGATGATCAGGGTCATGAACTGTCTCTTGGCAGTCAGATGCAACAACAGCAACAACAACGGGATATGATGCCATGATGGTTCCAAAAGGCGGTCATGCGCGCTTGCAAATGACCCATGTAACCTGCTTCGACTACAGCGAACCGGTGATTCTGGCACATAATGAAGTGCGCATAACACCCATGCAAACCGGCTTGCAGCATGTGCTGGATGCGCAAATTCATGTCACGACCAATCCTTCTTCGAGCATGCCCGTTATTGCCGTAGCACACCGCGATCATTTCGCTAATATTGTCCACCACTTCGATATTGTTACACCGCACAAGCAGTTGGAAATTATCTCCAAAGCAAGCATCGAAACAACACATGCTATTTGCTGCGGGCCGGAAACCAAATTCGATTCCCGTCCTTATCAACAGCACTGGGCCGAATTCTTGGCTTGGTCACCCGGCGTTCCGCAGCTTGCCGAATACAGCACCGTACCGACGGCTCATGAAATTCACATGGATATGAACGAAAGCGAATTTGAAGCGGCATTGGTCGCGGTAGCCAACTATTTTTTCCGTACCTTCCGCTTTGACCCCGATGCCACGCATGTGTATTCCAGTCCGACAGAACTTTTCAAACAAGGCGGCGGTGTTTGTCAGGATATGGCACATGCCCTGATTGGTGTTTTACGCACAGCAGGTATTCCGGCCCGTTATGTTAGTGGTTATATTTACGATCCCGACATCGACAATGAGGGTAGCCGTTTGCGCGGGGCGACGGCCTCGCATGCCTGGGTGCAGGCATGGCATCATCAATCCGGCTGGATCGGCATTGATCCGACCAACGATAAACTGGTGGACTGGCAATATATACGTACTGCTATTGGCAGGGATTATTTTGATGTGCCGCCTGTTCGCGGTTTGTTTCGCGGCAATGTTGAACAGAAAATGCGGGTTAGCGTACATATCACCCGTCTTGATTGAATCCTGACTTAGCCTGCATTATTCATGAATCGCCGTGATGATTGCGCAGAGCATTTGTTCGCAACGGATTTTTGCGAAAAAGGGCGTAGCCATGTTTACG
>QILF01000129.1 GCA_003233235.1 Zetaproteobacteria bacterium
ATGTGCACGTAATAGCACGGCTATTGCGAAACATTGCAACGCCGAGTTGGTGCATTATAAATGTAAAATGCAAATCCATGAATTGATCAGCGCTTCCCTAGTTTACGCCAATGACTCCTGCTTTTCTATCCGGTAGACGTCTATCGGCAGGGCTTTCCCTTTGAATTGCTGGCGTCGAAAAAAATGACAATGCATTTCGGCAAAGTCAGAAGGCAAGGCACTTCGAGCCTCATCGGTAATCAAGGCTTGAAACGGCCCGGCAATACCACACAATCGCGCTGCGGTATTCACGACATCGCCAATCACAGTAAATTCACGGCGCTCTTCAATCCCCAACAAACCCAGCAGCACCTTGCCGTCGTTGATGCCGAAACCAACCGGACTGGGCAATGTCAATCCCGTAGTTTCCTGTTCCCTAAGCACATCCAGCATGTCCAAAACACAATTTACGGCACGAAATACACGTTGTTCACCGGAAAAACAGGCGAGCAAACCATCGCCGAGGAATTTATTAACACTACCCTGATGCCTAATCACCAATCGCGTCTGGGTGGCCAAACTGGCATTGATAGCGGCATACACTTGGCGAGCCGGATGCGCTTCTGCCAACTGTGTAAAACCGCGCATATCACTGAACAAAATAGTCATTTCCGCATCAAATGCCAGATCATCCGGAAAACCCGGAGCGATTGAGTCCAGCATTTCCAATGTTTCCGGTGGCAGGAAGGTCGATAGCGTCATGTTTTAGGGAAGTGCTGAATAAAGCTGGTTCGATGCTGATGCAATGAAAAACGCGCGAGTTCAAGGCAAAGATTGCAATCCATAGCACCGCTATGGTGACCGGAGGAAATACCTGTGGTGTTCAAATCTTTAACGCGGAAATCGTTCATTTTACGTGCAGGGTCACGAATCATGGTTTGTTCAGCGCCTCCCTAGTGTCCTGCCCCGTAGAAGAGCGTACCATCAGAGCCACCCCAAAGCGCCAAGGCAAGGCGCGCCCCTTGCCGCACATCCCGCCAGTACTCGCTGATAGTGCGCGCTTCTACGGGATAGGACACTAGGTAAAAAACCCGCCGTAAGGCAGTCATCGGCGACTTTTGTTAAGAGGAAATGGCTGAACATACTTGTGAACATACTCGTGAGTCAGCAAATCAAGTGCCATGTTGCGCATATCATTTCCATTTGAATGCTCAACAGCTAGCCTGCAAAAATGGACACCACACCGATTAGCACAACGTGTATATCCACTGTCTACACTGTTCAAGACAACGATTTGAATGGCTACCACGTCTTGCATGGCGGCCGGCTACTCACGCTGGCCGATGAAGTGGGTTTCCTTGCCGCGCACCGCTTTTGCAACTTCGACTGTATGACCGTAGCGGTGCACCGGGCCAGATTTCACTACCCGTGTAAATGCGGAGAAACACTTCAAATCAAAGCACAGGTCGCATTAACCGGCAACAGCAGTATGTGGGTTCCAATTGAATTCATAAACACCGAGCGTGTCTGCATCATGGATGCTGTATTCGTCTATGTTGCAGTGGATTCACAGCGACAGCCACTGCATATCGGGCAGATTATTGCAAAAACATCGCACGAGAAAGCATTGCAGCAGCGCATGCAAGAACTTAAAACAAACATCCGTTAAAAGGGCGGTAACGCATGAAGCAGCATCTTTCAGAACAAACTGGGAGAATGAACCGGGAGAATAAACTGGGCAAAACTTTATCGCCGCTCAGATTCAGGCTGGCCAGCTACAATATTCAGGCCGGTATCGGTTCCCGTCGCATGCGCCATATGCTGACCTATAGCTTCCGTTATCTGTTACCGCACAGGCAAACTATCGCCAATCTTGACCGCATTGCCGAACAAATGAATTTCGATATCATCGGCCTGCAGGAAGCCGATTGCGGTTCATTTCGCAGCCGATATATTCAGCAGGCGCAATACATTGCCTTCCGCGCCAATCTACCTTACTGCTACACCCAAACCACGCGCGATATCGGCGCAATTGCCAGCATCGGCCTTGGCCTGATAAGCCGCTATCCCTGCGTTCATTTAGAGCGCCATAGACTGCCTGCTTCACGACATGGGCGCGGCTTAATGGAGGGTTTGTTTCACATCGGAAATAGCGATCTGGCAATATTCGTAACGCATTTATCCCTACAAAAATCAAGCCGAATACGCCAATTACGTTACATCGTGAACCGCTTGCGACAGCATGAAAACGTCATCCTTCTCGGCGATTTAAACTGTGAGCCGGATTCGGAAGAGTTCCGCTTTTTATTCGAAGAAGCCAATCTGAAAATGCCCGCTACCCTGCTCCGGACATTTCCCAGTTGGCAGCCGCAACGTCACCTTGATCATATTCTGGTGCGTGGGAGAATGCGAATTCTAAAACTCGAAACCATGCCGTTTATCGGCTCGGATCACCTGCCAATCTGCGCAGAAATTGAACTTTATGATAACAACTGAAACACAGCCACACAAAATAATCTGAAAATTAAAATACAAAAAAAAAGACCCCGACAGGAGTCGGGGTCAAATAGTCCGGCGAAATTTATAGGGAGGGGAGGAGGGAATCGCGCCGAACTATGCGTAATTCTATCTTCTCTTTATTGATTAAAGATGAATTCGAAATTAAAAAACATTCACTTAAACACACAAAAACTGGCTGGGGGACGAGGATTCGAACCTCGGTTGACGGAGTCAGAGTCCGTAGTCCTACCACTAGACGATCCCCCAAACGGGAAGCGGAACTCTATAAATGAAGTCTACCAAGTCAACCATGCCCGATGACCCGTATCAGAAGCACATTAGCTGCCCTGTTTTAGAAAAAAATAAATTGTCCGTATTAACGAGCCACTTGCAAAAGTCGTGAGCGGCGATTTTCGGTAAATGGAACCACCATTCACCTCATTCCAACTCAAAATCGCACTCGAAGTGGGATTGCAACTCATCCACCCAGATTTTTGCAAGCGGCTCTAACGGTTTATCACAGGTGAACCGAACAGAATCACTAGAAAAAATTACGCGAAGGGTAAAGGTGGTTTGTTGAAAGACATGCTTTCAGCCACTGTATCTCAGAACTAACAAAGGAGATAATAACAAGCGGTTTACTCACAAGCGCCACACCCGGAATCCGGCCTGTCGCAAGGCGTTCCGGTCAAATGTGGATTTCACATCCATAAACGGAATCGCACGCCTGTCGGCAAAGTCAGCGAAATATTCCACATTCGTATCGACCAGCTCGCGATGTGCCACGGCAGCCACAATCGCATCCACGTTGCTGATTTTTTCCAACGTAACCAGTTCAATACCATATTCATGTTTTGCTTCACTGGCATCCGCCACAGGATCATGCACCAGCACATCTATGCCGTAGCTCTCAAGTTCGCGAATCACATCAATCACCCGTGAGTTGCGCAAATCAGCACAATCCTCTTTGAAGGTTAAACCAAGGACCAGCACGCGCGCCCCTTTGACCACCCCTCCGGCATCAATCATCTGCCGCACCGTCTGCTCGGCAATATAACGACCCATCCCGTCATTAATTTGCCGACCGGACAGAATCACATCCGGATGATAGCCCGCCATTTCCGCCTTGTAGGTCAAATAATACGGGTCCACGCCAATACAATGCCCGCCAACCAGGCCCGGACGAAACGGCAGAAAGTTCCATTTCGTCCCTGCGGCTTCCAGCACGTCAAGCGTATCAATGCCCAGCTTATCGAAAATGATGGATAACTCATTCATCAGCGCAATATTCATGTCGCGCTGGGTGTTTTCGATGACTTTGGCCGCCTCGGCAACACGAATAGCCGGTGCCCGGTGTACGCCAGCCTCAATAATCATTTCATAAAGCGTCGCCACCTGTTCCAGCGTATCCGCATCCTGTCCGGAAACAATCTTCACAATACGTTCCAGCGTATGCACCTTGTCGCCGGGATTCACCCGTTCCGGCGAATAGCCCACCGTGAATCCCACGCCGCATTTCAATCCCGATTCGCGTTCCAGAATCGGCACACAAATATCCTCGCTAACACCCGGATAGACCGTCGATTCAAAAATCACAACCGCTCCCGGTTTGAGGTTCCGGCCCACGGTTTCTGTCGCCCGGATAACAGGCGTAAGGTTTGGTTGATGCGCATGATCCACCGGCGTTGGAACCGCCACAATAACAAAATCCCCTTCAACAATTTGTGCAGCATCCGTGGTATAGGCCAATTTATCCGCCCGCACAAATAATGCATCATCCATCTCGCCCGTTGGATCAAAACCCTTGCGATACGCTGCTATTTTATCCTTGGAAATATCAAAACCAATCGTCTTCATCACACGCCCGAAGGCCAATGCCAGCGGCAAGCCGACATAACCAAGCCCAACGATGGATACCGTTTTATTGTTCACAAAAACTCCTGTTTTCCAGCATTCAGCAACACACCCATTTTACTCAAATACCATGCCACGGTTTTACGTATTCCCGTCTCGAAGGTTTCGCATGGCTGCCAATCCAGCGCGGTGGAAATTTTCGAAGCATCAATCGCATAACGCCAATCATGCCCGGCGCGGTCCGTCACAAAGGAAATTAAATTGGCATGCGGTGCATGTTGCGGAAAATACTCATCCATCAGCGTGCAAACCCGCTTCACAACCGCAAGATTCTCCCATTCGTTGCAACCACCGATATTATACACCTCACCCGGCTTCCCTCGACGCAACACAGCATCAATGCCCGAGCAATGATCCTCAACATACAACCAATCACGGATGTTGCCGCCGTTGCCATAAACCGGAATTGACGACTGCGCCACACCATGGCGGATAATCGTCGGAATAAGCTTCTCGTCGTGCTGATATGCCCCGTAATTATTCGAACAATTGCTGGTCGTTACCGGCAGGTTGTAGGTATGAAACCAGGCACGTGCCAAGTGATCAGAAGCGGCCTTGCTGGCCGAATACGGCGAATTCGGCGCATAGGGCGTGTGTTCGGTAAATGCTGCATCCTGTTTAGCCAACGTACCGTAAACCTCATCGGTGGAAACATGGTGAAAACGGCATTGCGATTGGCTCCAGCCCTGCTCATCCAGCCAATAAGCGCGTGCGGACTCAAGCAGGGTATAGGTTCCCGTCACATTGGTTTTAATAAAAATTTCCGGGCCGGAAATGGAATTATCCACATGCGATTCAGCAGCAAAATGAACAATGCAATCAATATGGTACTCACGCAACAGGCCATCCACCCGTTCGCGATCACAAATATCGCCCTGCACAAAAACATGCCGCGATTCATCCGGCAAATCACGTAGATTTTCCAGCGAACCGGCATAGGTCAGTGCATCCAGATTCACAATACGTACCCCGGAATCATTTTTCAGCATATAACGAACAAAATTGCAGCCGATAAAACCCGCTCCGCCAGTCACCATGATATTGCGCGGCGAATAATTCATGTTTCGTTCAGCAGCGATTGAAGATAAAAACCGTAATCACTTTTATTCAGCGGTGCGGCAAGCGCCAACAAATCCTCGTCGTCGATATAACCCATACGCCAGGCTACTTCTTCAAGACAACCGATTTTCATTCCCTGTCTGCGCTCAATCACCTCCACATAACGCGCCGCATCCATCAACGATTCGTGTGTTCCGGTATCCAGCCATGCCGCGCCCCGGCCAAGCAATTCGGCACTGAGTTTACCCTGCTCCAGATACCACTGGTTGATAGAGGTAATTTCCAACTCTCCGCGCGCCGACGGCTGCACATTTTTCGCAACATCAACCACCTGATTGTCGTAAAAATAAAGCCCGGTCACGGCCCAGCGGGATTTTGGATTTCGCGGTTTCTCTGCAAGCGATAACACCTGCCCGGAGGCACCAATTTCCGCTACACCGTAACGCTCCGGATCACGTACCTGATAACAAAACACCGTCGCCCCTTCATCGCGGCTCACTGCTTTGTGCAATGTCGGTGCCAGCCCTTGCGCGTAAAAAATATTATCACCAAGAATCAGCGCCACCGGCGAATCGTCGATAAATTCGGAACCGATGAGGAAAGCTTCAGCTAAACCGCGAGGTTGCGACTGTTCAGCATAAGAGAAATTCAGGCCCCACTGCCTGCCATCACCAAGCAACTGCCTGAATCTGGGCAAATCCTGCGGCGTTGAAATAATCAGAATATCGCGAATACCGGCCAACATCAGCACCGAAAGCGGATAATAAATCATCGGCTTGTCGTAAACCGGAAGCAATTGCTTGCTGATCACATGCGTTGCCGGGTAAAGGCGTGTTCCCGTGCCTCCGGCAAGAATTATACCCTTCATCGACGCATCTCCTGTTACCAAATGAACGAACAAAGCTAACCACAACGCGCCCGCGAATCCAACAGCCCGTTGCCAGTCGTCGTTCTATATAAACAGCAAGCGTGTAGACATCAGATGTGTGCATCAGATGTGTACATCAGATGCATACGTCAGGTTCCATTTCAGGTATCAAGCAAGTAACATTCGCCGCCCGTGGAAATTCCGACGCACGATTAGTTCCGCTGGATAGAGCGCAGCCCTCCGAATAGAATACTCACCCTTTGACTTTGGTCGCGTGAGCAAGACTTTCTATATTAAAAACAAGAGGTTAGGGACACTGAGGTTAAGGGTTATTTTTTCGTGTGAGCAAATCGCGACCCTTTGGTGACCACGACATTTGATTTCCCCTTTTAAGACAATAGATTGCGCGTGGTCACAAGTTTGCTAACTTCTCAAAATGCACCCTTAGCTCAGCTGGATAGAGCATGCGCCTCCGAAGCGCAAGGCCAGTGGTTCGAATCCACTAGGGTGCACCATTTTACACTTTAGAATAAGGAGCCACTTGCAAAAGTCGTGAGCGGCGATTTTCTTCCCCACTTCGAGTGCGATTGCAACTCATCCACCCAGACTTTTGCAAGTGGCTCTAAGAACTATTTGAAATTTCATTGTTTTTCCATGCCGCTGTGTGACCAGTTTAGTGGCTAAACCGCTGAAGCGACAAGGCAATACTGTTAGTTGAGATATTGTCCCAGACCTCTGAAGAGCTATGTCTATTTTAGACCCTTAAAGGTCTATATTTACTATAGACCTCTAAAGGTCTATAGTGACACCTGAGGTGTCGATATGAAATACAAAATAGCTATTGCTCAACAACTTTCATCGCTTCTTAAAAGTATGAGGAAACAGGCCGGTTTAACCCAGAAAGATATGGGGGAAAAGCTCGGTATATCACAGCGAGTATTTGCCCGGAATGAGACACATCCGGAGAACGTTCACTTTGAGCGGATACTGCAAATACTGTCCGAACTGGATGCCGATTTGGTGATCAAAAAAAGAGAGGGCAATTTAGAACATAATAAGCATTCCGATGCGGATTCATGGTGATGCCAGTGCGTAGGCACTCGAAAAACCGGCGGTCATTAAATGTCTGGATGAACGGTCAATTGGCCGGAACATGGCGTGTGTACAAGAACAGGCCACAGGAATTTCAGTACGCTGATACATGGCCGAGTTCCCCTCATGGAAGAATGCTTTCACTGTCCATGCCATTTCAACCGGGAAACCTCCCGTACAAAGGCGATCTCGTTGAATACTATTTTGATAATCTGTTGCCCGATAGTGAGGAAATCCGACGGAGAGTTCAGCAAAAATATAATACCAAAGGATCATCCGCATTCGATCTGTTGGCAGAAATTGGCCGAGACTGCGTTGGTGCCATTCAACTGCTTCCCGAAGATGAGAAGCCTGATGGGTGGAACCGTATTGAAGCAAAACCACTCACAGATATGGAAATTGAGATGCGTTTGAATGCTGCGGTAAGCGCCACACTGGTGGGTGAAGAACAGGGTGAATTCCGTATCTCTCTTGCCGGTGCTCAAGAGAAAACGGCACTCCTGTGGCACGACAATCAATGGCATACCCCCATTGGCACAACGCCGACAACGCACATCATGAAACTACCGATCGGACTGATTGGCAATATACGTGTGGATATGAGCACCTCCATCGAGAACGAGTGGCTCTGTTCCAAAATCATGCAATCCTATGGCATCGAAACAGCTCATTGCGACATGGCGCGGTTTGGAGAAACCAAGGTGCTGGTGGTGAAACGCTTCGACCGTAAACTGTCGGGCAAAGGTAAATACTGGCTGCGGTTGCCACAGGAGGATATGTGTCAAGCACTGGGAGAACCGCCATCCCGAAAATATGAGAACGATGGTGGACCGGGCATGACCCGGATTCTTGAGCTGCTGCGCGGATCAAGAATGGCAAACCATGACCGGCGAACATTCTACAAAAGTCAGCTTCTATTCTGGATGCTTGCCGCTATGGATGGGCATGCCAAGAATTTCAGCATCTTTCACGAGACTTCAAATATCTATCATATGACACCGCTTTACGATGTGATTTCTTTTTGGCCGATTGTGGGAGAGATGGCAAATCACCTTAGCATCCATGATGTGAAATTGGCCATGGCATTTCGTTCCAAAAATGCTCACTATAAGTTAAAGGATATTTATCCGCGCCATTTCTACTCAACATCTAAAAAGCTTGGTCTTGCCGGTGAAGTGGACTCAATCATTGAAGAGATTCTGGTTGCGACACCGAAGGTAATAAGTGTCGTGAGCGCTATGATTCCGACAGGTTTTCCTCAGCAAGTGGCTGATACGATTTTTTCCGAGTTGGAAAAGTCAGCTAAGAAGATTCAGAAAGCGCGTGGTTCAGGCCTTTGACATTCTTCATTCCCGAATATGGAATATATACAGCCGCGCCCTTGCTTGTTCCTTTGTCCGCAACGAATCTATCATCCCCCAGAGGGTACTCTGCGCAATACCCCAGAGTACCCTCTCTGCCGTAAGCGGCATTCACCTTGGCGCAATTCACCGCTCAGCATACCGACATCCAGTGGCATATGATGATTGGGCAGCACAATATTATTGCTCAATAAAGCTGGTTCGAGGAGGCTGCAATGAGGAATATCTCAATGGATGGTGGCACGCCTGCGATTACGAGGAACTAATTGCCCGCGCTATCCATTCCATGCTGTGCATCGCGCACCATTTTCTATTGTTTCTTAGAGCTTTGCATGGCTGCTTCCAGCCTTTGGCGCATCGCAGCCATATGCGATTGGGCTTCTTCGTGGGCGGCATCGGAATTCGGTTCACGATCCACCCACTCGACAAATTCACCACCCAATTCCTGTAAAAATGGCGACGGTTTCATCGATTCCACCTGCCCGAAGCGCCGCCGCTTGCGTGAACAGCTTAACGTCAAATAGAAACGGGCACGCGTCACCGCGACATACATCAAGCGCCGCTCCTCCTCCAAACGCTGTTCTTCAATAGCATTTTTATGTGGAAATCCACCCTCTTCAACACCGATGATATACACGTGATCAAATTCCAGACCTTTGGCCGCATGCACTGTCATCAAACGCACCACATCGCCGCTTTTATCTTCCTCGCGATCAGCTAAAAGCGCCAGATTCTGAATAAAATCAGCGATATTCCTGCCATTTTCGGCATAGCCTAACCACCAGCGCCGAAGTGCCTGAACGTTACCCAGCCGCGCATCGCGTTCGCGTTCATCATCGGCCTCGGCGACAATCATATCCTCCAGCCCTGATTCCTCCAGCAGCGCATCAAATGCATCATCCGCCTCACCATGATCAAAAACATGGCCGAGCCCTGAAATCATCTGTGCGAATCCGGCAAATACCGGCTGCCGCGCATGTATCAACGCATCATCCAGACATGCATTCAGCAACGAACAGCCCTGCTGATGGGCAAACACACCCAAATCACCCAAGGCCTTGTCGCCAATACCACGGCGCGGTCGTGAAATGGCTCGCATAAAAGCCAAATCATCGTCCGGATTGGCCACCAGCCGCAAATAGGAAAGCACATCACGAACTTCCGCCCGATCAAAAAACGACAACCCGCCACTGACATGATACGGCACACCGCGCTCGCGCAATGCCAATTCGAGTGGTCGCGACTGGTAGGAAGCACGATACAGAATACAGAAATCACGCCAGCATGATTTGGAAGAGGAACAGCGTGCAACAATATCCGCCACGACCCGTTCCGCCTCGTCTTCCGGTGTTGCCGCCTCCCATATCCGCGCCGGTTTGCCGCGTCCGAGATTGGAACGCAAGGTCTTCCCCAAACGCTGGCTGTTATTGCCAATCAGCGCATTCGCCGCATGCAAAATCGCAGCCGTTGAGCGATAATTTTCCTCTAGGCGCACCACCTTCAGACTAGGATAATCGGTATCCAACTGAAAAAGATTACTGATTTCCGCACCGCGCCAGCCGTAAATCGACTGATCATCGTCGCCAACCACCGTTAAATTCCCTTCCGGTGGCACTAAAAGACGCACCAACGCGTATTGCACGCGGCTCGAATCCTGATATTCATCAACCAGAAAATGCCGACAACGCTCGCGCCACAAGGCCTGCGCCGAGGCATCCTCATCCAGCAAACGAATCGGCAGCAACAGCAAATCATCGAAATCCACGGCATTCATACGCTCCAGCAGCGTGTCGTAACGCTGGCGCACCGGTTGCAAACCGCTATCACCATCCAGAAGGCCGTTTTTGAGCTGCGAAATTCGTCCGAGAATCGCATCCACCTGCTTGGCATCGGACGGCAAACGCATGTCCTGTAAGACGCTGCGCAGCACCCCGCGCTGTTCGCCACCGGCAAACACTGAAAGATTGGCTTTGCGATTAAAATGACCCGCATGCTTGCGCAGCATTGCCAGACCGAGTGCATGGAAAGTGCAAATCCGTAACTTTTTGGCCTGCTCTCCGAGCCGTTTTGTCAGGCGCTGGCGCATTTCTTTTGCCGCTTTGTTGGTAAAAGTCACCGCTGTCACCGCATCCGGCGGCACATCGCGCTCAACAAGCGCAGCAATGCGCTCGGTAATCACCCGTGTCTTGCCGGAACCGGCCCCCGCCAATACCAAAAGCGGCCCACCGCGATAAAATACGGCTTCATATTGTGCGGAATTCAATTGATTTGGATTAGGTCCATTTGAAGAACTCGACATGAAGTCGCCAGCCTAGCCCGCACTATTCATAAATTCTACCGCGCCCTTGCTTGTTCCTTTGTGTACAATAACCTCCGCAAACCTCGAAGAACGAAGATTGAACCCGCCGAAAGCACCACGCTCATCATAATATCAAATCATAAAACCGCTTATTCACCATCCAGTCAGCTCCCCGAAAAAATGATAAATGCGGGTATTGCCCCGGATGTCCGCAGTGCTTGGTTTTAGTGTTTAAACAATCATGGCATCAGCAAACAGAAATCAGCTGCTCCTATTGAAACACCATTCACTATGATCTCAACTGTGTGTAAACCTTGATAATAAACACGCGTGCTTATTTTTTTGATACGGTGTTCTTTTTTGAATGTCAGTGATTTATTTGTGGCTAAAATTGTCGTTCGCCATTTGAATACTTTTGGAGATGTTTTACCGTTCGCTTTTCGATGATGAATGATATAATCAATCATAAGAGGCTGGTCGCGGTTAGCATTTGAGAACATTGACAAGGTAAATTGCAATACTTCACCAAACACGACTTCCGGTGTTTGTATTATGAAGCTGACCTGTTTCATTTCAGGCAGCTCATAACCAAATAGCCGCAACACTTTCCTGTTCCCTTGTTTTATCAATGTCCGGCAAGCATGTCGAACCAGCTTTTTCCGCGCCTTACTCGCGCCATACATCCATTTTTTTGCAATCTCCGCCACAAGTTCAGGATGGTCTTTAGCAATATCATTTAAATTATTTGCGACCGAACGCCGCACATATTCGTCATCGTCATTTTTCAGTATCTCTAATAATTCAATCACAGGTGCGGGATCGTTAATAAATTGAGGTAACTGCATCGCCCAAGGCAACCTCGGACGCGCGCCTTCCGATGCCAAACGCCGCACATGCCTATTCTCATCTTTTGCCCATTTTTTCATTTCTGCCAATGTTTTTTCAGATGCTTCGAGTAAAAAGAAACGAATCCCGAACTCAGAAGAAAAGCGTTTGGTGCATTCTTTTAATATAGTCATGGATAAATCGAAATGCTTATGGCCGTGCAACCCGACATAATGTGTTATGGGCATAATCGCCCATCCGGCAATCCCTTTATCATCTACTGTGAGGCCAAAAATATCACCTTCAGATGCAGGGCTAAGGCTTGCCAGGAGGATGTTTCCTGCTTTTATAAAATCACCCGGCAGGTATTCAGCCATCGCATTCATGATTTGTTCAGAACGTTCCTTTAATTCAAGCTTATCTAAATTTTCCGAAGCTGAATATGAAAAACCTTTAGAATTAAATTCAGGCCACTGCTTCTTAAAATGCTTCGCCATAGCAAAAATAAGTTGTCGGTTAAATGCATTCTTAAATGGTTCCGGCATATATTGAGCCCCTATGAACCACTTGCAAAAGTCGTGAGCAGCGATTTACTTCCCCACTCCGGCGCGATTTCACTTGGATTTCAAGTTGGAATTTCGGCAAATGGAACCACCATTCACCTCATTCCAACTCAGAATCGCACTCGAAAACCGCACTCGAAGCGGGATTGCAACTCATCCACCCAGACTTTTGCAAGCGGCTCTTATCACGGTTCATTATTTTTGCTAAACGTAGTGCATACGGGGAAAATCCGCAAAACACTTGAGCGAGAGAACGCTGGCGCTATAGTCAATATATGCTGAACATCCCGCATCAGACATTTCGAGAATACGATATTCGCGGCATTGCGCATAAAGAAATCACCCCTGAATTTGCCTGGCATCTGGCCCATGAATTTGCTGGCATGCTACCGGAAAATGCCAACGAACCCGTCGTGGTCGGGCGCGATGCGCGGCTTTCCGGGCCGGAATTGCAGCAGGCGGTGATTCGCGGTCTGACCGATGCCGGTCGCAACGTACTCGACATCGGCATGGTCCCCTCTCCACTCGCCTATTTTGCAGTATTTCAACAGAATTCTGCGGGCTGCATCATGGTCACCGCTAGCCATAATCCCAGCGAAGACAACGGTTTCAAATTAATGCGCGGCAAAGAAAGCCTGCATGGCAAGGATATTCAGACCTTGATGCAACGCATGGAAAAACATAAAAAAATCGTCCCCCCCGAACACGGACATGTACGTCAGCAGGATGTCTGCCGCGCCTACCATGACCATGTTCTCGCCGATATTCGTCTGGCCCGCCCGCTAAAAGTGGTGATTGACGCGGGAAACGGCCCTTCCGGCATTATTGCCGCACCGCTGTACCGCAAACTATGCGCGCATGCACCATGCGAGGTCATTGAACTTTTCTGTGAACCGGATGGGCGTTTTCCCAACCACCATCCCGATCCCACCGTGGAAAACAATCTGCATGAACTGAAAAGAACTGTACTTGCCCACAAAGCAGACCTCGGTATTGCCTTCGACGGCGACGGCGATCGCATCGGCGTGGTGGATGAAAACGGCAGGGTTATTCCGGGTGATATGCTGTTACTTCTACTCGCCCGCGATCTGCTGCACACACATCCGGGAGCCATCGTTATTTCAGAGGTGAAAAGTTCACGTCGTTTGTATGCCGATATTGAAAAAAATGGTGGCACAGGGGTGATGTGGCGCACCGGCCATTCGCCGATTAAAGCGAAAATGAAAGAAACCGGCGCACTGTTGGCCGGCGAAATGAGTGGTCACTTTTTTTTCGCCGACCGCTACTACGGCTTTGACGATGCCACCTATGCCGGCGCACGTCTGATGCAACTTCTGGCGGCACAGGAAAAACCCTTATCCGAATGTTTTACCAACGTGCCGCCTGCCTTTTGCACACCTGAAATTCGCATGGAATGCGCCGATGAACGGAAATTCGCTCTTATAGAAGAAGCGAAAGCCTTCTTCTCCAGCCAAGGCTACACCATGATTGATGTGGATGGCATGCGCCTCGAATTCGATGATGCATGGGGCTTGCTGCGCGCTTCCAACACACAAGCGGCACTGGTGCTTCGCTTCGAAGCAGAGAGCATTGAACGACTGGCTGAAATACGCGATCTGATAGAAAGCTGGCTTGCCGCCAACCGCTAAAGAAACACTCTTCCAATCAGTGCAACATTCTACTGATAGTTTCTAAATCCTCCTCGGTATGGCGCATATGCCACGATAACTGGCGCATTACCTTGCGGTGCATAATATCAAGCTGGCGCATGCCGCTCATCTCCACTTCATTTGTCTCATCTGTGCCGAATCGCTCCAGATAATGCCGCAGGCGGGCAAAACTTTCCCCGTAAAATTCCACAGCAGTATCCAATCGCTGCCAGTCACGTCTTTCAATCACCTGCCGCACTGCGATCATTGCATCGCGCGAAGCACCGATATATTCAGTCAACGCCATCAGCCAGCCGCGACCTTACGTTCCGCATGCTGAATAAGCTTCTGGTTCTCAATCGACTGCCATCCTTCGCGCAAGGTTTGCACCAAAGCCATCACTTCATCTACCGCCGCCGGAATGCAAGAACACATCCCCTCATTCAAACGCCGCGCCATATAACCATATAATGAAGCAAGCGAGGTGGCAATATCTCCGCCTTTGTCTGCATTGAGGCTGCTTGAAAGTTCAATAATCGCCTCCATGGCACGCCCGGTATGATCCACTTCGGCGGCCAAATCACCGGCCTCAATCGCGCGTCGGGCATGACCGAGTTCTTTGTAGAGTGCTTCGTAGCTGAGCAGGACAAGTCCGAGCGGGCCGGAACCTTCCACCTGATTTCCCTGATATGCCTTATATCCAGTCATGACCGTCTCCTTTTCTCTTTTAATTATTCCTACCTACATTTGCATACTGGGTCAAAAATGCACCTGTGGACTGAAAAACCGACATCGCCGACTCCATACGTGCAAAAGACCGACTCAACGTCTTCCGCTTTAACTCCAACTGCAACTGTGAATCGCTAATCTGCTTACCCAGTGAATCGTATGTTTTCTGAGATTCGTCAATGGATTTCTGCAACATGCCCGTGAAAGAATTAGAAAATGTGTCCAGCGAACCTTCGAATAAAGCTGCCGCGCCGACACCAATCGTCATATCACCGATTGCGCCAGTCGAGGTCCCTGTGTAGGAAATTGCCAGCCCGTCTACTGCGCCTGTGGAACCAATCAGCACCTGGCCGCTGCCCGTTGCCGCCAAACCATTGATCGTGCCTGCAATACTCACACCGGCAACCGTCTGATTGGTAATCCCCAAGCCATTCACACTCTGTGAAATCGTGTAACCCGCTGTGGAACCCCAACCCTTGCTGCGAATCTGCACACCATTCCCTGATGCAAGTGCTTCAACACCCAGTGCATAACGTCCCTCGGTAACCACACTATCGGCTCCGAAAGCCAACGTGCCGCCCCCTTCATTGTTGGCGGTCAGGCTTAGGGTTAATTGACTATCACCCGTCTGTGAATCCGTTACCACCACACGTCCGGCGGTATCGATACTTGCCACCACCTGCTGATTAAAAGCAGACTGAATCGCACTGAGCAAACCATCTACGGTATCCACGCCGGTATTAAATATCGTATAAGTCGCACTGATACCGGAACCTGCGCGATCTGTACCACTGATGGTAATGGTATCGTTGGCTAGCGATCCCAAACCGATGTCCAAGAAGGTGTTACTACCCGTGGCCGGGCTGCCGACAACAGTAAGCGCGGTTGCAAACTGGTGTTTTTCGGTGTAACTCTTATCAAATTCGCTATTCAACGCAGTGATAATACCGCTCTGATTCAACGTCGGGGCAAGTGTCACGCTAGCCAGATGCGCACCGCTGGTCTCGGTAATCGAAACCACATCATTGGCTGCTGCGGTAAATGTACCCAGCGTATTGTTCAACACATCATTCGAACCGCTCAACTGGGCGCGTGTACCGACGGCAGTGAGATTCACGGCATAGCTGCCTGATGTCGTACTCAAGCCGTTAACCAGAAAATTCAGTTTGGTATTGGCACTCGTGCCATTGGCCACAAAGACATCGCGAATCGTATTGGGATCAGTGTTAAGAAAATTATCAAATAGCGTGCTATTGATACTCAAACGACCATTACTGTCCGGCTCCACCCCAATCCGGACAAGGCTGTTACGGTCTGAGGCCAAACCCTGCACCGACTGAAATAGCGAAGTTGAAAGCGCACTCTGTATCGAACGCAGCGTCGTTTCTCCGGCGAGAACACCATTCTCCCCGGTTTTCGCATCAACAATAAACTGGCTGTTGATATAATCCTGTACCGCATTGTATTCATCCGCAAATTTTTGCACATTGCTCTGCAATGATGTGGTGTCCACAGCGATATTCATAGTCAATGTGGTGGTGGTATCAGCCTGCTTCAAATTCATGGTTACGCCGGAAAGCGCATCGCTGATTGTATTGCTGTCGCGCGTAATGGTCAGGCCGTCAACGATAGCTTCAGCATCCTGTGCCACCTGCAACGATGTCGGTGCGGAGAGGTTCAATTTACCCAAGGTGGCGGCATTTGAAAGATCAGCGCCTGCAATAACAAAACTGTTGGCCGCACCGGTGCTATCCGCAGTGAAAATCAACCGGTAATCACTTGTCCCCGCCTTGATAACCGTCGCTGTCACGCCTGTAGCTGCACTGCCGGTATTGGCCTGATTCACACTGTATGCAACATCCTGTAGCGAATCAGCGGCTGTAACCGTCACGCTTGTCCCTGCGACGGTAAAACTACCGGAGAGACCAAGCGACGTGGTATCACTATTCACTGCTGTACCGGCACTATCCTGTACGGCAAGCGAGGATGAATTTTTCTGGGCAAGCGCCAATTTGTTGATTTTAATGGTATGGCTGCCCGCCGAAACCGAACTGGTTCCGCTCACAGAAATCAGGCTGCTGGCCGACACACTGGAGCTACTGCTCAAACTCGCGGTATAGGAAAAGAAATCCGCCGTCGTGGACATCGCGATGGATGTATTGCGGAGGTTCTGCACAAGACCTGTAAATTTGGATAATTCGCTTTGTTTCGTAGTCTCGGCGGTTTGCTGAGAGGTAAGGCTGTCAATTCGTGCCTGCTGTGGTCGCAGTATTTCCTCGACAGCCCCTTTGATATTAAAACCGGCAATCAGGCCGGATATGCTGGAAAGCCCCGCCATGTCCTATGCGTTCCTATCCAAAAGAATACCTGCCAATTCCTTCATATAGGCGGCATGCTCAATGAATGCCTTGGGAGGAATTTCCTTAACAACTGCACCACTCTGTTTATCCAGAATCTGAACATAGAGTTGCCCCAAACGCTTCTCAAAAACGAAACCAACCTGCTCGTTGCTGCCAGCTATATCTATGTTCGCCTGTTTTACTGCCTGACGAACACTTTTTTCGCTAACTTTTGTCTGTTCTTCCGATGCTTGGGCCACGACTTTGGAATTCACCCCAACCGTAGCTACCGGTGCTTCAGATTTTGCAGATACTGGAGAGGAGACAGTGGTATTAACTGAGCTTATTTCAAGCATGACTGTACCTCCTTATATCACTTTGCCTTACGCCCCCTCCCCGGAGGGAGGAGGCTTTGGGGCCAAATTACCTGAACAAAGTCAGGACATTCTGAGATGCCTGATTAGCCTGAGCCAGCATAGCTGTACCAGCCTGAACCAGAATCTTGCTCTTCGTGAAATTCGCCATTTCAGCTGCCATATCGGCATCCCGGATGGTCGATACTGCTGCCGAAATCTGCTCGACACTTGTTGCAAGATTAGCGCCAACATAACCCAACTGATTCTGGGTTGAACCCAGCGTTGAACGGTTAGAGACAATGGTAGTCAACGCCGTGGTCAATAAATCCGCATAGGTACGGGCATTGGCCACAGTAGTGATATCACCACTGAGGGATAAACCGGTCGTGTTGTAGTTATTATTAAACGCAACACTGAGTCGGTTGTTGGCATTATTATCTGCGCCCACCTGGAAGGTGTTTGCCGCTGCTGACGAGGTTACAACAGTACCAATCGCCGTTGTTGTAGCTGCAGCCGCATTGGTCGTCTGACCGGTCAGGGCTGAATTAACGGTCAATTTTACACCCAGATCGCCAAAGTTCAGATCTACCGTACCCAGACCCGTTGCAAGTGCAGATACCGTCACGGTTTGCGTTGTGGTTCCATCGCTCACTGTGATTTTATCACCTGCACCAAAAGTACCGGCAGCTGTTGCTGAAGCCTCTTGCAGATATACGCTAAAGGTCGCCGAAGCAGCAGCACCATCCAACGTCACTGCCTGCAGGCCTTCTGCGGAAGTGAAGGAATTGGAAGATACCGTCACACCAGCCGTACCATTAAGCAGCGATACGCCGTTGTACTTGGTGGAACCGGCAATTTTATCAATTGCACTTTCCAGTTTGCTGCGTTCGCCGTCCAGACGGTTGCGTTCACCATCATTATTGGCTGATTGAGCCTGCGTAGCAAGCACTTGCAAACGTGTTACCATATTCTGGATCTCGTTCACACCTGCATCAGCAGTCTTCACCATAGCTTGAGCCTGAGCGACGTTGGTTGCAGCTGCTTTCAAACGACCAGCCTGAGCATCAAGCTTGGATGAAACAGCAAAGCCTGCTGCATCGTCAGCCGCAGAATTGATACGAAAGCCGGAAGACAACCGCTCCAGAGCCTTATTCATCTGCAGGTTATTCGTATTCAGATGCTTCAGGGCTGTGTTTGCCGCGTTATTTGTTTGTACTGTTAGTGCCATTTTCTCTCTCCTTAGAGTGTATTAAAACGCGAACGACATCCTTGCCTTGTCACGTCCTGCTTTTGCAGGTACGAAAGTTTGTCACTTCCGCTTGGAGTATCTATCGCCGACACGGTTCTGGACTTTAGAAAAAATAAACATGCCTACTCGGTATCCTCGCACCACTGCTTCCATATGGCCTGATAAGCTTGCTCAAGTTCACCGAGCAGCGGTTCCGCATCGCACAACACTTCACAGCATCCTTGATGTGCTTTTAGCTTGCGATCATGGAGTTTTTCGACATCGGCAACCAACTCATCACAAATACGCACATATTCAACCCCATCTCCGGCAATCAAATCCTCAAGACCGACACCCGTTAGCAGGCTGGCCCCAACTCGGGACGCATGCACATCCCCAATCCGGGTAACAACCGGAACACCCATAAACAAGGCCTCACAGCTTGTGGTCGTACCGTTGTAAGGGTAAGTATCCAAAGCAACATCAACGCTTCGATAAAGCCTAAAATGATCTTCGAGGGACAATTGCCATGAGATAAGTTCCAATCGGTTTTTTCCAATGCCAAATTTTTTGAATCTGGAAATCAAATGTTTGCGAGTCGAGGCATCCACCATAGCCACATTCTTGATAATCAGGGCTGAATCAGGAACTGATTTGAGAACATTCGCCCACATTTCTACGGTTTCATCCGTTATTTTTGCCAATAAATTAAAACTGCCAAATATTATTCCTTTTCGCTTATCTTGTTCAATCGCAGGCTCATCAAATACACGCATAGCAACTGCTGGCGGTGCATAGCGGAGAAAACCGCTCGATAGGCGTATCAATTTTTCACCGTGCCAAGAATCAGCGCCATCTTGATCGACTACTGGATAGGATTTTGAGCCAGAATCCGGATCAGCAACCAGATCGGTAACCCGCCAAGCGATTGCGCTCAGGCCTGTGCTATTGGGATAACCAATATGACTGACCTGCACTGGAGCCGGATGCATAGCAAACATTCGCAGTCTGTTTTTCGATGTATGGCCGGACAGATCAATCAATATGTCAATCGCATCAGCACGAATACATTTGGCCAGATCTGCATCACTCATGGCGGCGGTATCCCGCCAGACATCAGCGCTTGCGCGCAACTGTCGCTGCATATCATCATTCTTCCGTGAATCTGAATAACAACACACGTCAAACAGCTCGCGGTGATGCCCTCGAATCAAAGGCCCGGCAAAGAATGCGACCGAATGAAAATGGAAATCCGGAGATACATATCCGATTTTCAGGCGACGCTCCGTTTTGCGTTGATTTTCCCAATGATCGAAGCAAGAAATCGATGAAAGGTAGTGTTCCTCCCATCCCCGATGGGCTGTCGAAACTTCTTTTGTATCATGTATATCGTAATTCAGGGCGAGTAGAAAATTACTGTATGCCTCGCTGCCATGCTCCGGCGATGATGAAGCTTGCAGATATGAATCACGGGCTGCAGCGGTTTCTCCCATCATCATTTGCAAATGCCCAAGCTCATTCCATGCCTCAAAATACGATGGTCTTAAACGAACCACCTTACGCAAAGACTGAAGCGCAGGCTTCCAGTCACCTTTTATTTTTAACAACATCGCCCGATTGAAATGGGCATCGGCAAGATCCGGCTGTAAACGAACTGCTTTATTCACATGCTGCAAAGATGCGGCAAATAATGCCTGTGCCTTGATCATGGCATCGGAAATGCCTTGTTCCGATGTGTCCATGAGTTGTTCTGCACCCTTCTTAAAAGCAACAGCCAGATTTGCGTGCCACGCGGCGCATCTGGGCTGCTGATCAACAGCTTCTTGTAGCATTTTAACGGCTGTTTCAGTTGACCCGGCCTGCAAATACACCAATCCTAACAAATGTTTGGATGGTCCATGACATGGCTGATGCGACAAGATGGCCTCGCATGCATGTTTAGCTTCCTGCAATTCGCCGCGTTGAAAGCTCTGCGTCGCCAATGAAAGCAATTGCGCTATTAAATCATTGAGTTTGGGCATGCTAAAACATCGCAAGAAACAGGCCAAATTCAACGCCTTTCCAGACACAATTGGCCTTCTGCTTGCTTTGCAGATTAATTACATCAATAGCCAAGGAACCCGCAATGACATTCAGCACTGTGACATGCCCGTAAAAAAACAGCCATTACGCATTATTCACAACATGGCGCGCTCCGGCAGCACGCTGATATGCAAATGCCTCGGTTGCATGCATCGCATTGCTTTACTGAGCGAAATTCATCCGGCGGCAACGCAAATGTTCAATCCTCTCAATCAGGCGCATCATTGGTTTTCTCTACTCAACAAAAAAGATATTGCCCAGCTTCAGCAAGGACGTGTTTTAGATTTTGTTGATACCATCCGCCTCATCGACAAACGAAGCCGCCAGAAAAAGAAGGTGCTTGTCATCCGCGACTGGGCACATCTCGATTTTACCGGTCACCCTTTTCTGGATAACCCTGCACGCAATCTCGCACTGGCCAATGTGCTTCAAGAACATTTTGTATTGATTCAAACTGCCATCGTGCGTCATCCGATTGACCAGTGGTTAAGCCTTTCCCGTCTGGCCGTGATGCAGGAGCCGATTAAGCAGGGAAAACTGACCGTTCGAACCTTTCTTGAAGGGTACGAAGCCTTTGCCCGGTACTGTGTTGAAACAGGATTTATGCGTTATGAGGATTTCACCAGCCATCCGGAGAAAAGCATGCAAGATATGTGCAAAAAACTGGCCCTCCCCTTCGATGCAGGGTTCATCAGCCGCTGGGTCGATTACCGAACCATTACCGGGGATGTGCAAAGCACGCGCGGAAGCGATGCAATAAAAACGCTGAAACGCCGGAACTGCGATTCCGCTGTATTAAAGTTGTTTGAAAATGAAGATAGTTATTGGCACAGTTTACAAATTCTCGGCTACTCGGTGGATCGTTAATCCACACTCTCAGCCATCGGTCGCCAAAAATGTAGCATGGCTTCCGTTGGCTGCATTTCCGGTAAATGTTCATGCCAGTGGCGAATCAATGCTCCATCGCGGCTGACATCGAGCAGCCGAAAGCCCATATCCCCACTTTGCCGTGCACCGACAGCATCACCTGCACCGCGTAATTTTAAATCCAATTCCGCCAATTCCAAGCCATCGTGACATCCGACCATATGCCGCAAGCGTTCCAACGCATGATTCGACGCCTCGCTGGAAGGCAGCAGCACACAATAACCCTGTGCCTCATCACGCCCGACCCGCCCGCGTAACTGATGCAACTGCGCCAATCCATAGCGATCCGCCTGTTCAATCACAATCAACCGCGCTTGCAGCACATTGACACCCACCTCGACTACCGTTGTCGAAACCAATAATCGACATGACCCATCGGCAAATGCAATTAGCGACTTTTCCTTGTCTGCGGCCTTCATCTTTCCATGCATGCCAAGAATACCGGCATCAGGAAAACGCTTTTTAAGTCCATCGACGCGTTGTTCGACCGACGCGCCGTCTTCATCCTCGTCAATACGCGGTACAATCCAGTAAATTCGTCCGTCTTCGTCCAGCATGCGCTGCATGCCATCAGCCAATTTGCTCCGATTGCCGACCAAACGCGTTTCAACCGGTTTGCGCCCCGGCGGCATACCGCGCATTAAACTCAAATCCATATCACCATAAAGCGCCAAAGCCATCGAACGTGGAATCGGCGTTGCGCTCATCGCCAGTAAATGCACAGCTTCGCCGCGTCCCGTTAATTCCCAGCGTTGCCGCACACCAAAGCGGTGTTGCTCATCAACAATCGCCAAGCCCAAATTACGGTACACCACATCCTCTGAAATCAGCGCATGTGTACCGACTACCATATCAATAGAACCATCGGCGAGTCCGGCAAGCAATGCACGCCGTTCAGCAGCCTTCATACCGCCTGTCAGCAGCGATACACGTTTCCCCAACGGGGCAAGAAGATCGTTCAGCGTCTGCACATGTTGCACTGCCAACACACTGGTCGGAGCCATCAATACCGCTTGTTTATCATTCTGCACCGCTATCAACATCGCCAGTGCCGCAATCCATGTTTTGCCCGAACCGACATCGCCTTGCAGCAAACGATGCATACGTTGGCCTCTTGCCAAATCTGCACGAATTTCCTGCCATGCCTTCTCCTGTGCATCGGTCAACGAATAAGGAAGTACGTCAAGAAACGCCGAACACAACGCATCATTATGCCATTTTTCAGCGACAATTTGCGCCTGTCGACGCATGCGTAGCATCACATGCAGGTAGGTAATCAATTCTTCAAGTTTCAGGCGTTCAAAAGCCTGTTGCATGTCGGAGCCAGATAGCCCTTGAATATCCGGTTGGTGCGCCCGCTTTAACGCCTGCGCAAACGTCGGACGCGGTGCAAGCAAAGTATCGAAAGGACTCTGCGCAGCAGCCCCGCAAAGATTCAGCGCAGCACTGACCAGCTTGCCCATGCGGGCGCTATTCAGACCAGCCTGTCCGGCATAAACAGGCTGCCAACCGGCATGAAATGCCTCCTCAGGCAACCAATCCGGATGCAACATCTGTGCTTGCCCGTGCCACCACTCCACTTTGCCACGGATACTGAGCCTGCGTCCCGGCGCAAGACGTGCGTCACGCAGCAGAAACGGTGAATGGAAAAATCGTAGTTGCAGGCTCGCCCCGTCGTCGTCACTGACCGTCACCACCACCTGTTTGCGACGCCCATATCCGCTTGCATCCAGTTGCTGCACATAACCATGCGTACGCGCTTCAACACCCTCCTGCAAATCACACATCGGAATGCTAATGCGATCATCGACATAATCACGGGGAAGATGCAGCAATATATCGCCCACGCATTGCACACCGCTCTTCTGCAAACGTGAGGCTATCGCCGGGCCGATGCCGGGTAATATGCTGATATCCTGTTCTATGATTCCGTACATAGCCTAATCTTGGCGAAGCCATGCCGCATGAACAAGGTCCATAAGTGCAAACAGCCTGTATAAACAGCATAATGCCTTGCTCGTTTACTTAGAAAATATCAAAATTTGCGCTGGGTATTGCACTTGATGTGTATCAGGCATAAAACACCTGAGCCACTTGCAAAAGTCTGGGTGGATGAGTTGCAATCCCACTTCGAGTGCGATTTTGAGTTGGAATGAGGTGAATGGTGGTTCCATTTGGTGGTTCCATTTGCCAAAATTACAACTCAAAATCGCGCCGCAGTGGGGACGAAAATCGCCGCTCACGACTTTTGCAAGTGGCTCACCTATACTTAAGATAACGATTGGAGGCTATCGAAGTGCACTATCAATACGTGAATGTCGCCGGACATCGCATCGCCTACCTTCGCCAAGGCAAAGGGCCGGTTCTTCTGCTGATTCACGGCATCACCACTTATTCGCGTATCTGGAAAAACATCATTCCCGCACTGATGGAAAAATTCGATGTGATTACCGTCGATTTACCCGGTTGCGGTAACTCCGATAAACCGCTGGATATATCTTATGCACTGAAAGCACATGCCAATTATCTGACAACGATGATGCACAAACTCGGAATTTCCCGCTATCATATCATCGGCCATGATTTGGGCGGTGGTATCGGTCAGATTATGGCCGTACAACAAACAAACAGTATCCTCAGCCTCAGCCTGATTAATTCCGTGGCATTCAATTTCTGGCCGGTACAACCGATCACCGCCATGCGCATTCCGGTTATCCGCCAACTGCTAATGTCGATTTGCGACCTTGGTGCATTTAAATTACTGCTTGGCAGGGGAATGCTGCATCGGGAAAATATCACGGCAGCGTTAATTGATGACTTCTGGCAACCCTTGGCGAACAGTGAGGGGAAGAAAGCCTTTTTGCATTTTGCTAAATGTCTCGATAATCATGATTTGATGCGCATTTCCGGGCAACTGAAGCGGCTTCGCATCCCTGTGCTGATTGTTCGCGGCGATGCAGACCCGTTTTTATCCGCTAAAATTGTGGAAAAACTGCATGCACATATTCCGCACAGTCGTTTGCAACGCATTGCTACAGGCAGCCATTATATTCAGGAGGATGAACCTGCATGGCTAAGCAAAACCCTACTCAAATTCCTAGGTGAAGCGGTATGAATGATTCAACCAGCAAAACTATTTCCGAACTTGAAGCAAGAATCCGGCATCTGGAAGCGGAAAACGACCAACTGGCCGAGCGCGCCGAAGACACCCTGTTGCTTGGTCAGATTTCCGAAACCATTTCCCGCCAGACGAGTGTCAAACGCATTCTGAGCAGTGGTCTTGAGTGCATCTCGTTGCTCAAAGATATTCCCGTTTGTATGGTCATCCATTGCCAGCAGGAAAAGAATAAAGTGACCGCCGCATATCTTTCCTATACTTCGGAAGACATCACCGGCCTGGACGTCATTATTCCTGCGGATATTAAAAATATGCTAGTTTCAACGGGAGCTATCATCCGTTTGGCAGAACAATCTGCAATTGATATGAAAGATCAGCTACCGGAACAATATACAGTCGGGCAAACACTGTGGATACATGATCAAAGCATCGCCTGCCCCGGCAATATCTATGCCTTTATCTTTTCACCCGAAGAAGCAACAGAACAAGCGATATTGATGCAACCGATGTTGCAACGTGTCACGGAAATCATGACGCATGCTATGGACAGGCTGATTATGGTCGAATCTTTGCAGGAATTAAATGCAGGACTTGACCGCAAGGTCGAGAAACGAACTGCCGCATTGAAAAAAAGCAAACAACATTTCCGTTCACTCATTGATCAGGCTCCGGATGCTATTTTTCTCATTGATGACCATGGCAACATCATCAAGGCAAACCGAACGGCCAGCCTTAAACTCGGTTACAGCCGTAAAGAATTGCTGAAAATGAAAGTGCCGGACATTGACATAAATTTCTCCATAGATGGCGTGGAACAACTTAATAAAAACACCAGAGAAGGTTGCTCTACCACCTTCGAAGGTTTGCACAAAAAGAAAGACGGTGTTGTTTTTCCGGTTGAGGTTCACCTCTCTCGAATCAGCTATGGCAAGGAAAGCTGTCTGCTGGCCCTAGCCCGCGATATTAGCGAACGTAAACGCGCCGAAACAACGATTCGTATGCATCAGAGAGCGATGGATGCAGCCGCCAACGGCGTGATTATCACCGATGCCCGCAGGCCGGATATGCCAGTTATTTACTGCAATAAAGCTGCACAAACCATCTCCGGCTATTCAAATGAAGAAATACTCGGAAAAAATTGCCGCTTTCTACAAGGTGATGGAACCGACCAGCCGGAAATCCGGCGCATGCGCCGCGCCATTGCGAAACAACAGGAATGCACAGTCACGCTGCGCAACATCCGGAAAAATGGCGATATATTCTGGAATGAAGTGAGCTTGTCGCCGGTATTCGATGAAACAGGCCGACTGATTGAATATATCGGGATTCAATGCGATGTCACTTATGAACGCGATCTTGAGGAGCAACTGGCTCAATCGCAAAAGATGGAAGCAGTCGGCACGCTGGTCGGAGGTATCGCACATGATTTCAATAATATGCTGGCCGGTATGATGGGTAATCTTTATCTGATGCAAAAAGACGTCTCGGCTTCGGAAATACTGAAATCCAGAGCCGAAACAATTCAAGAACTTTGTGAGCGTGCGGCAACGATGATTTCCCAACTTCTCACCTTTGCCCGTAAAGGTCCTGTTCGCATGCAGAGTATTAATATAAAAGAGTTTCTTGAAGAGAACATCCCTCTTTCAAAGATGAGTATTCCGGAAAACATATGTTTTGAGTACGTGTTGGAAAGTCCTGAAAATATACATATTCTCGGTGACAGGACCCAGCTGCAACAAGTTCTGCTAAACCTGCTGGTGAATGCACGCGATGCCGTTGCCGATAAACCTAAGCCGACAATACGTGTCGAGCTGAAACAGATTGAACAAAACACTGCTCTGAATGCAATATATGACGAGCTTGGTGAAGGTCCATGGATAGAGCTATCTGTAGCGGATAATGGTTGTGGGATTCCAGAGGTAATAAAAGACCGGGTTTTCGATCCCTTTTATACAACCAAGGAAGTCGGCAAAGGAACCGGTCTCGGGCTAAGCATGGTCTACGGCGCGATTCAATCACATCAGGGTACGATTCGTATTGAAAGTGAAAAGGACAAAGGAACATGCTTCTATATCTACCTGCCGATACACGGAGGAAGAGAGAAAATATCCGAAAATACTCTAGGCGACCTGTTGCACGGGTACGGGGAAACAATTTTACTGGTCGATGATGATGAAGTTGTGCGCACCTCGGTTAAAGAGTTACTGGAACATCTGGGTTACAGGGTCGAACTGGCATGCAATGGACGGCAGGCGGTTAAACATAAGGCGTTGAAAGATGTTAATCTGGTCATTATGGATGTTGTGATGCCCGAATTGGGTGGCGTCGATGCCGCCGTGCAATTGCGTCAACGCTATCCGCATTTGCCTGTCCTCTTTGCCACCAGCTACGACCGCAACCAAGTGCTGCAACATCAGGAGGCATTGACGAACAGTGCAACACTTTGCAAACCTTTCCGTTTAAAAAGCTTCAGTGGAACGTTACGTAATCTTCTCGAAGGGCATGAAGGAAACTGTCGCTAGGAAAGGTGTTTTTTAACAAATCTCTTAAACGACCCGCCCGGCATGAGGGGATTCAATAAAGGCTTGTCTGGAAGTGGTTGATCCCCTAAAGTGCGCACCCTTTAACGATTTGTAGGAGAAATATTATGGCTAAACGTTGCGAAATTTGTGGCAAAGGACCGATGAGCGGTAATAATGTCAGTCATGCACACAACACGACCCGTCGTCGCTTTCTGCCCAATCTTCATAGAATGCGTGCCGTGCTTAACGGCAGTGTCAGTAAAATTCGCGTGTGTTCGCAGTGCCTGCGTTCCGGCAAGGTGCAAAAAGCCGCCTGAACCTTTAACGCAGCCTGAACTTTTAATAATTCAGCAAAAGAGGCGTCATTTGATGCCTCTTTTTTTTACCTTTTTCCAAACCCTCTTCCCGCCAGATAAGAAAACTTATCCCACGCGCGCAATCAAATCCATTTCAACGCGTGCGCCAAGCGGCAATGCGGCAACCGCCACCGTTGCCCGCGCTGGCAGATGACCACCCAACCAGTCACCGTACAAAGCATTCAATGCCGGAAAATCAGCCATATCAATCAAATAAATATTCACTTTGATGATGTCCGTCACCCCGCATCCGGCTGCTTCCAGAACCGCGTGCAGATTACACATCACCTGATTCGCCTGCTCAGCTAACGTCTCGCCAACAAGCTTGCCGGTCCGTGCATCAAGACCAATCTGTCCGGATGTAAACAACATATCCTGATGCCGTACCGCCTGCGCATACGGCCCGACTGCTGCTGGCGCTGCTTCACTGTGAATCGTCTCAAGCATAGTCCTACTCCTTGTCCTGTTGGCTATCCTGATCGGCGGATTCCCCGTGCATCATATTGTTTAATGTCCGTTTGATGCGTTGCGCCGCGCCCTCGTGCCGACGCAATTGGAAATTACGTTTAACCTTAATCACCCCGTCAACCCGGCGTAAACCACGCATAACCTTGGCCAGATGTACGCGATCCCTGACCTCAATCAACATCTCAAGTGTCGTCAAATCACCGGCTAACTGATGGATTTGCAAATCGTCGATACTTGCATTCAATTGTGCCACTGCACCGGAAATAGCTGCCAGCATGCCACGTCGATTCATTGTTTTAAGCTTCAGCGAGGTCGAATATAATTTTCCTTTCTCCGGTTTCCAGTCAATACTCATCCATGCGCTATTTTCCTCCCCGGCAGCCACAGCACATTCCTGATGATGCACGGTCATCCCCTGACCATGCTCGAAACGACCAAGCACGGCATCGCCCGGCAGTGCTAGGCAACATTTCGCCGCGTTGATAAAACCCTGCTCAGTACCCTTCAAATGCAAACGGCGCGGTGAACGTCGTTTCGCTTCACCAAGCAACCGTTCCAACGGTATCTCACCGCGTCCGATTTTAATCATCAGATCATCGCGATTCTTGCACTCCAATGCAGCCAGCGTTTCCTTGCCGGGTTTCTTGCGGCCGAATACCTCTTGTACAATTTCAGCACCAACGCGCAAGCTCGCACTCTTCTCCTCACGACGGAACCACTGACGAATCGACTGCCGTGCACGCGGCGTACGCACCCACTGCAACCACTGTCTGCCCGGCGTTTGCTCGGCGTTAACCAGCATCTCAATCTGATCGCCATTACGCAGACGTGTCTGAAAATCAGCCGGCTGTCCGTTGATTCGCACACCAATACAGTGATTACCAATATCGGTATGTACTGCGTAGGCAAAATCCAACGGCAGCGCACCACGCGGCAGCGCGAAAAGATCACCGTCACGACTAAATACGTACACCTCTTTAACAAATAAATCGAGCCGCACATTCTCAAGAAATTCACTGGGATGATCGCTGTCCTGCAACAATTCCGTCAACTGTTTCAGCCATTGAAAATTACGTTGATCGCTGGCATCCAGATTTCCGTCTTTATACAGCCAGTGTGCAGCCACGCCATCTTCGGCATAGCGATGCATGGCCTCGGTGCGAATTTGCACCTCTAAACGATAATTATCCGGCCCGATAATCGACGTGTGTAATGACTGGTAACCATTCGGTTTGGGTAACGCGATATAATCCTTAAAACGACCCGGAACCGGGCGATACAGGCTGTGAATTATGCCCAGCGTTTGATAGCAAGAGGCTGTATCTTCGACAATCACACGGAAGGCGACCAAATCATAAATGTCGTCAAAATCCAGTTGTTTGCGCTGCATTTTCTGAAACAGACTGTACATATGTTTCATCCGACCCTGCACACGCGCATTGCTCCCCTGCCGGTTGACCGCCTCCTGCATAATCGCTTCCAGACGCTCACGCACACTGTTTAGACCATCAATATGATCCGCCATTCTTCCGGAAAGTTCGCAGAATGCTTCCGGTTCAAGATGTGAAAAAGAAAGGTCTTCGAGTTCCTGCGTCAACCAATGAATACCAAGCCGATGCGCCAGCGGCGCGTACAATTCCATGGTTTCGCGCGATATATAACCGCGTTTCCGTTCCGGAAGAAAACCCAGTGTACGCATATTGTGCAAGCGGTCAGCCAGTTTCACGAGCAATACCCGCAAATCCTTGGCTGTGGCTAAAATCATCTTGCGGAAATTTTCCGCCTGCTGGTGCTCACTGGAAACGAACCGTATCTGGCCAATTTTGGTCACCCCATCGACCAGTAACGCCACTTCGGAGCCGAAACGACTTTCGATATCCTGTAGTGTGACCGCCGTGTCTTCAACGGTATCGTGCAACAAACCGGTAACGATGCTTTTATCGTCGAGGCGTAAACTGGCGAGTATATTGGCCACTGCCAGCGGATGGGTTAGATAAGGCTCACCGGAGCTGCGCTTCTGATTGGCATGCGCATTAGCAGCAAATACATAAGCGCGGTTAATCAAATCAATATCCGCACCTGAATCGTGCGCGCGCACCTTATCAGTTACCTCAAAAATGCGACTCACAGCAAGGTTTTCCCAAGAGTGAACAGGCGATTTCTATTAAAAAACAAGCGTTTAATGGAGAAAGGAAAACAGCGCGAACACATGCTACTGCGACCGGGATTCACAACGGAACCGGAAAACCGGTCAGTTCATACGGGGCGACACACAAAACAAACAATTTGTGTGCCCCGTGTCCATATCAAACGGTCTCTTCAACCTCTTCCCGGGATGCAGCCAGCAAACGCTGACGCTCCAACTCATCAAGTTCAAAAAGCCTCTCCCAACTGACATGCCCGTCGCCAAGTTCCTTCAGCGATTGCACCACGGGTTTATGCATTTCATCATCAGCAACGGGTGAGATGCCCTTGAGCAACTGACGGGCGCGGCGGGCAGCCAGCAGCACCATCTCGAAACGGTTGGGATAATAGCGAATACAATCTTCAATTGTTACACGCGCCATAATTATTTATACCTCCAGAAAAAGAAATCCCAGCCTAGATTTAGGCTGAGAAAATAGCAAACAGCGATTCGTCAGCCAATTTTAGGGCGGCAATCGCTATCAGCCCGAACAATATCAAGCAATTTTCGCAATGCCACCTCGAAATCCTCGTTAACAACACGAAAATCAAAATCAGCCTCACCGGCATGTGCCAATTCCGATTCAGCAGCGGCCATGCGCCGCTCAATCACCGCCGCATCATCCTGTCCACGCCCAGTCAAACGCTTGCGCAATTCCTCAACAGAAGGCGGCAAAATAAAAATACGGTAGGCATCCGGGCAACGCGCAGCCACCTGCGCCGCTCCCTGCCAGTCGATTTCCAGCAGCGCATCAAATCCTCGCCTACGTATCGCTTCAACATCTTCGCGACGCGTCCCGTAATCATGATCGTGCACCCGCGCATGCTCAAGAAACGCATCCTGCGCAACGCCGCGATTAAATTGAGCTTAGCTGAGGAAATGATAATCGACGCCATCCACCTCTCCAGAGCGCGGCGCACGTGTGGTGGCAGAAATACTCAGTTTCAAGCGCGGGCATTGCTCCAGCAAAGCCGCGCATAAGCTGGTTTTCCCACTGCCGGAAGGCCCGGACATCACAAAAAGCGCACCTGTTTTCTTGGTTTCGGGCACGGATAAATCAGGTTTCAAAGAATCAGCCATTATTCGCTGTCAAATTCTGGTATTTAATCGTTAAATCCTCTTCACTCTCCAGACAATCAGGATCAAGCGGAATGCAATCCACAGGGCACACTAGCTGGCACTGCGGTTCATCAAAATGGCCGACGCATTGGGTGCACAGGTCAGAATCAATCTCGTAAATTTCCTCACCCTCAAAAATAGCGCCATTCGGACACTCAGGCTCACACACCGCGCAATTGATACACTCTTCGGTAATCATCAGGGCCACAATATCGCTCCTTTGTGCTAAAAATCAGGATGCGAAGCATACACTGGCTGCAGACTGGTGAAAGCCCACTGGAAAATCCGTTTGTAGATTCAAACACATGCTCGCAAAGGTAAATCAGACTATCGTTAAGGAAGCTCTCTCCCTTCACCACGCGCGTTCGCGTTCCATTTCGCCGCTCTTTAATTTTCCCATATAGTCGCGCAAAGCGCCTGCGACTTTGCCTTGCAGCAGATAAAGCGCCAGAAAATTAGGAAATGCCATAGACAGCAATAATAAATCACTGAAATCAAGAATATTTCCGGCACTAACCAGACTGGCCAGCACAATCACCATCACGAACAAAATCCGATACACCATTGAAAAGCGTTCACCGAACACATATGTCCAACAACGCTCGCCGTAATAGGACCACGAAATCATCGTCGAATAGGCAAATAACACTACCGAAATCGAAAGAATCACCGGAAACCACGACAACACCGAGCCGAATGCCACTGCAGTCAACGCAGCACCTTTGCTTGCCACCACCAGATGGTGATACTCCGGCGCATTCCACACCCCGGTCAACACAATCACCAGCGCCGTCATCGTGCAAATAATCACAGTATCAATAAACGGTTCGTACAATGCGACAAAACCCTGCCGCACCGGGTAGCGAACGGATGCCGCCGAATGGGCAATCGCTGCTGAACCAATCCCCGCTTCGCTAGAAAATGCAGCGCGTTGAAAACCAACCACCAGCACACCCACAAATCCGCCAGCCACTGCCGTCGGTGAAAATGCACCGTGGACAATCGATATCAGCGCAGCAGGAATATCCGCTGCATGAGAAAGTATAATATACAGGCAGGCGGAGAGATAAATAAACACCATCGTCGGTACAATCGCTTCTGCAGCGCGTGCAATCGAACGGATACCACCGATAATGACCAGCGCTACCGCACCGCCCATGAAAACACCGAATACCCACGGGTAGGTATCAAAAAATGGGAATACATTCTGCACCGCGCCCAGCGCCTGCGAAACCTGAAACGCATTGCCGCCGCCCATTGATGCACCAACACAAAAAACTGCAAACAGAATTGCCAGCATTTTACCCAGTCCGGCCCAACCATATTCAGCAAATCCCTTCGATAGATATTGCGTCGCACCGCCCAACACATGACCATCCGGACGGAATTCACGGTACATCTGGGCCAGTGTCACCTCGGCAAACTTGGATGTCATGCCGAAAAAACCGGCCAGAACCATCCACAACGTGGCTCCGGGACCGCCAATACCCACCGCAATCGCCACACCGGCGATATTTCCCAGCCCGACGGTCGCCGAAAGTGCCGCTGAAAGCGCTTGAAACGGCGTAACCTCACCCTTGTCCTCCGATGATTGATAGCGCCCGCGAATCACCTGAAAAGCATGCCCCATCATGCGTAAATTGATAAAACCGAAACGAAACGTAAGGTAAACAGCCCCGACCGCCAGCCAACCGACAATAAACGGCATCTTTGCTTCACCCGGCATCACATCGAAAAACAACACCGCAGCCAATTTATCGTTCAGCAAAGCGAAGAAATCATCCACACCGCCACTTGATGCATGCGCCAACGACGAAACCAGCAGCATGGGCAGCAGTAAACCCAACCTGTAGCAGAATCTCATTGCTTCTCCCTACCCGACAGATACGTCCTCGCGGACACTAAAATCCTAAAATCAGAAACCGCTTTCGCGAATCACGACGGCAATCACCTGATTGAAAAACCGCGCCAGTATGCTTTTACGCGAACCTTCGATATATACCTTGCCGCGTATACTCTTTTGCACTGGCGTATCTTGTAAGGGGTGCAGTATCACCCGATACACCGCCTGCTGTGGGATAAGTGAACCGCCTTTGCCTTGAAGAACAGGAATATCTCCGCCGAAAATCGACGCCAACGGCGGATCAAGCAACACTTTAGCACTGGCTCGATCAATGTCTTCCACGCGCATATCCATCGCCTTCAAAGCTGGATCGTCCGGATAAAAACGCGCCTTGGCACCTGCCTCGAATCGCCCCAAATCACTCTCGGAAACATAAGCACGTACTGTGGCTTTTTTACTATCCACAAGGCTCAAAAGCTTCTCACCACCCTGCACGTAATCACCCTGACTGGCATCCAGATTAACCATCACAACTTCGCCGGAAAACGGGGCTTTCATCTTCAACCGGGCAATGCGCTCTTTCAACGAACCCAATTGGGCGACATCACCAATAATCTGTTGACGAAGAATACGCCCCTGCGCAGCCACATCGCCGGAAACACCTTGTGCCGATGTCTGCCACTGCAACAAGTCCATCTGCCGCTGCAAACCATCCAACTGGTGGTCCAGTTCGTCCGATTGCAGCTCTATAAGCAATTCACCCTTCTGCACATGCTGGCCGTTGACGACTGGAAACGTCAACACATGCGCATTTTCCGGTGCATAAAGTGCGATCCGGTGCTCTGCATCCAAAACCCCGGATAACGGCACACGCGTCTGCCATGGAACTAGCAGAAGCATCAAAATCAACCCGAAAACAGCCAGCGTTCGGTAGCCGCTACGATTGTTCGCCTTATCCCGACGCTTCCACCACTCCTTCATCTCCAAAAAAATCGGCAACACAAGAAACCAACCCACCTCAACAACCATCAGAAAGATACCTAGAACCTTGAAGAAAAAGAAATAAACCAGCGCGGAAATACCCAGAAACAGGAAAAAACGATAAACCCACGTGATCCAAGCATAAATCAGCAGTTGATTTCGTAACTTGTCATCCATTTCTTCAGGAACAGGTTCGCCGGGAGCAAACAGCACTTCACGCATCCGCCAGCGGGCCAGCGCAAAAGCCCGCTGTTGCAAATTATCGACCTCCATCCAATCGGAAAAGAGATAATACCCGTCCCAGCGCATGAAAGGGTTCATATTAATCATCATCGTTATCACCCACGTGGTGGTAGCGAGCAGAAAAGTGACGCTCTTCAGCGGCCCTTCGGGCAAAAACGACCACAATAGCGTGGCCATCACAGCCAGCGATAATTCCGCTAAAAATCCGGCGGCATTAATCCACATACGTTTATGATTGTCGGTCAATTTCCATGCGTCACTGGTATCGGTATACATCACCGGCATCATCACCAGCAGCCCCATGCCCATGGTCGGCACGCGCACCCCGAAATGACAAGCCGTATAGGCATGTCCGAATTCATGAATAACTTTAGTAAACATCATCGTTAAACCATAAAAAAGCAGTCCCTGTAACGAGAAAAAATAGCTGAAAGTATGTAGAAAAGACTCCCATTGACGTGAAACCAGATAAACTCCGACAACACCGGAACATAACAAAAACCAAATATAGGAACGGGTAAAAAAGAAGCTTACAAGATGCACGGTACGTTTGAGAAATGCATCCGGATGAAACAGCGGAATGCGCAGGAACAGATAGTTGTGCAGCAGCCATGTCGCCCAGTGCCCGCGCGCCGCGTTTGCCTGACTGGCAAGGATGCCAAGCCCTTCCGCACCGTGTACCTGCACCAGATTATTGCCCTGCAAAAACATCGCAACATCAATAACATTTGAGGCTTCCACATTCAGCGTTGTGGCCTCGTTGACCTGTTCGGCAATCTTTTCCGGATCACCCAAACGCCAGCGACGCAGCATTTCGAATTGCGGCCAACCAAAGCGGAAATAACGGTTGCGTAACGGATCATACAGCGAGTAGGTCGGCATACCGTTACGCGCACGCGGCCCGTCGCATAAGGCCAATTCTTCCCTGAGCGGCGGCAGCAAAGTGACCTACCAGCCCAATTTTTGTCTAGCGACAGCGAGTGGCCTGCGCAGCAAATAATAAATGATTGGAACCCGTTTGCCATATATCTTGGCCACGCCGCGCAAGCCGATTCGCGGCGGCTTCTGACCGGGCAGGAACTGCGCGCGCATTTCATATGCAAGAACACCACCTGAATCTTGCTGCGCCTGATAAGCGGCATAACTCAATATCGCCGGAATCGAATGTGTAGGTTCCATGTTCAGAAACAACGAAACCTTGGCATTTTCAGGGAAAATCAAGCTGTTGCCAACCGGCAACATCATACGTATCTCAGCCTTGGTCGGATCGGCAATCACCACCAGTCGTTCACCAATTCGTACCGGCATGCCAATAAGATCGTCACTGTTGGTGAACAGTGCCAAACCGTCGCGCGGCGCTCTGATTTCCAGTTTATCCATTTGTTTCTTGAGAAAATTCACGTCCTCACGTTTCTGCATCGCCTTGGCACGCAACGTAACCAGACTCGCTTTGCTGCGTGCATCGCGGAACGATTGTTGAATCAATTGCTGGTATTTGGCCTCCATCATGGCCATTTCCTTGTTGGCTATCTGTAATTTGGTGCGAATCTCATCGTCGTCCAGAACCAGCAGAACATCGCCTTTCTGAACCGGTTGATTCGGCTCGATATTCACTTTATCAACAATCCCGGCCAGCGGCGAACGCACCACCTGTGCATCCAGCGGTCGTACCTCAGCAGGAGCAAGAACGGATTGCCGTATCGGTGCAAAAAGCGCACCCAATACCAGAATCATAATGCCCCAGAAGCGCCAGCGATTGGATATCCAACGCGATTTTATCCGCCGCCAACTCCAATTGGATTCCTTCGCCAGATGGGCAAACCATGCGTGCGCATAAACATAACGCAGGTGATTGAGCAACGTCGTTTCCGCCTGCGCCCAAGCCCGATCACGCGCCAGAAGTATACCACCCAGACGTTTCTTACCGGCATTCAAGGGAACCCAGATGACATGCCGTGGCAACCACTCCTGCCAGCCTTCAGCCAATTCCTGAGGCACATCCCCAAGGCTGAGTTCGCGCGCTTCTTTGCCTCCTGCCGCGTATAAATATGAGGTTAAACGCAACATCCACTGCATAAATGGCGCATCACGCTGCAATACAGGCAGGCCTGAAACTGCAGCGATTCGATTTTTACCGTGTGCTTCAAATAGCACCGCCTGCCGGTATTCAATCAGATTATGGGTTTCATTGACGATACAGAAACCCAGGCCTTCTGCATTGATGGTTTCCCAAGCCTGCTGTTCAAGCGACAGCAGCGCGGCAACACCCTGATATTGGGACTGTTCAGCCATCGTTAGCGAGCACCGTCGGCAAACGGCATCACCAGACGGCCACTCATACCTGTAATCAAACCACGTGTATCACCCTGAATGACACCGACCAGTTTCACCGTCTGACTAACCGAATCAATCTCCGCACCAATATTTTTTACCGTGGCCTGATAAGTCATCCCGGTTTCATCAATAATCAGTGAAAACGGCATACCCATTGTCATCCGGGTCAGCCAGTTCGAAGGAATTAACGCCTCCACTTCAAATTGCGTATCGTCGAGAATTTTCATCAACTTATCGCCCGGTCTGGCGTACTCATAAGGCTGCACATGCAGCACGGCCACATGCCCGTCGTAGGGTGCATAAATACGGCAACGGCGAACCTTCTCCTGCCAGATTCGCTGTTCGGCTTTGGCTTTAACTGCTTCGCTTTTGGCCATCACCAGTTCCAACTTGCTGATGGAATCAAGATCAATAAGCTCCTGACTTATCTGAGCCCGTTCTTTCGCTGTTTTATAGGTTGCATTGGCACGCGAAAGCTCCGCATTCTCGACAGCGCAATCAAATTCAATCAGCAAACTTCCCTTACGAAAACCGCTGCCTTCCTGAACTGGAATGCGCAGAATACGCGCACCCATCACCGAAGAAAGTTCGGCATGTTGTTTGGCGCGTACACGACCATTAATCGCACTATCTTTTTCTACAGAAAAAAGGCCTTGCGAACCCGTCCTAGGCGCAAGTTCGGCGGCCTGAGCAGAAAGCATTGGCATCAGAAAAACAAATACCACTGACAAAATTCGAACTATCATGGGTTTACCCCCGCATATCGTTAGCTAAAGCTACAGCAAATTTGAGGCCAAATGCGAATGTATCTGTTCGCCGTAACCTAAGCAGTCAAACCGAGTTCCACCCTGCGGATTTTTGATCTATCCGCAACCGTTTTGTTATCAATGACGACAATAACTATTAAGACCGTGCTATAAATGGTTTGGAAAGAGAATCGCTGCAAAATTGAGCCTACGTCTACCGAGTATCCGCCAATGACTTGGCTTCCAGAAAAATCGGGAACGTCCGCTTGGAAACTATCCCTGTTTTAACGCATTGGCAAAATTTAACGTGAATTTTGCCTTCTGGCATTATTGGCAGCATCTGCCGCTTGTAACTCACGCATGCGCTGCATATTGATTAGCGGAACATAATCAAACGGGTATTTGACAACATAAAGCTCGACGCGCCGGTTTCTGGCACGTCCTTCAGCCGTCGCATTAGAGGCCACCGGAGATGCCGGACCATAACTCTTGACTGCAATGCGACTGCGCTCCACGCCATGCTTCACAAGATAACGATAAACAACACGTGCCCGTTGTGCCGAACGGCGATGGGTTTCGACCAGCGTGCCGTTGTTATCACTAAAACCAATGGCTTCAATCTTCAAATCGGGGTGATCGCGGAGAAATCGGGAGGCTCGATCCAAAGCCGTCGTGGATTGCGGCGAAAGTTCAGCTCCTGTTGCACCGAAAGCCACTGTCTCCAACTTGCGTGAGGTGCGCATCGCTTTATCTAGGCGTTTGACATCCTTTTTCAGTTGTTTCACATCCGGTTTAGGCGAACCATCCATCTTTCCAATAACTTTATTGGCGATCTTTTCAGCAAAACGCTCGGCAACCTTATCCGCCACCCTCTCAGCCAGCTCATCTTCATTCAAATTTTTCCCGGCAGAGACCTCGGCAACGACTTTCTCAAGCTCTTTCTTCGGAATGCGGAAATTATCTTCATCGTAGGACTGATCCTCACGCTCCGGTGCATAACAAGCCCAGTTAAACGGTGCGGTTTCAGCCTTTGTCCATGTGCCGATATTATGGGCCAGAAGATTGCGCAAATCACCGATATCCACTTTATTAAAGGCATTCGGAAGCGGATCGACACCCATACTGTCGTAAATAT
>QILF01000039.1 GCA_003233235.1 Zetaproteobacteria bacterium
GGAAATACCACGTTTCCTTGCATTTTACACTATCACAAAAGAACTATTATCTCAATATATCAATGGGTTATGTGTTTTTGAGGATGGTCTAATTACTCACGCACTGCTCCGCAGTACTAACGGGGTGAATGAGCAATTCCCCGCACGGGGCTTTAACCCGCTAGATTGATTGCCGGTGACGGCGTGCGGCCTGACCCCGATATTCCATTGGGTGAATGGGCGAATTCGCCATGTCAAAGAGGATGGTGGATATTAGACTCTAGCCCATTTGTTACTAGAATTAAGCGGTTTTGGTAAGAAGTACCCTTTAATGCAGTTTGGGTTTCTTATACATATTTGGATGTGATTTTTTTCTTTGAATCCTGCATTGGGATATAAAGTATGACCTTCCCAAAAAACACCCCGAACGGAGTCAAACTGTCGGTCACCCTTCTCCTCCATTTGACCGTGCATATATTCGAACACTGCACAATCAAGAGTTCTAAGTAGATTATCCGGCCCGCCATGGTTTTTAGGCATTTCTATTTTAGCTTTTTCACAAGTTTTCCTAAGTGCTTCGTAATGCTTTTTTAGACATTGTAGGGCTTGAAAGTCTGACAGGTCAAAACAACACCCAAGGTGAATCGCTGCCCCTATGACAATGGGGTCTTTTAACACCTCTTTCTTCTTTAATTCTTTCCCGAAAGCCGCAGCTCTATCGGGGCTGTTTTCCCAAAAGTACATACCATGACCAAGCCAATCATAATGATTTTCACTGGGTTGAAATACTTTCCTTGGTTTATTTATTAATTCAAGACCTATTGCGCATTCACAAGCATGAAAACCTAGGATAAGGGATGGGTAATGCTTATACAAGGGAAGGGCTTAGCCTTGGTAAATTTCTTTTAGCTCGCCGTTTGACTTAAGGATTCCGGCAGCAACAAGAGCCTGCACTGCCTTGTCTTGAGTTGCGGTTGTTTCCTCAACATATTCTTTAAGGTGGGTAAGGAGAATTTTTGCTTGTTCTTTACTCATGTTGGCTAACGTATATAAAGCATTCTCGAAAGTCAAATTTAGGCTCCCTCAAACACATTACAAATTCAGTTAGGGATACTGACATTATTGTTTTGGCTATTGTCTAGCTAGTCGGACATCAAGCAATATCGATTAGTTTGTGCTTCTGGGTTTCAGTTGAAAACAAAAAAGGCTCCGCAAAGCGGAGCCTTTTGACTTGGAGACGGGCGATTTATTTATCGTCAGCCTTGGTTTCTTCTGCCGTAGCGGCGGCTTCAGCAGCCTGTGGAGCAGTTTCGGCTTCCACAGCCTCATCTGCCGCAATGGTTTTCTCTTCAGTCTTGGCAGCTTTAGTTTCGACCTTGGCCGCAGCCTTAGCCTCAAAACCGGCTTCAACCAATTCAATCAGTGCCATCGGTGCTGCATCGCCGACACGAAAACCGGTTTTGATGATACGCGTATAACCACCGGGACGATCAGTGAAGGATGTGGCAACGTCGTTGAAGAGACGATCTACAACCGGACGGTGGCGTAACTTGGCCAGAGCCTGACGGCGCGAATGTAAATCGCCTGACTTACCCAGAGTAATGAGTTTTTCAATGTACGGACGCACAGCACGCGCTTTTGCCTGTGTGGTTTCGATACGACCGTGGGTAATCAGTGCCGTAGCCAGATTGGCCAGCAGCGCGCGACGGTGACCCGTCGGCAGACCCAGAGAACCATGATGTTTGCGATGGCGCATAGTTAATCCCCGCTTATTCAGTTATGACCGGCAGATCCTGCGGCGGCCATGTTTCAATTTGCATGCCGAGATCAAGACCCATCTTGTCCAGCACTTCACGAATTTCGGTCAGCGATTTGCGTCCGAAATTCGGCGTACGCAGCATTTCCTGCTCACTACGCATGACCAGATCGCCAACATAGAAAATATTGTCACTCTTCAGGCAATTCATTGAACGCACCGACAGATCAAGGTGATCAATCGGCTGACGCAGCAGTTCTTCAAGGTTCACTGCTGTATCAGTTTCAATTTCTTCAATTTCAACATCATCGAAATTCAGGAAAACAGCCAACTGATCATTAAGAATGGCTGCGGATTCATGAATAGCCTGCTCAGGTGACAATGCACCGTTGGTTTCCAGTTCCATAATCAGCTTGTCGTAATTTGTATTCTGGCCGACACGCGCATTTTCGACACGCGTTGCCACACGACGAATCGGCGAAAAAGAAGCATCCACCAGCAATGTGCCAGCAGGTCGCTCGTCGGCTTCGCGATTCTGGGCCGGATCGTAACCACGACCGGATTGCACCGTCACTTCCATATGCAAATCGCCGTCTTCGTTCAAATGCACTAGAACCAAATCGGAATTAAGCACATGCACAGCACCTGAACCCTTCAATTTACCGGCAGTCACCTTGCCTGCACCTTTGGCATCAAGGCTCAGCACGTGAGTTTCATTATCATCACACTTCAAATCCAGTGCTTTCAGAGAAAGGATGATGTCCATGACGTCTTCACGTACACCCTTGATGGTATCGAATTCATGGCTTACACCATCAATGCGCACCATGGTCACCGCAGCGCCCGGCAGCGAAGACAGCAGCATGCGGCGCAGGCTGTTGCCAAACGTCGTGCCGAAACCGCGTTCCAGCGGCTCAAAGGTAATCTTCGCAACCCGTCCGGAGACGACTTCCTCTACGCTAACCTTGCGCGGTTTAATCAACTTCATACTTGTCCCCTGTATCTGGATTACTTGGAGTAAAGTTCTACGATGAGCTGTTCACGAATGGACGAATCAAGCTGGTCGCGGGCCGGAAGCTCACGAAAACTGCCCTGCTTGGTCTGCAAATCGACATCCACCCATTCGGCAATACCTTTCTGACCGGCTGCTTCAGTTGCTGCGGCAATACGCAGATGCTCTTCAGCTTTTTTGCTAACAGCAATGCGTGCACCAACGCGTACGCGGCAGGAAGGAATATTCACGACGCTGTCATCAACCAAAATATGCTTGTGACGCACCAACTGACGGGCTTCGGTACGCGAACTGGCCAGCCCCATGCGATAAATGATGTTGTCCAGACGCGATTCAAGCAACTGCAACAAATTCAAACCCGTCACACCCTGCATACGGTCAGCATCCTGAAAATAACGGCGAAACTGCTTTTCCTGTAAGCCGTAAATACGCTTCACCTTCTGCTTTTCACGCAACTGCAAACCATAATCGGAAGCGCGGCCCGGGCGACGGCCCTGCCCATGCATGCCCGGGGCGTACGGACGACGTTCAATCGCGCACTTATCGGAATAGCACTTGCTTCCCTTAAGGAAGAGTTTTTCGCCTTCGCGACGGCATAACCGACACTTAGCATCTAAATAACGAGCCATCTATAAACTCCTAAACGCGGCGCCGCTTGGGCGGGCGGCAGCCATTATGCGGAATGGGCGTAACATCGCGAATAAACGTAACGTTAAGACCGGAAGCGGAAATCGCGCGAATCGCAGACTCGCGACCGGAACCCGGGCCACGAACAAGAACGACCACGTTTTTCACACCATGATCCATCGCCTTGCGACATGCCTCTTCGGCAGCCACCTGCGCGGCAAACGGCGTGCTTTTGCGCGAACCTTTGAAACCGGCAGCACCGCTGGTCGCCCAGCAGATAGCATTACCGGATTCATCGGTAAAACTGATAATTGTATTGTTAAACGAGGCCTTAATATGCGCAACGGCATTGGCGATGTTCTTACGGGTGCGTTTTTTCGTCCCGGTTCTTGGGCTAGCCATAAATCCTTACCTCGTCCTTATTTCTTCTTGCCGGCAATTGCGCGGCGAGGACCCTTACGTGTACGAGCGTTATTTTTGCAGTGCTGTCCGCGTACGGGCAGACCTTTGCGATGACGCAAACCACGATAACAACCGAGATCCGTCAAACGCTTGATACTCATTGAAACTTCGCGGCGGCGATCGCCCTCGACATTATAATCTTTGTCAATAATGCCACGGATTTTATCCACTTCGGCATCACTCAAATCTTTAACACGCACATCAGAACTTACTTTAGCCTTGGCTAAAATCTGCTGCGAACTGGTCAACCCGATACCGAAAATATAGGTCAGCGCAATTTCCACGCGCTTCTGGGTTGGAATATTTACTCCGGCAATACGTGCCACTTATGCCTCCTGTCTTTTGTTCGGCGTCAAACAACGCGAACAACATACGCCGCGCACCCCTGAAGGGCGCGCGATAGTAGCGGCGATGCAGCTCGCCTGCAAGCTCATTTTCAACCCTGCCGCTGTTTGTGGCGGGGGTTTTCGCAAATAATGCGAATGATGCCGCGACGTTTAATAACACGACATTTGCTACACATCTTCTTGACCGATGCTCGAACTTTCATATTGCCTCCTGCCCGCCAATGCGGACATTAACTTACTTTTCGCGATAACTGATGCGCCCACGGGAAAGATCGTAGGGCGAAATTTCCACAGTGACCTTGTCGCCGGGCAGAATGCGAATATAATATTTACGCATCTTGCCGGAAATGGTGGCCAGCACTTCGTGATCATTTTCCAGACGAACTTTAAACATGGCGTTGGGAAGCTTTTCAACCACTTCTCCCGACATTTCGATAATATCTTCTTTCGCCATATTCTCCTTCCGGTTTTACAATTGCAGGCTATGAATCAACCTGTTTATTAGTGCATCTGTTCTAGTGCATTAATCAGGCGTTCATACACCTCGTCCATGCCTCCATCGGCATCAACCCGACAGAATGAAGAGCGATGCGCATAATAATCAAGCATGGGTGCGGTCTGCTCCTGATAAACATGCAAGCGCTGCGCAATCACATCTTCGTTATCATCGTCACGCTGATACAACTCACCGCCGCAACGATCACAACAGCCTGCTTCGCGGGGTGGTGAATAATGCCGATGAAATCCAAAACCGCAAGCCTTGCAGATTAAACGTCCACTTAATCGTTCTAACAACAGCTCCTCGGAAGCATCCAGAAACACAACCGCATCCAATGCAAAGCCGTGACGGGAAAGCATTTCATCCAACGATTCCGCTTGCGCCACATTGCGTGGAAAACCATCCAGAAGAAAGCCGTTTGAGGCATCTTCTTCAACAATCGTTTCCTCAATCATGCCGATCACCACGGCATCGGGAACCAGCTTACCTGCATCCATAAACTGTTTCGTCTGCACACCCAAAGGTGTCTGCTCGGCAACGGCCTGACGCAACATATCGCCCATGGCAATAGCTGCGATACTTTTTTCTTCAGCCAGTCGAACGCCCTGCGTCCCCTTACCCGCGCCGGGTGGCCCGAATAAAACGATATTCACTTTCTAGCGTCCGGTTTTCAGACGAGCCTGCTTCATCAGCCCCTCGTATTGGTGGGACAAAAGATGCGACTGAATCTGGCCCATCGTATCCATGGTCACCACAACCACAATCAGCAGGCTGGTACCGCCGAAATAAAACGGCACACCAAGCTCGGCAATCAACCACTGCGGCAACAGACAAACCAACGTCACATAAGCAGCACCGACAACGGTGACTCGCGTCAGCACCGAATCAATATATTCGGCTGTTTTCTGGCCGGGACGAATCCCGGGAATAAAACCGCCGTTTTTCTTCAAATTATCAGCCGTATCTTTGGGATTAAACACAATCGCCGTGTAAAAAAAGCAGAAAAAGACAACCAACATAGAAAACAGCGTTAGATAAAGCCAGCCACCCGGGCTGAGCATGACTGAAATATCGCCAAGCCAGCGAAACCCATCGCTATTTTTGGTCATCTGCGCAAAAGTCGCCGGCAACAAAATAAGACTGGATGCAAAAATCGGCGGAATCACGCCTGCGGTATTCACTTTCAACGGCAGGAACGAAGCCTTGCCGCCATATAGTCGATTGCCGACCTGACGTTTGGCATATTGAATAGGTATACGCCGTTGCGCCCGCTCGAACCACACCACGATACCGGTCACGGCAATCGCCATTACGAACAGGAAGAGCACGGTAATCGCCTGAAATTCACCCGTGCGGGCCAGTTCTAACGTACCACCGACAGCTTTCGGAAGGCCTGCGACAATACCACCAAAGATAATCAGCGAAATGCCATTGCCGATGCCGCGCTCGGTAATCTGCTCACCCAACCACATCAAGAATACCGTACCGGCGGTCAGGGTTAGAATTGTCATCAGACGAAAATCCCAACCGGGATCAATCACCACATGCTGTCCGTTGAGGGTGAAAGACTCTAAACCAATAGCAATACCTGCGGATTGGAAAAGCGCCAGAAAAACAGTGCCGTAGCGGGTATACTCAGTGATTTTGCGTCGCCCGGCCTCGCCTTCCTTCTTCAATTGCTCAAGTTTCGGAGAAACCACGGTCATCAACTGAATAATAATAGCCGCAGAAATATACGGCATAATACCCAGTGCAAAGATGGTTAACCGACTTAGCGCACCACCGGAGAACATGTCGAACATACCCAGCATCGTGCCTTTAACCTGATTAAACATCTCCGCCAGAATAACGGCATCAATACCGGGTACAGGAATATGCGCACCCGTGCGGAAGACCACCAGCATAGCCAGTGTAAACAGAATTCTGCTTTTTAGCTCCGGAATCTTACCCACATCGGCAAGACCGGCCATTTGGTTGGCGCGACCAGACATCGTCTTAAGCCTTGGAAAGTTTCAGGCTGCCACCTGCCGCTTCAATCTTCTTGGCAGCCTGTGAAGAAGCAGCCGCAACGGCAATTTCCAGTTTCTTGGTGAGCTCTCCAGCCCCCAGAAGCTTCACCGGGTCCACAGCATTGCGAACAAGCCCGGCATCAAAAAGCACCGCAGCATCAATATGCGCATCAACCTCAAAACGTTCAAGCTGGGCGATATTCACAAGCTGAAACTGATTGCGTGCCAACGGTGTAAAACCACGCTTCGGCACACGCTGAATCAACGGCATCTGGCCACCTTCAAAACCACGGGCAATGGTACCACCGGTACGCGACTTCTGGCCTTTATGACCACGACCGCCAGTCTTTCCCTGACCGGAGGCGACACCACAACCCAAACGCTTGCGTGACGAGCGCGAACCCTTTGTCGCTTTAATTTCATTCAGCTTCATGCCTCTAACTCCTTAAGCTTCAATACGCACAAGATGGCAGATTTTGTTAATCATGCCACGAACGGAAGGCGTATCTTCCAGTTCAACCACCTGATTCATGCGCCGAAAACCTAGCCCGATCAGGGTCGCTTTCTGCTCTTTGGCATAACCAATACCGCTTTTAATCTGGCGGACGCGAATCGTATCTTTCTTGCTCATAACTGTTCTCCTACTCGCTCTTGCCGCGACGTGTCGCCACTTCACCGGGTGTTTCCAGTGATTTCAGGCCATTAAACGTGGCGCGAATCAGATTCAGCGGATTACGCGAACCCAGACATTTGGTCAGCACATCGTGAATACCAGCGGCATCCATGACAGCGCGAACGCTACTGCCGGCAATCACACCCGTACCTTCACTGGCCGGCTTGAGCATCACATTTGATGCATCCTGACGTCCAATAACTTCGTAATGCAGCGTGCTGCCGTTCTTGCGCGGCACACTGATCAGCGAGCGTCGGGCAATCTCCGTTGCCTTACGAATCGCTTCCGGTACTTCCTTGGCTTTGGCATGTCCGAAACCGACATGCCCGTTGCCGTCGCCGACCACCATCAGAGCCGTAAAGCCCATGCGGCGACCACCGGCCACGGTTTTGGCGACGCGGTTAACAAAAACCAGTTTTTCGCTCAGATCAAGTTCATCAGCATTAATCATTCAACGTTCTCCTAAAACTTCAGTCCGGCTTCGCGGACAGCTTCGGCCAGCGCCTGCACGCGACCATGGTATGGAAAACGGCCACGATCGAAGGCCACTTCCTTAATGCCCGCCTTTTTGGCGCGCTCACCCAGCAGTTTTCCTACTTTGCCGGCGGTTTCGCGGTTACCCGCACCCTTGATATCGCCTTCCACGCTGGAAGCGGTCACCAAAGTCGTACCTGCTGCATCGTCGATGACCTGAGCATAGATATGCCGGGACGAACGAAACACGCTCAAACGCAAACGCCCGGAGGCTTTAACACGTGCACGAACACGCGTTGCTCTGCGCACTGCCGGATTTTTTTCATAACGCTTCACACTCATTCAATCACTCCCGATCTCTATCCGTCGGATACCTGCCCGACTTAACATCTACCTAAAATTAGGCCTTCTTACCTTCCTTCATCACAACATGCTCATCAATATAGCGAACACCCTTACCTTTATACGGCTCAGGCGGACGGAAAGCGCGAATTTCAGCCGCCGCCTGTCCCACCTTCTGCTTATCAATGCCACTCAGCGTAATACGCGTCTGCTCAACCTTAACGTCAACACCTTCCGGCATCTGATAGACCACAGGATGCGAAAAACCAAGAGCCAGATTCAAACTGCTGCCCTGTGCCTGCGCACGATAACCCACGCCGCGCAACTCCAGAACTTTTTCAAAACCTTTGCTGACACCGGTTATGACATTAGCCAACAGCGCACGCGCCAGACCGAATTTGGACTTCAATACCTTATTATCCAGATTCGCACATGTAAGTTGCAGCGAATCGCCGTTCTGCTCAATGGTAATACCCGCGAACAACGGCGAACTCATTTCGCCCTTCGGACCTTTCACCGTAACGGAATCGGAAGCCAATTTCACTTCGACACCGGACGGTACAGTAATCGGTTGTTTTCCAATACGTGACATACTTACCTCAAAATACCGTACAAAGAATTTCGCCGCCCAGATGCGCTTCGCGCGCCTTGCGGTCGGACATCACGCCCTTGGACGTGCTGACAATCGCCATACCATAACCACTTTTTACACGTGGAAGCTCATCAGCACCAGCATAAACACGCCGACCGGATTTGGAAATACGCTTAATTTCGCGAATCACCGGTGCGCCTTCATCATCGTAGCGCAAGGTCAGACGGAGCTGACGATGACCCTTCTGATTAAAAGGTTTAACCGCCTGCACATAGCCTTCTTCCTTGAGCAATTCGGCCAGTGCCACCAAGATGTTGCTGGACGGCATTTCTATTCTCTCTAGACCCGCGACCTGCGCATTACGAATACGCGTCAGCATGTCTGCAATTCTATCCATCATCATATCGCTACTCCTACCAGCTCGACTTCTTCATGCCCGGGATTTCGCCCGACAGTGCGCGTTTGCGCAAACAAATACGGCAAATGCCGAACTTGCGATAAACGGAATGCGGTCGACCGCACAACTGGCAGCGGGTATAAGCACGCACCGCGAATTTTGGTTTCCGATTACACTTTGCAATCAATGCTTTGGTTGCCATTGCCTACTCCTGTACCTGATTACGAAAAGGCATCTTGAACTGTTTAAGCAGTGCCAGACCTTCCTCGTTTGTTCCGGCGCTGGTACAAATCGTGACATCCATACCACGCACTTTATCTACTTTATCGTATTGAATTTCCGGGAAAATAATCTGTTCTTTAATACCCAGTGAAAAATTACCCCGGCCATCGAACGATTTCGGACTGACACCCTTGAAATCACGAATACGCGGCAGTGCAATATTCACCAGACGATCAAAGAATTCCCACATACGTTCACCACGTAGCGTCACCCGGCAACCGACACCCATGTCTTCGCGCAACTTGAAGTTGGCAACCGACTTGCGAGCCTTGGTAATCACCGGCTTCTGACCTGTAATCACCGTCATATCATCAACTGCGCCGCCCAGCAGCTTGGAGTTAAGCACTGCCTCGCCGACGCCCATGTTGACAACAATTTTGGTGATTTTCGGAACCGCCATCACATTTTTGATACCCAGCTCTTTCTGCAAAGCGCCCTTGATATCACTGTTATATAATTCTCTTAAACGAGCCATGCCATTTACTCCTAGCTATCCAGCACTTCGCCGCATTTTTTGCAGGTACGCACCTTGCGTCCGTCTTCCAACCTCTTGATACCAAGGCGCACCCCGGTTTTGCAACTCGGGCAAAAATACTGCACGTTGGACAATGCAATTGGGGCTTCTTTCTCAATAATGCCGCCTTTGCTGTCCTGTGTCGGACGGGTGTGCCGCTTCACCATGTTTACCTTGGCTACCAGTGCCTTGTTATCTGCCGCAAGCATGCGGATCACTTTACCGCGCGCGCCCTTGTCGCGTCCGGCAATAATCATCACCTCATCATCGCGGCGAATACGTGTTGTGTACATCGAACTCATTCCTATCTCCTGCTTCTCGACTACAGTACTTCTGGGGCCAGAGAAATAATTTTCATATATCCCTTGCCGCGCAACTCACGTGTCACAGGTCCGAAAATACGCGTCCCTACCGGTTCGCCCTGATTGGTCAGCAACACGGCTGCATTCTGGTCAAAACGGATGGAACTACCATCGGCACGACGGAATTCTTTAGCCGTACGAACAACAACGGCCTTGGCTACCTGTCCTTTTTTCACCTTACCACCCGGAATCGCATCTTTTATCGCCACGACAATCACATCCCCAACGCGGGCATAACGCCGCTTGGAGCCGCCCAGCACCTTGATGCAGGCGACGCGACGTGCGCCGGAATTATCGGCGACATCAAGTACTGTTTCATTCTGAATCATCTTCTAACCCCGTTCTTCTGGTATTGTCTACAACTGTTCGGCGCGGGTCACGATGGATTGCAACATCCAGCGTTTGCGGGCCGACAGCGGGCGCGTCTCAATAATGCGTACGGTATCGCCAATATTGCATTCGTTGGCTTCATCATGTGCCATATACTTCTTATGCGAACGCACCGTTTTGCGGTACTGCGGATGCAAAAATTTGCGTTCCACTTGCACGACCACGGTTTTATCAGCTTTGTTACTCAATACCACGCCCTCAAGGACGCGCTTGTTACTTTTCTGCTCACTCATGCCTTAAGCCCCTTGCGCCGTGCGTTCGGCGAGAATGGTTTTGATTCTGGCGATCTCACGACGCACCTGTGCCGGACGCGCCGTAGCGGTCAACTGCATGGTCGCCTGCTGAAAACGCAGCTTCATACCCTCAGCAGCCAAATCATCGACACGCTCATTCAAGTCGGATTCCGACATTTCGCGTAAATCTGCGGCTTTTTTCATATCGCTCATCGGCCTGCTCCACGTACAACAACCTTAGTCCGGACAGGAAGCTTGGCTGCTGCCAAAGCAAATGCTTCGCGAGCAGTTTCCTCATCCACACCTTCCATTTCATAAAGAATACGCCCCATGCGCACGGCAGCGACCCAAAATTCCGGCGCGCCTTTACCCTTACCCATACGCACTTCGGCAGGCTTCGAAGTAACCGGAAGATCCGGGAACATACGAATCCAAATACGCCCCTGACGCTTGATATGACGGGTCATGGCAATACGAGCCGCTTCAATCTGGCGGGCGGTAATACGACCCGGCTCCATGGCCTTCAGACCATAAGTGCCGAAATTCAAGCTGGCGCCACGTGGAGAAATGCCGCGCAAACGCTGCAATTCCTTGTGGTGCTTACGCCAGCGGATTTTTTTCGGTTGCAACATGATTCAAATCCTCGCTTAAGCCGCGTTTTCTTCTGTCTGCGCAGTGAGCTTTTCGCCCTTAAATACCCAAACCTTCACACCAATAATGCCGTAGGTGGTATGTGCTTCAGCAAAACCGTAATCCACATCAGCGCGCAACGTATGCAACGGCACGCGACCTTCGCGGTAACCTTCTGTACGGGCAATTTCAGCACCACCCAAACGACCGGAACAGGACACACGAATACCCAGCGCGCCCATACGTAACGCACCCTGCATGGCACGTTTCATCGCACGACGAAAAGCCACACGACGCTCCAGTTGAAAGGCGATATTCTCGGCAACCAGCTGCGCATCGGCCTCGGCCTGACGCACTTCCATGATGTACACCTGCACATCCTTGCCGGTCTGCTTTCTCAGTTCTACACGCAGAGCCTCGATATCCGCCCCCTTCTTGCCAATCACCACGCCGGGACGTGCGGTATGCACCGTCACCTTGATGCTGTCGGCAGGACGTTCGATAACAATCCGCGACACATTGGCATGCTTGAGGCGTGCCTTAACATGCTCGCGCAACTTGATATCTTCAATCAGCTGCTTACCAAAATTTTTCTCTGCATACCACTGTGATTCCCAGCCGCGCGTTATGCCGACGCGGAAACCTATTGGATTAACCTTTTGACCCATTCCATTGACTCCTTGTTCAGCCGCGTTCGCTCACAGCCACAACCACGTGACTGCGACGCTTGTAACGCCTGCGAATACGACCCATACCTTTTGGACGCCAGCGCTTGAGTGTTGCTGCGGTATCTACAATTGCCGTAGAAACCATCAGCTCGTCCACATCCATACCATGATTCTGCTCGGCATTGGCAATGGCGGACTTCAGCACCTTTTCAATCAGGCGAGCACCTTTTTTCGGCGACAATGACAACACAGCCAGCGCCCTGCCTACCGGCAAACCACGGATTTCGTCAGCCATCAGACGCGCTTTCTGCGGACTAATCGGGCTATCTTTTACTAATGCACGTACTTCGTCAGTCATAACTTACCTCTTGGCCTTTCTGTCGGCACCGTGTCCGTAGAAGGTCCGCGTCGGAGAAAACTCGCCAAGCTTGTGACCCACCATATTCTCAGTGACATATACCGGCACGAACTTGTTGCCGTTGTGCACGGCAAAGTTCAACCCGACGAAATCCGGAGCAATAGTAGAACGACGCGACCATGTTTTGATCACACCTTTCTGACCGCCGCCTTGAGCGGAATCCACTTTTTTCTGCAATGAGGCCTCGATATAGGGGCCTTTTTTCAGCGAACGCGCCATAACCTACCTCACTTCTGCTTACGGCGGCGAATAATGTCACGACTCGACGCCTTGTTCTTATTACGTGTTTTGTGGCCTTTGGTCGGCACACCCCACGGTGTTACTGGATGACGTCCGCCACTGGTACGGCCTTCACCACCACCATGCGGATGATCCACAGGGTTCATAGCCACACCGCGCACCGTCGGGCGAACACCCAGCCAGCGCGTACGACCGGCCTTGCCGACCTTACGGTTGGCATGATCACCATTGGCAATCACACCGATACTGGCCATGCAACGATCATCGACGCGACGAAACTCGCCACTCGGCAGTTTCAATACCGCACGACCATTTTCCTTACCCATCAACTGCACGCTCATACCTGCACTGCGTGCCATCTGCCCACCCTTACCGGGCTTCATTTCAACGTTGTGCAGCATCGTACCGACACGAATGCTTTTAATCTGCATCGCATTGCCGGGGCGCATCTCAGCATCGCTGCCACTCATCACCACATCACCGGGGCGCAAGCCCTGAGGTGCAAGGATATAACGTTTATCGCCATTGGCGAACACAATCAATGCAATGTAAGCGGTACGATTCGGATCATATTCAATACGATCTACGCGTCCGGAAATACCATGATTATCGCGCTTGAAATCAATCAGGCGGAACAACTGCTTATGACCACCGCCACGATGCCGGGAGGTGATACGACCATTGTTGTTGCGACCACCACTCTTCGTCGCACCCTTGGTCAGACTGCGTTCAGGACGACCCTTGTGCAAATCCGGGTTAACGGCTGCAACGCGACCGCGCGAGCCGTTGGTGTTTGGTTTTAATACTTTCAATGCCATGACTTATGCCTCTTCCGTCACTTCCAGTGTCTGCCCTTCGGCCAAGCGCACGATTGCCTTGCGATAGCCCGAGCGACGTCCGGCATGCTCACCGCGACGCTTGGCTTTACCGGGAACGTTAATCACCTGAACCTTGTCGACAGTCACCTCAAAAATAGCTTCAATCGCATGTTTGATCTGCTGCTTTCCGGCAGCCGGATCGACGCGAAATGTATATTGATTGGTTGCTCCGGTGGCTGCGTAGGTTTTCTCAGTCACAACCGGGCGGCGCAGGGTGTTAAAATCGTCGTAAGTCGGATTCATGACAACCGTCCTTCCAGTTTTTCAACTGCCGTTTTGGTAAGTACCAGATGCTCGTACTTCAACAGATCGTGCAAATTCACCTGCCCGTCCAACACCACTTTGGCATGTTTCACGTTGCGTCCGGAAAGAACAACCTCGCGGTTATCCTCAGCCAGCACAATCAAACCACTCTTAATATCCAAATTCTGCATCACCTGCACAAAATCTTTGGCTTTCACCTGATTCAGCTGCAAAGCATCAAGCACGGTCACGCGGCCTTCGCGAATGAGCTCTGAAAGTACCAGACAAAGGGCGCGGCGACGCTCGTTACGGTTGATACGCGTTTCATACGAACGCGGACGCGGACCATGTGCAACACCACCATGACGCCACTGTGCGGAACGCGTCGAACCCTGACGGGCACGACCCGTACCCTTCTGCTTCCATGGCTTTTTACCGCCGCCGGAAACTTCGGCACGCGTCTTGGTACTGTGTGTTCCGGCACGCTGCCCTGCGGCAAGTGCGGAATACACGCGATGAACGAAGCCGGTATCGGCATCAAGACCGAACACCGCATCATTCAGTTTCTGCTTGCCAACCGGCTTGTTGTTCTGATCGACAACTGACACTTCAGGCATCTTATGCTCCCTTCACTGCCGGACGCAGTTCAACAATTCCATTTTTGGAACCGGGGACTGCTCCCTTCACCAGAATACGTCCTGCTTCGGCATCCACACGAACCACCTCCAGATTCTGGGTGGTTGAACGCGCTGCACCGTAATGACCCGGCATCTTCTTGCCCGGAAAAACACGACCCGGCCACTGACACTGACCCGTCGAACCCATCTGGCGATGTACTTTTTCAGCACCGTGAGAGGCGCGACCACCAGCAAAATCGTAACGCTTCATAACACCGGTAAAACCACGACCCTTGGAGGTTCCGGACACATCAATCTTCTGGCCGGCTGCAAACAACTCAGCGGTCAATTCCTGTCCGATTTCAAAGCTCTCATCGCTGGAAATACGGAATTCCTTGAGTTTTCGCATCGCATCCTGACCCTGCTTTGCATAGTGTCCCTGCACCGCACGCGTCTGCTGACGCGGGGCAGCACCGAAACCAACCTGAATCGCATCGTAACCGTCTTTCTCGGCGGTACGTAAAGCAACCACGCGGCACGGCTCTACAGTCAGCACCGTAACCGGAACAGCAGCGCCATCTTCAGTAAATATCTGGGTCATCCCAGCTTTACGGGCAATTAATCCTGCAGCCATTTCTTATCTCCTGCTAGAGCTTGATCTCAACGTCCACACCGGACGGAAGATCAAGTTTCATCAGCGCATCCACGGTTTGCGGTGTCGGGCTATCAATATCCAACAAACGCTTATGGGTGCGAATTTCAAATTGCTCGCGAGAATCTTTATCCTTGTGAGGACTTTTAATCACGCAAAATTTTTCGATCCGTGTCGGCAATGGAATAGGGCCGCGAACAGCAGCGCCAGTGCGCTTAGCAGTCGAGACGATATCCTGCGCACTCTTATCCAGAATGCGGTGATCAAATGCCTTTAGGCGGATTCGTATTGTTTCGGTAGCCACAAAATCTCCTTGAACTACTTAATAATCTCGGTAACAACGCCAGCGCCAACCGTGCGGCCACCTTCGCGAATCGCGAAACGCAGCTCTTTGGCCATAGCAATCGGGGTCAAAAGCTCAACTTCAACACTCACATTGTCGCCCGGCATCACCATCTCCGTACCCGCCGGCAACGTCACAGAACCCGTTACATCCGTCGTGCGGAAATAAAACTGCGGACGATAACCATTGAAAAACGGCGTATGACGACCACCTTCTTCCTTATTCAAAATGTAAACCTCAGCCTTGAACTGCGTGTGCGGCGTAATCGAACCCGGCTTCGCCAGAACCTGACCGCGCTCAACATCCGTACGCTCAACACCACGAATCAGCGCACCTATGTTGTCTCCGGCCTGACCCTGATCAAGAAGCTTGTGGAACATCTCCACGCCCGTCACCGTCGTCTTCGTTGTATCCTTAACGCCGACAATCTCAACTTCTTCACCAACCTTTACAATACCCTGCTCAACACGACCGGTAACCACTGTACCGCGACCCGCAATCGAGAACACATCCTCAATCGGCATCAGAAACGGCTTGTCCAACGGACGCTCAGGCGTCGGAATGAAATTATCAATCGCGTTCATCAGCTCGTTAATCGCAGGCGCACCGATTGGCGAAGTGTCGCCTTCCAGCGCCTTCAGGGCGGAACCCTTGATGACCGGAATATCGTCACCCGGGAAACCGTAGGAATCAAGCAGCTCGCGCACTTCCATCTCGACCAGCTCCAGCAGCTCTTCGTCGTCCACCTGATCGACTTTGTTTAGAAAAACAACCATATGCGGAACGTTCACCTGCTTGGCCAGCAACACATGTTCACGCGTCTGCGGCATCGGGCCATCGGCTGCCGAAACCACCAGAATCGCACCATCCATCTGTGCTGCACCGGTAATCATATTCTTCACGTAATCGGCATGACCGGGGCAATCCACATGTGCGTAATGACGGGCTTCCGTCTCATACTCAACGTGTGCGGTGGCAATCGTAATACCGCGCTCGCGTTCTTCCGGAGCGCCGTCAATATCGCCGTAGTCCTTGAACTCGGCACCGCCGGTCTCTGAAAGAACCTTGGTAATTGCTGCTGTCAACGTCGTCTTGCCGTGATCCACATGACCAATCGTGCCTATGTTGACGTGCGGTTTGTTACGCTCAAATTTCTCTTTTGCCATCTCTTGCTCCTACTCTACTCGCTCAGCCTTTAATGCTGGCGATACTTTCCTTGGTAATATTGGTTGGCACTTCTTCGTAATGCTCGAACTGCATGGTGTAGTTGGCACGACCCTGTGACATCGAACGCACATGCGTGGCATAACCGAACATCTCGGACAACGGAACTTCCGCATCGATAACTTTAGCACCGCTGCGATCTTCCATACCCTGCACACGACCACGACGGCGATTCAAATCACCGACAATATCACCCATGTAATCTTCCGGGGTCACTACTTCGACCTTCATAATCGGCTCAAGAAGTACCGGTTTGGCCTGCGTAGCACCCTGTTTGAAACCCATGGAACCGGCAATCTTAAATGCCATTTCCGAAGAATCGACATCATGGTAAGAGCCGTCATACAGCGTTGCCTTGATATCCACCATCGGATAGCCGGCAATCACACCATTTTCCATGGCCTCCAGAATACCTTTACCCACGGCTGGAATGTATTCGCGAGGAACAGCACCACCAACAATCTTATCTTCAAACTCGAAACCTACACCCGGCTCCTGCGGCGAAAGCTCAAGCCACACATGCCCGTACTGACCACGACCGCCGGACTGACGCACAAATTTACCCTCAGCCTTGACTGTGGAACGAATGGTTTCGCGGTATGCCACTTGCGGCTTGCCGACATTAGCATCCACAGAAAACTCGCGCTGCATGCGGTCAACAAGGATCTCCAAATGCAACTCACCCATGCCGGAAATAATCGTCTGACCTGTCTCCTCATCGGTATGCACACGAAAAGACGGATCCTCGGCAGCCAGCTTACCCAGCGCGATGCCCATTTTTTCTTGATCAGCCTTGGTTTTCGGCTCAATAGCAACGGAAATCACCGGCTCGGGGAATTCCATACGCTCAAGGATAATCTGATCAGAATCAACACACAGCGTATCACCCGTCGTGGTATTCTTCAGACCGACAGCAGCAGCAATATCGCCTGCACGCACTTCCTTGATTTCCTCGCGGTCATTGGAATGCATCTGCAAAATACGGCCAACACGCTCTTTTTTACCCTTGGTTGAATTAACAATATAAGAACCGGCTTCAAGCACACCGGAATAAACACGGAAAAAGGTCAACGTGCCGACAAACGGGTCCGTCATCACCTTGAAAGCAAGGGCTGCAAACGGCGCATCGTCAGAACTCGGACGGAAATCTTCTTCTTCGGTATCCACGTTGATGCCTTTAATCGCAGGCACATCAGTTGGCGCCGGCATGAAATCAACAACCGCATCAAGCAGCGTCTGCACACCTTTATTTTTGAACGCCGTACCGCACAAAACCGGAATAATCGCAATATCAAGTACAGCCTTGCGAATCGCAGCCTTCAACTCATCCTCGCCGATATCTTCACCTTCAAGATACTTCTCCATAAGAGACTCATCAACCATGGAAACGGCATCAAGCAGCTTTTCGCGATATTCCTCAGCCTGATCAGCCAGCTCAGCAGGAATTTCTTCGACATCATATTGTGCGCCCATGGCTTCATCGTGCCAAAGCACAGCCTTCATGCGAACGAGATCAATAATACCTTTAAAATTTTCTTCTGCACCGATGGGAAGATTAACGGGAACGGCATTGTGCCCGAGACGCTCGGTAATTTCATCGACAACACGGAAAAACTCAGCGCCCGTGCGATCCATTTTATTAACAAAAGCGATACGCGGAACACTGTATTTATCAGCTTGACGCCACACCGTCTCAGACTGCGGCTCAACACCGCCAACCGCACAAAATACACCAACAGCACTGTCCAACACGCGCAGCGAACGCTCCACCTCAATGGTGAAATCCACATGCCCGGGGGTATCAATAATATTGATTTGATGATCGTTCCAACTGCAGGTGGTCGCAGCGGAGGTGATGGTAATACCACGCTCCTGCTCCTGCTCCATCCAATCCATGGTCGCAGCGCCATCGTGCACTTCGCCGATTTTATGCGTTTCGCCAGTATAATATAGAATGCGCTCGGTCGTCGTCGTTTTACCGGCGTCGATATGAGCCATAATTCCGATATTGCGTACGCGCTCTAATGGTGTCTTACGGGCCACGATCCCTTACTCCTTCATCAAACTGTCAAGAACAAATTTTTAAAACTTACTAATGCTTAAAACTACCAGCGATAATGTGCAAACGCCTTATTGGCTTCCGCCATGCGATGTGTTTCATCGCGTTTCTTAAAGGCTGCACCACGCTCATTCACAGCATCGACAATCTCATTGCCGAGACGCTCCGTCATGGTGTGCTCGGAACGCTTGCGCGAATATTCCACCAGCCAACGCACTGCCAGCGATTGCTTGCGACGCTCGGAGACTTCCATCGGCACCTGATATGTGGCGCCACCGACACGACGTGATTTTACTTCCACCAACGGCTTCACAGCCTCTAACGCTTTGTGCAACGCACTTAGCGGCTCGGTTTTTAAACGATCGGCGGCAAATTCCATCGCGCCGTAAACAATAGCTTCAGCGGTATTTTTCTTGCCATCCCACATTACCTTGTTGACTACAGTGGAAACCGTGCGGTCACCAAATTTGGCATCCGGGGTAACGGGGCGAACTTGAGCTGGTCCTTTACGTGGCATCTTCTAACTCCTACTTCGGACGCTTGGTGCCGTACTTGGAACGCGCTTGTCTGCGTCCATCTACGCCGGTTGTATCCAAGACACCACGCAGAATATGGTAACGAACACCAGGCAAATCCTTGACGCGGCCACCGCGAATCAGCACAACTGAATGCTCTTGCAGCTTATGACCTTCACCGGGAATGTAGGCGGTAACTTCCTGACCGTTGGTCAGACGTACACGCGCCACTTTACGCAAAGCCGAGTTCGGCTTTTTCGGCGTTGTCGTGTACACACGTGTACACACACCACGGCGCTGCGGACATGCGTCCAGCGCGGGAACCTTGTTGATTTTCCGCTTGTCCTTACGGCCTTTGCGAATCAACTGATTAATCGTTGGCATCCACTACCTCGTAACTACGTATTCTTCCCAACAACCCGCATAGGGGTTGCGAAGGGCCGCGAACCATAATAAGGCCTCGCTTACCTGTCAACTGCTGTTTAGCAACTGTGTTTATGGCTCATTCAGAACAGTTAAAAAGACGTTAGTTTTTAGCCCTTCATAAGAGCCACTTGCAAAAGTCTGGGTGGATGAGTTGCAATCCCACTTCGAGTGCGATTTTGAGTTGGAATGAGGTGAATGGTGGTTCCATTGAAATTCCAACTCAAAATCGCGCCGGAGTGGGGAAGCAAATCGCCGCTCACGACTTTTGCAAGTGGCTCATAATAACAACTGTCAGCCGACAGCGTCTAACCTCACGTATGAAAAATCGCCTGAATTTTTTCACGCAAATCCTTTGGTGAATAGGGCTTCTGAATAAAACCAGACAAGCCCTGACCGGCAAAACGACTTGTCGCATCTTCTTCATTGTAGCCGCTGGACAATATCACGCGCACATCTTTATTGATGCGCCTAAGCTCACGAAAACAGCCTTTACCATCTAGCTTCGGCATGGTCATATCAAGTAAAACAGCAATGATTTCACTCTGATGTTGACGATAAACTTCCAAACCATGCTCGCCATTTTCAGCAGTTAGCGTATCAAAACCCATCCTGCGTAACATCATGCCGGCCATTTCACGAATGGATTCCTCATCATCGACAATGAGAATTGTCCCGGCACCACACCAATCTCCTAATGATTCGCTCTCTTCCACATCGCTCACTTGCGCCTCCGATACTGGCAACAACAACTTAAATGTCGTCCCCTGCCCTACTTCGGAATACATCTTAATCGCACCATGATGACCACGCGCAATCCCCAGCACCGCACTCATTCCAAGACCTCTTCCGGTAAATTTCGTAGTGAAAAAAGGGTCAAAAACCCTTTTTTGTGTTGCTTCATCCATACCACAACCGGTATCTGCCACTTCCAAAAATACAAATTCTCCCGGCGAAATATCGTCAGCGACAAACGCTCCTTCCAAATACTTGGCATCTGCATGCATCATGCCGGTAGAAAGCGACACCACGCCACTTTTTTTATTAATCGCATCCGATGCATTTATAACCAGATTCATGATAATTTGTTGTAATTGTGCAACATCTGCATCCACTGCCGGTAACGCCTCCGCCAAATGCAGCTTAAGCACGACATTTTTGGACACTGAAACCTCCAGCAGCTTAACAATCCCCTCCACCATGAGCGAAAGGCTCACAGCCTTGACCAAAAATTTCCCCTTTCCCGAATACGCCAGCATCTGCTTGCACAATTCAGCAGCGCGCTTACTGGATTCCTCAATGCGCGCCAAATGCATCAGTGCCGGAGCGGTATCCTCTAATTCACATCGTCCCAGTGCCGCATTACCCATAATCACGGTCAGAATATTGTTAAAATCGTGAGCAATACCACCCGCCAACACCCCAAGACTCTCCAGACGCTGGGTATGCTCCATCTTGGCCTGCATATTTTTCTCTTTGGTCACATCCCGCATCACAGTAATATAATTCAACACTGTCCCATCGCTTGAGATTACAGGAGAAACGCTACGATCTGTCGTGATAAGATTACCGTGCCTGTCTTTAATAATCACTTCGCCAGTCCAGATATTTCCCGATTTTACCACCGCATCAATTTTCCGGAAAAACGCTGAATCATGGCAATCACAGCGTAAGATGCTTGCAAATTCACCAACAACTTCGAGCGAACTATAACCGGTCATCATTTCAAAAGCCGGATTCACATATTCGATACATGCATGGGCATCACTGATCATGATAACTTCAGCCGTATGCTCAACAGCGGCAGTCAATTGACGTGACTTGGCCTCCACCTGCATCCGCTCCGTCACATCACGCATCACCGTCATCACAACAGCCTCTTTACCAACCTGCGAAAATGGAATCCCCTGCACCTCACCATAAAATTCGCTACCATCAAATCGAAGCAAGCGCTCAACAATCAAAGGCGCAGCCTTACCTTCCGTCATCACTCGATGGACACGCCATCGCGCTTTTTCACGATCCTCCGGATGCACACGATCCAGTATCGGCGTACCCACCATGTATTCTTGGGATTCCGCACTGAAGATAGAAACCATGGCCGGATTCACAAACAACCACAAACCATTCTGGTGAATCCCCACCGCATCTGGAATCAACTCAAAAAGCTGGTGAAAACGCGTTTCGCTACGCCGCAGATTCCTCATCTGATCGGCTAGAAACACGCGTAACTCATCGCGCCGCCGCTCCATGGTTAACGTCATCTGCTGCAATTCCCGGGCCTCCTCGGAAATCTTGACCGGAAGATCCATCCAATCATCGCTTTCAACAACCACGGAATTCCTGATTTGACGCATATAGTCCAGAGGTTCGTCATTCTCATGAATCGTATCAACCAGCAATGACATTTTCACCTGCGAAAGAAATGCCATGCTGCGCATACGCAAGGAACTTTCTACCAGCGCACGACTTATCACCGCAACGCGTTGCGAATCAAAATCAGGCAGACGTATTCTCACGCCATTTCCCCATCCAGATCAATACCGCAAGCCAGCCCTTTGAGGTGTTCAAATGCTTTTCCCACCATTTTGCCCTCAATCACCGAACCATGCTGAGGTAAAATTCGATCAATCTGCCAGTGGCTCTGCATGCGTTCCAAGCCATGCCTCAGCACCCGATTCGATGGCATATAGAGCTGATGCCAACTATCCATACGAGCGAGAAACGATTCATCTGTTGCTAATAAATTCCAACACTCGGACACCGCACCAAAAATATCGCTGGTGAACAAACTCTTCGTTTGCGTGTCATACGTCACAATAGCGCCGGGAGAATGCAAGTATGGCGTAAACATGAACTCCAACACCCGACCACTGTTCAAGGTAATCGTATAATCGTGCTGTTCGACCGGATAAAAAGAAGATTGAATTCCATAATGGCGAATCAGGCGAATAGAGTTGCTATGCGCCGCCACACGCAAATCCTTACGCCCTATAATATCCTCAACGACAGGAATATTACTGCACACATCGGGATCCTGATGCTGCGCCACAATCAATGAAATATTCGCCGGGTTCACCACTTCCAGCACCTTGCGCATCATTTTGGGAAAATCAGTCAGCGAACCCGGATCAATCAGCACCGCTTCGATGTTTTCTTTGTTGCCATCCAACAACAAATAGGGATTGCAGTGCAAATGCGTTTTTTCATCTGCATAGCCGACCCAATAGATATTTTCTGCGACCTTGATTGCATCATGAAAATCCATTGCCTTCACCCTCCCTTCGATCAACCTCGCAAAGAACCTACCATTAAAAGGGCTTCACGCATATCAAAGACCAATCGTTTCAACGCCGTCCGGCGTCCCCATTAAAATCACATCTGCACCCTGATGCGAGAAAATACCGTTGGTCACCACGCCAGGTATGCTATTCAGTTCATCTTCCAAACCACGCGGGTCCGCAATCGTCAAGCCATGAACATCAATAATGATATTACCATTATCGGTAGTATACCCTTCACGCAGTATCGGATTTCCGCCAATTTTCCCAGCCACACCCATAACCAACTCGCGGGCCATCGGAATCACCTCGATAGGTAGCGGGAATGCGCCGAGATGCGCCACACATTTACTTTCATCGACAATACAAACAAAGAAGTCGGATGCCGCAGCCACAATCTTCTCGCGCGTCAACGCGCCGCCGCCACCCTTGGTTAAATTCTTGTCGGCATCGAATTCGTCCGCACCATCAATATATACAGACAGCGAATCCACTTTGGTCAGCGCCTCATTTAAATCCAGCACCACAATACCGTGACCCGCCAGTCGTTCAGCCGTGACCTCAGAACTGGCCACTGCACCGATAATATCGTCCTTCTTACTAGCCAACGCATCAATAAACATATTCGCCGTCGAACCGGTTCCGACACCGACAATCGTGCCGCCCTTCACATGTTGCAGCGCCGCCTCGGCAACTTTTTGTTTCATTTCATCTTGCGTCATTTTATTTTCTCCTCTTATTTTCGCCTGTTTTATCTTAAAAAAAACCTGTTCCACCTTCTGAAAAAGCCACCTTCCAGCAAGCAACGTCATAATTTTACGGCTTGCCGACCAAGACCCCAACATCTGATTTATTAACCGCAACGCTGTCGGCAACAGGCTTGCCAAAAATCGTCTGGAAACGTGACTCGCGCATCAACACCGGATCAGCCACACCCGTTTCCTGCACCGTCAACCACAATGCCTTGGCTTCAGCGTAGGGTGCTGCGGGAAAGGTAAAACGCCACGTCGAAATAGTCGGCTGACGACGATCATAGATAAAACGCCGTTTACTCTTCTGCAAACGGCGTTGCAACTTCTGCGCATAAGCCGACATATAAAGCCGCGCAAGCGCCACACCGAATCTTCCGTCCGACTTGATAAGCGCCGCATCAAAACCGGCTTTTTTCCATGCCTCACGAACGCGCACCGCCTCCTCGCGCTTGGCAAAATTGCGCGGGTCGTCAAACGCATGCAATTCTACCTGCTCCTGTCGCTGCACAGGAATAACTGTCAAACCACGTCCGATTAGCGTTGCCTTCATCGCCGCCGCCGCTTTGGGAACAATCATCCGCCGACTAACCACGCGCCACAATGCTGCAGCTTCGCCCGGTCGCTCGGGAAGAGCCAACACCGTAGCTTGTGATTTCACGGCAGCCGGGATATTCGGGCCGGGCAAAACCGCAGTGACGACAAATGGCGGCTGCCAAGCCATCCAGGCAAGCCAGGCAATGCCTATCAATGCTAAAAACGCGATAGCTCTACGCATGTTCAACGAAATGCCGCAGGGCCAGTAGCAGCAAACCCTCCAGCGTCAATTCAGGACGATACGTATCAATATCCGGCATCGCATCAATAATACGCCCGGCCAGACCACCGGTTGCAACCACCGGCGCTCCGGCATAATCGGGTAAAGTGTGCAAACGGCGAATAATACCGCTCAAACCTTCCACCGCCGCCCAATAGCTGCCGGATTGCATGCTGCCAGCGGTATCACGGCCAATCAGTTCATCGGTTGCCGCAAACGGCACTTCGGGAAGTTTGGCGGCACGTCCGGCCAGCGCCTCCAGCGCCACTTCCATACCCGGCAGGATAAGACCACCGGCATAATGCCCCTGTGGCGAAACAACATCGAACGTCGTCGCCGTCCCGCAATCCATCACAATCACCGGTGCACCGAAGGCTTCACGCGCAGCTAAAGCATTCACAATCCGGTCCGCGCCGACCTCGCGCGGATTTTTATAATCCACCGCCATGCCGGTTTTCACGCCGGGCGAACCGACAAACAACGGTTTCAACCCGAACACCTGCGCACACGCCTCGCCAAGCACCGCCTCAAAATGAGGAACCACGCAGGCCGCCATCACCCCATGCACCGTCACTTTGCATTGGCCATCTTTGTCTTCTTCTGCTTTCAGCAAACCGCGCAACTTCAACGCCAATTCATCACCGGTCAAACTGCGCTCGCTCGACAAGCGCCAGTGACCACACATCACACCATCGCGCACCAATCCGAATACCATGCAGGTGTTGCCCATATCCACCAGCAGCAAATCGCCCGTCGGATTTGTTTCTAACGTACTCAAGATGCCACACCCTCCTCCATCAACTGCAAATCACCGGCGATAATACGTTCCAATCCGGATGCTGTGCGCAACAGCAACGCCCCATCCGTATCCAGCGCTTCGGCAATGCCGTCAATATAGCCGCTTCCGTTGTCAACGCGAACCCTCTTACCGCTGGCAATATGCGCCTGCCACCAAGGGTCACGAATAGCGGCAAATCCGTCGCGCAGATAATTCCGATAAAGCACGTCGATTTCGCGCAACAACGCCACCGCCACATCCATGCGGCGAAGGTTTTGGCCGCTCAACGAACTCACATCACCGGCAATTCCGGCCACTTCCTCCGGCCAACCGCCATCCGGCGGTCGGACATTCAAACCGATGCCAACGACCACCGCCTGCACGCGTCCCGGTTCCGAGCGCATTTCGATAAGAATGCCCGCCAGCTTGCGCCCCGCGCACAAAATATCATTCGGCCATTTGATGCGCACCTGCGGCAAAAACGGAAGCAGCGCGCGCTGTACGGCAAGCGCAGTCAGCAGCGACAATTGCGGCACATCCGACGGCGGCAACGGCGGACGCAATAAAATCGACATGGTCAGCGCATGCCGTTCCGCACTGTGCCAACGGCGTTGTAAACGCCCGCGCCCGCTCGTTTGCCGTTCGGCAAACATCACCAAACCATCCGGCGCTTGCTCGCCCGATTCGGCCAAACGCATCAACGCGCTATTCGTCGAATCCACTTCATCGACCACCAGACAACGACTGCCGATATGTGCACCCGCCAGACGTTCGGCAAACCACGAAGCAAGCAGCACATCCCCCTGCAAACGGTAGCCGACACCGCGTTCAGCACACACCTTGATACCGCTATCGTTCAAAGCCCGAACATGCTTCCAGATGGCGGTACGACTGATGCCAAAATGCCGCGCCAATACGTCACCGGAAAGCGGTGCGGAAGCGTCAACTAACAACCGCAGCAGCGATTCACGCGTTGGATGCATCGGCCTTGTGTGTTTCAGTGTTGTCTACTCCAACCTCGACGCGCATAGAAACATCCAGCGCCGCAGTTGAATGCGTAATTGCACCAATGGCAATCCGGTCAATGCCGGTTTCAGCGTAAACGCGCGCATTGGCCAGTGTGATATTCCCGGAAGCTTCGAGAAGCATGCCAGCAGGAACCCATGCACGCGCCGCACACACCTGATTCGGGGTCATATTATCAAGCAGAATGATGTCCGGTACAGCAGCAACCGCTTCCCGAACCTCATCCGGCGTTTCGCATTCCACCTCAACCCAAAGCGGTGCATTGCCGGAACCGGAAGTGGCTTGCTGCAACTCGCGACAGGCTTGAATCGCTGCCGCAATTGAGCCTGCCGCCACAATATGATTCTCCTTAATGAGCATCCCCTCACGCAAATCCATGCGATGGTTCACGCCACCGCCGTGACGCACCGCCTGCTTTTCCAGATACCGTAACCCCGGCGTTGTTTTTCGTGTATCGACAATACTGCAATGCGTACCCTGTACCGCCACTACAAAAGCCTGCGTCGCCGTCGCAATACCGGAAAGGTGCTGCAAAAAATTCAGCGCCGTGCGTTCAGCCGAGAGCAGCGCCCGCAACGGGCCGGAAAAAGTAGCCACTGAATCGCCGCAAAGCACGACATCGCCATCGTGACGGCTCCACAATTGTTCGATACGCGCATCAACGGCAGCAAACACCCGTTGCGCGACCAGAACGCCAGAAAGAACACCGTCCGCTTTGACTGAAATCGTGGCACACCCCTGCTGATCACGGGCTACCGTCGCCTGCGCTGTTAAATCAGCACTTGCCGCATCTTCTTCCAATGCAAGCATAATCAGCCGCTCTAGTGCTACAGCATCCACAGCACTCCCCCGATAGCCAACGCAATAAACGGCACGTTGAATGGATGATGAACAAGCCCGCGCGCAGCGGAAGCGACACAACCGGCAAGCAGCGTCGCAGTCAACGATTCAAACCAACCGACCTGCTGATAGACATGCAGGCTCCAGCCACAGCAAATAACCACCGTACAAATCAAGCCGATATGTCCCGGCAGGGTCTGCGCGGGATTGGCCGGAAAACGAATAACAAAATAACCGGCGCGATCCAGCCAGTGCGCCAGCGGCAGGCCGAGACAGAGGCTGAGTGCCACGCCGAAACCAAGTTCGGGATAAGAAGAGAACTGCAAAGCCGCTAGCAACAATGCCGTCACGAACATCCACATCGGCCACGGTTTACTTGCCCCGTCCGACCAAGCCAGCATCAACATCCGACAAACATTCCGTTTGAGAAAAACAGGCACTGTCACCGTGATTGCGAATAATGCAATGGCCGCGAACAACGCCAGAGGCTGATGGTAAAGCGGCCAGAACAGTACCCAAATACCGGTCAGCGACCACACCGCACGAATCAACAACGAGGATGGAACGCCGCGACGTATACCGGCAACGCTCAACCAACCGGCTTGCAGCAGGCCAATGACAAAAAACAGCGTTAAGAAGATGTCCAATTGGTGCATCGCAGCAGCCTAACCGAGCTCAGCCCTGCCTCAAAGCTGCAAAGATTGGCAAAAAATAAAATCAGTTGAGCCACTTGCAAAAGTCCGGGTGGATGAGTTGCAATCCCACTTCGAGTGCACTTTCGGGTTGGAATGAGGTACATGGTTGTTCCATTCGGTGAAATCCCAACTCAAAATCGCGCCGGAACGGGAAAGCAAATCGCCGCACATGACTTTCGCAAGTGGCTTAATTGTTACGGATGGAATCGGCGAAGCGATCGAAAAGATAATCGGCATCCTGCGGGCCGGGGCTGGCCTCGGGATGGTACTGTACCGAAAATACCGGTTTCCCTTTCACGCGCAAACCCTCAACCGTACCGTCAAACAATGAGCGGTGGGTAATCTCCACATGCGTCGGCACATCTGTATCTGACACGGCAAAACCATGGTTCTGGCTGGTAATCTCAATTTTTCCGGTTGTTTCATCCTTGACCGGATGATTGCCGCCGCGATGGCCGAATTTCAACTTGAATGTGGATAAGCCCAACGCCTGCGAAAGCAATTGATGTCCCATGCAAATACCGAAAATCGGCACATCCGATTTAAGCAGTTCACGAATTGTATCCACCGCGTAGCCGACAGCAGCCGGATCGCCGGGTCCGTTGGAGAGGAAAAGCCCATCCGGCTTAAGCGCCAGAATATCGGCAGCGGAACTGGCCGCAGGAACAATACTCACGCGCAAACCGCGATCTACTAATTTTCTGAAAATATTGCGTTTACAGCCGAAATCAAGTGCCACCACATGCGCGTTGAGTTCCGGCGTTGTAAATTTAGCCACATCCAGATCATAAGAACCGGTATCCCAACTCTCCACCTTCGTACGACTCACCTGACCGACTAAATCGCGACCTTCCAAGCCATCCCAGCCGCGCGCCAGTTCAAGCGCCGCTTCCTCGCTCATCCCATCGGAAACAATCACGCCATTTTGCGCACCGTTATCCCGCAAATGACGCACCAGAGCCCGCGTATCAATGTCGGAAATGCCAACCACATTGCACTCGGCAAGCCAGGTTCCCAAATCATTTTCAGCGCGGTAATTTGAGGTGATGCGCGTCGGCGCACGCACAATCAGACCGCGCACGGATACACTATCGGACTCCATATCCACAGCATTAACACCGACATTTCCGATATGCGGGTAGGTGAAGGTGATGATTTGATCCGTGTAGGAAGGGTCGGTAAGGATTTCCTGATAACCGGTCATTGAAGTATTGAAGCAGACCTCGCCAACCGTATGGCCCAGCGCACCCAATGCCTGACCACGGAAAATCCGCCCATCCGCGAGAACTAATATTGCCTGATGTGTCATCTGATGTTGCGTCATGGGAACCCCGTGCATATCTGCGCGGATATTAAGATTTCACGTCTTCTCTGTCGAGTTCAATAATTTATGGATAGTTTGACTCAACACATCCACGGCTACGGGTTTATGCACCACATCGCAAACCGGCAAATCCAGATCGCACAGCACATCGTGCCTGTCGTAACCTGTCGAAAAAATAACAGGTAGAACGGCACGGATTTTACGCATCGCCTTGACAGCCTCATGCCCGCCCATTTCCGGCATCACCACGTCCATAAGCACCAAATCAATATCTTCCTGATGTTGCTTAAAAACATCCACAGCCTGCTGCCCGTTCTCCGCCAGCAAAACCCGGTAACCCAATGACTCAATCAGTTCGGACGTCGCATATCGCACACTCTCTTCATCATCAACAATTAGAATACACTGCCCCTTTCCTTCAACAATTTCCTCTCTGACCGGCACTGTCTCAGCCACGCTATCGTGCAACGGCAACCAAACATGAAATGCCGTCCCCACACCGGGATGGCTTTCCACTTCAATCGCCCCGCCATGCGCTTGCACCGTCCCATACGCCATCGCCAAACCCAATCCTGTCCCCTCGCCCGAAGGCTTAGTGGTAAAAAACGGCTCGAATATCCTTTGAATATTTTCCGGCACAATACCGCAACCATTATCCCGCACCGTCAATTTAGCATGGCCTCCCCGCTGCATGTCGGGGTGGCGGGAACGCATCGCCGTATTGACATTGCAGAGCTTGAATGAAACCGTGACTTTCGCATCTTCAACGTCGCCAACGGCATGCATGGCATTGGCAATTAAATTTATCATCACCTGTTTGAGTTGCGCCGCGTCCCCTTCAATCACCGCCTCGCCTGCCTCGCATTGCATGCAAAAGTGAATGGACTCCGGCAAGCCTGTCTGCGCCAGCTTGCAGGTTTCTTTGAGAAGTGGCGTCAGAGAGAAGACATGCTTCTCCGCCTGGCCCTTACGGGCAAAAGTCAGAAGCTGCCGAATGGTATCGGCAGCAGTGGCACATGCCGCTTCAATGCGTTCGATTTTCTCCTGCCCTGACGCATCCAAATCACATCTTCTCCGGATAAGAAAAGCATTGCCCAGAATGCCACCAAGCAGATTGTTGAAATCATGTGCAATACCGCCTACCAGCGTACCCAGCGCCTCCATTTTCTGCGCCTGCCGCAATTGTTCTTCCAGTTCCCGTTGCGCCGTCATATCTCGCACCACGACCTGAATAGCCGGTCTGCCGGCATACTCCACCCGCACACTGCGTATTTCGGCACAAAATGCTGTGCCATTATGCTTGAGCAAGGTGTATTCACGTACCGGCTGGTCGGGCATGCCACCGGCCAGAAGAATAGCAACGTTCTCCATCAATGTCTGACGACAGTCGGGATGCACATATTGAATAAACGGTTCGCCAATAAATTCCGCTTCGGAACAACCGGACAAAGCCAGCGCCTCGGGATTAGCATACGCTATTCTTCCATCCTGATGCACTAAAATAGCATCCGGCAGCATATCAAGCAGTTGCTCAAACTGCATTTCCACTTGTCGCTTTTGTGTAACGTCATGCAAAACCGTCAGTGTCGCCAATTCACCTTCATATCGAAATCGCCGCATGGATGCCAAAACATGAATGGTGCGATCATCCGCTGCATGCAATGTCAACGACCGCTCGGTCACCGCGCCTTTTTTATCCAATTCCCGCTGTATATCCTCCCGTACATTCGGATCAGGAAAGAAATCCACAGCACACAACGCTTCGCCATCCACGTCGGCCAATGTTTTGCCAAACAATCTCGCCATTTGCATATTGGCGTGCACGATGCGTCCATCATCGCGCCGGGTAACCATCAGCGGCAGCGGCACAGCCGCTTGCATGGCACGCAGGTCCGCCTCGGCCTCAACCAGCTTGCTCTTACCGGCTTCTAATTCACTCACATCCGAGGCATAGATATAACCGCAATCAAGTGTTCTGACTCCACGCAAACGTAAAACAAACGTATGCACACCAACCGTACCCTGCTTCTCAATAAGTTGATCCGTATCAATCAGATGGTGACTGTCCACATCATCAATAAAAGGGAAAAGCTTGCTAATCGTTTCTCCGCCCACATCTCTATCGTACAATTTCCGGGCCGCCGCATTGCAATCCAACACCCATCCCTGTCGATCAAAGCGAATCACCGGCGACGGATTATTCTCTGGGTACTGGGCCAGTGCAGCCATCTTGCGCTCTTCCTGTTTGCGCTCAGTGATATCGCGCACAAAGGATACCACCCGTGTTGCCCCATCCACATCAATCACCGATGCGGTAATATCCGCATCAATGAATTCACCGTTCTTCATCAAACACATCAGCCCGTCGTTTGCGCCATGCCCCTGCTGCATGACCTCGCAAAAAAAAGTTTGCAGCCTGTCCGCATCGCTGGGGTGCAAATCAAACATATCCATGCACAAAAGTTCATCACGCGAAAAACCAAGCAAACGTTCAGCAGCAGGATTTGCCTCGACAATCCGGCCTTTCTCCGGATCAATGATAAAAATCGCATCGCGCGCCTGCTCGAATACAGGCTTGAGAATGGCTAAACGGTTTTGCATGACGGGGGCTTGCATAGAAGAAATGTGCCTGATGGCGATACTCCGGGCAAAAAGCTAGGCACGTTTACCCTTTATCCTGCGGTTTCAGCATGGCGGATGGATTAAGCAAGCGATCCAGTTCAGCCTCGACCAATATCCCCTGCTCCATACACAACTGGCGTACTGTTTTTCCCTCGGCCACCGCCTGTTTAGCGATTTTCGCCGCTTTTTCATAACCGATGACCGGAGCCAGCGATGTCACCATGCTCATGCTCCATTCAATCTGTTCAGCACACGTTTCACGATTCGCTTGCAGTCCCGCGATACATTTATCGGCAAATAACCGCGATACATTGGCCAGCAACCGTTCCGATTCAAGCAAATTATGCACCATCACTGGCAACATCACGTTCAAATCAAGCAATCCTGAAGCGCCGCCAAAAGCAATCGCCGCATCGTTACCGATCACCTGCGCACACACCTGCGCCAGCGATTCAGCCATCACCGGATTCACTTTACCGGGCATAATCGAAGAACCCGGCTGCACTGCAGGCACGCTAATCTCGCCAATACCGCAACGTGGCCCCATATTTAAAAGCCGCACATCGTTGGCAATTTTAACAAGGCTGACAGCCACCGTTTTCATCGCTCCGGAAAGCTCCACCGCCGCATCCTGCGCCGCCTGCGCTTCGAAATGATTGACTGCCTCACTAAATTCAATGCCGTAAATAGCCGACAGCTCCACGGCCATGCGCGCGCCGAATTCAGGATGCGTATTCAGCCCTGTGCCGACCGCCGTACCCCCCTGCGCCAGTTCGCATAAACGGGGTAAACACGCCTGCAAACGTTCAATTCCCAACGCCACCTGTCGTGCCCAGCCGGAAATCTCCTGTCCGAGCGTAATCGGCGTGGCATCCATCAAATGCGTGCGGCCTATTTTAACGGCATCCATCATTTCTTCCGCTTTTCCGGTCAAAGCAGTATGCAAATGTGCCAATGCCGGAATCAGCGCATGCACGAGCTGATCAGCAGCAGCGAGATGAATGGCTGTTGGAATCACATCGTTCGATGATTGTCCCATATTCACATGATCGTTCGGATGCACTTGCGTGTTTGCATCCAACTGCGCGCAACGATGCGCAATCACCTCATTCGCATTCATATTCGTACTCGTACCGGAACCGGTCTGAAAAATATCCAGCACCATCTGTGCATCCCAATCACCGGCAGCCAGTTCGCCAGCGACCTGTCTAATCACCTCGCCGCGTTCAGGCATCAGTTTGCCAAGCTCCTCGTTGGATTGAGCCGCTGCGTATTTGATATTTCCCAGTGCCTTGATAAATTCACGAGGAAAGCGAATACCGGAAACCGGAAAATTCTCCACCGCTCGCGCCGTGGATGCGCCATACATTGCATCCTCGGGAACTTGCATTTCGCCCATCGAATCATGCTCACTGCGCATATTCGCAACCGTCTTCTGCTGCTTGCTCATAGTTTCTCCCGTTCAAAGCATAAAATCGTAACATCGTCGTCGCGACTGTCGCCACCGAATTCGTGTAAACGACTGAATAATCCCTGCGGTAACTCCAGCAGTTTTTTGTCCTCGGAATCGCGCAACCATTCTATCAACCGCGCCGTACCAAACATTTCTCCGCCCTGCTTATTCTGTGTCTCGGTAACACCGTCGGTATAGACGAATAACCGGTCACCAGCGGCTATTTCGACGCGCTGCACCTCAAACGCTATTTCCTCCAGAACACCGAGCGGCGGGGTATTGGCCTGCAAACGTTCGATACCACGCGCACTTTGTAACAACGGCGGCACATGACCTGCATTCAACCACAGCATGGAATGACTTTCCGGCTGCAATTTGGCCATAAACAAGGTCACAAAACGACCATGCGTCAAAGTCCGGCACAGGGAACGATTAATATGCAGAATCGCCCGCTCGAACGGTACACTCTGTTCCGCCAGCACATGCAGCATGGCGTGCAAATTAGCCACCGTCAGCGCCGCCGGATAACCTTTACCGGCAACATCAGCCACCACGACCCAGTGGCGTCCGTCGGGCAAACAAATAATATCGTAATAATCTCCACCAACTGAAAAATAGGACTGCTCCAGTGCTGCAAAGGTATAACCGGGAACATCGCGCGGCATCTGCGGAACCAGCCCGTGCTGGATTTCAGCAGCAGCGGCCAGCGAACCTTTTAATTCCTCGCGTTCCTGTAAACCGCGCAGCGCCGTGTTCAGCCCGCGGGCCAGTTCGCCAAGGTCGTCATCGGTCAGCACCGCAATTCGCCCGCTGAAATGCCCCTGATGTAAATGATGCAAACCAATTGATAACTGATGCGTCACCAATTTCAAAGAACGGGTAAGCAACCAAACCAGAAAAAGACTGGCCAGCAGCCCGGCAAAGAAAAGAAGCAAACCTTGACCGGCAATAAAATGTTTCCCTTCTAACGTGGTTTCCATCGACGCAAGATAGGCAAAAAAAGCGAGCAGACTGGTCGGCACAAAACCGGTAATAAGAAATACCAGCCACGGGCGGGTCGTGGAATCGGTGAATGAATGCAGCGGATTCCATTGTTTCATCTGCTCAATATCGGCATACTGTGGATGCACCAATCGCTGTTGAATCCCGTAGTGCAGGGTAATCGCCACGCCAAGCGCTGGAACCAGTACCAGCGCGCAAAAAAAGATGCTTACAATCAGTGTCGTTGTCATCAGCCCGCTTAATTCCACACCCGTAGCCGACGCATTGGCCAGCACCAGAAACAGCAAATACATACCGTATACGCCACCGCCAACGGCGAATGCCCTCAACGCCCTCAACGGCAATTTCACCATGCCCGCCTCTAGTCCTCCAAACGTCTGCCCAGTATCGAGAAGCGGGCGGTAAGTCCACAAAGCCGCTGCCGAGAAACACAATAAAAACAACAACATATCCACATCAGAAACCCAATAAGGCAGGCCCAGAAAAGCACTGTTTCCATTCAACCACATCACACCCTGAATGATCGTAAAAAACACCGGCAAGGGCCACAGGCTGAGCAAATATGTAGCCAGTGGCCGCAATCGGGAAGGGTTAGAAGGAACAGACATCCGAACCAAGCTACCCGCTGATGCAGATAGCTACAAACATTTGCGCTGTTAAAGCCGGACGGCAATCAATAAGGATCAATCACGGCGCAACGCCGCATCGACTCCGATGGGTGTCGGATAACGGCGCACAATCCAGAAAGATGATACGATAAAACTGAGTAACGTGGCCAACTGAATCAGATTGGCCGCTGCTGCCCCGATCAACTGCATCTGTTCTCCTGTGACCGCAATCAGTAACGAAAATTCGCTCATCTGCCCGAGCCGTGCACCCACTTCACCGGCCAGCTCGCGCGTCTCGCCGGAGCGTCGAAAAAGCCATGCAAACACATAGGGTTTGATGAACAATGCCATGCCGGCCAGCAGGCACGCGGGGATGAGTAAATCACCAACCAGCGCCGGATTAAAACCTGCACCGATGGAAAAAAAGAAAATAATCAGGAAAAAATCGCGTAGCGGTTTAAGCCGTTCCGCGATATGCAGTGAAACCGGACTACTGGCCAGTGCCACGCCAGCCATGAATGCACCGATTTCATGCGACAAACCACCAAAACTGGCCAGTTCCGCCGCGCCGAGACACCAGCCGATGGCAATAAGAAAAACATATTCCTGAATCACATCGAAACGCCGCAAAAGCGGCAACAACACAAAACGATTGATGGTATAAATCAGACCGGCCAGCAGCGGCAACACCATTAAACTAAGCAGCAATTGAGTGACCAGCAGTCCCTCCCCGTTTCCGCCCTTCAATACCAGCAGAACAGCCACGGCCAGCACATCCTGCAATAGCAGAATACTGATCATGCTGCTGCCGGTGCGCTGGTGGTGCAGCACGGTCGTCGGCAGTAGTTTCAAACCGATAATGGTGCTGGAAAAAAGCAACGCCACACCGACCAGTAGCGCCTCAATGCCGCGAAATCCGGCAAACCAGGCAATCGCAAAACCGGCAAACGTGAAAAACAACGAACTGACCAGCGTGATGCGCGTCGTCTGACCCAGCATACGAATCAGCTTCTGCGGTGGCAAATTCATACCCAGCAAAAAAAGCAGGAACACGATGCCAATATGCGATAATTCTCGAATCATCGTAGCATCGCTGATCCAACCGGCCACAGCCGGGCCGCATAAAATACCGAGCAACACATAAGCGACAAGCAGCGATTGACGAGCATACAATGCAAAAGTCGCCAGCAGCGAAGCACCGAAAAAAATCACAAACATCGTGAACAACACCGAATCGTCCATTATACCCATCGTCTCAATGTAGCACAGTTCGCCACTTCAGGTCAGGGTTAATCAAGCGGTAAAGGTTCTCACTGTTGGCTCAGAAAACAAAAAAGGCATGCCCGAAGGCACGCCTTTTGATGATGGCTCCCCGGGCCGGACTCGAACCAGCGACAAGGTGATTAACAGTCACCTGCTCTACCAACTGAGCTACCGGGGAATAAGGCCGCGAACGTTACGAACCGCACCCGTGAGTGTCAACCGAAAAACCTCAGCCGGGAAAACGTCGATAACAACACCACTTCATCCGTTTGCAGCGGCCATTTCAACAAGCTGCCGATGCAGCATCTCCGCCTGATGTGCAAGTGCATCCGGGCCATCATTGTTATCAACGATAAAATCGGCCACTTTCCGTCGCCCGAAATCACTGCACTGACGTTGGACAATCGCCTTGAACTGCGCAAGCGTCATGTTGCGCGAGGCGAGCACCCGCTGCTGGCGAATCACTTCATCGGCGAGCACCACAACCACAACATCCATGCGTGGAACGCCGCCTGATTCAATCAGCACCGATGCCTCAATCAGAACATATGCGGCCTGCTGGTCCGCACACCATGCCTCCGCCTTCTGCCAGATAAGCGGGTGCATTATGCGATTCAACAGTCGCGTTTTCTCCGCATCCGGAAAACACAGCGCAGCCAATAAACGACGATCAACAGTACCGGATTTATCAAGAATCCCCGTACCAAACGCTTTAATCAGCGCAGCAGCACATGCTGCGTCCGCATGCAGTGAACGTCCGACTGCATCAAGGTCAAGCTGCGGCATCTGATATTTGGCAAGCAGGCGGCAAAACCCGGTTTTACCGCTACCGATACCGCCGGTCAGTCCTACGCGCAACGTCAAAACAAACCACCCTGCATATTGGCAATCCATGCAAGCAATGCATCGCGCCACAGCAACCAAACCATGCCGGCAAGCGCCAGATACGGCCCATAGGGGATTTCCGTACGCACGGAACGCCCGGCGGCAAGTAAATAAAGGCTACCGACCACTGCACCGACAAAAGACGACAGAAAAATCACCAGAGGCAACGCCTGCCAGCCGAAAAATGCACCAAGCATGGCCAGCAGTTTGAAATCACCCTGCCCCATTCCCTGCCTGCCGGTAAGCAGTAAAAACAGGCGCGCAATCAGCCAGAACACGGCATAACCGGCAGCAGCGCCAATCACGGCATCCTGAAAATGACCGGCGAATGCCGAAAACAGCAGGCCGAAGGCAATACCGGGAAACGTCAGCACATTGGGCAACAGGCCGGTCTCCAGATCAATCCAACTCAGCACCCACAACAAGAAGGAAAGAACCAGCGCCATTCCCAGCTCCGGGGTAAGCGGAAAATGCCATGCAAGCAGCGCCCAGATCATCCCGAGTCCCGCTTCCAGCAACGGATAACGCATGGAAATTACGACATTACAATGGCGGCAACGACCGCGCAGGCACAACCACGAAAGTAGTGGAATATTATCGTACCATGCAATCGGATGTGCGCAGGACGGGCAATGACTACCCGGAAATACAATCGACTCCCGACGCGGCAAACGGTACACCAGCACATTGGCAAAGCTGCCAAACAGCAGGCCGAGCAAACCGCAACTTACAAGGGTAAAAGCAGAAATACTCACGGGAATATCAACGGTGAAATACGCTCAAACGCATGGCTCTAAACGATAGCCGCCATCTTGAAGATGGGCAGGTACATGGCAATCACCAAGCCGCCGATAACAACACCGAGAAAAGCCATAATAAGCGGTTCCATCAGCGCCGTCATATTATCCACAGCGGTGTCCACTTCCTGCTCGTAAAAATCAGCAATCTTGGCAAGCATTTCTTCCATGCTGCCGGTTTCCTCACCAATATTAATCATCTGCGTCACCATGCGCGGAAATATCCCGCTGGCCGCCAGCGGCGCGGAAAGCGTCTGCCCCTGAGTGATGGATTCCTTGGCCTTCAGAATCGCTTCTTCGACAATCATATTACCAGCGGTTTCGGCCACCGTGTCGAGCGACTCCAGCACCGGCACACCGGCGGCGGTGAGAGTTGAAAAGGTGCGACAGAACCGCGCTACCGAAGCCTTGCGCAATACGTCGCCCAAAATTGGCATTTTGAGCAATAATTGATCCAGTCGATAACGCCCGCGCTTGGTTTTATATATCTGCCGGATGCCCACAACTAAAATAATCGGCGCAAAAAGCACCACATACCAGTATTCGACAAAAGCGTCCGACATCGCAACAGCCACCTGCGTCGGCATCGGCAATGCCGCCCCGAAATCAGCAAACATTTTACCAAATATAGGAATCACAAAAATCATCAGCACGGCGGTAACAATAAAAGCCACGGTTAAGATGGCGATCGGATAGACCATCGCAGATTTTATTTTCGCCTTTAATGTCTGCGCCTTCTCCCGATAGGCGCACAGACGCAACAGAATGGTATCAAGAATACCGCCCTGCTCGCCGGCTTCGACCAACGCGCAACTCAAACGATCAAAATTCTTGGGAAATTTACGCAAGGTCTCACCAAGCGGCACACCACCTTCGAGATGGCTGCGTAAATTTTTAAGCAGCTTAACAAGCGCCTTATTGTTGGAACCATTTTCCGCCAATTCAAATGCCTGAACCAGCGGCACACCAGCATTAATCATGGTCGATAACTGACGAAAAAAGATGGTGGTGTCCTTCTCATCCACAGTTTCCGGAAATAAATAAATTTCAATCGGTTTTTTCTTTACCTTGACGGTCAACAGACCCTGACGACGCAAGCCGGCTATAACGATATTTTTGTTTTGAGCCTCCATTTCTCCGGAGCGCTCCATGCCATCACGCGATTTTCCTTTCCAGATAAATTTTGCCATCAGTCGGCGACCGTCACCCTGAGGCATTCCGCTAACGAAATTTCGCCGGTCTTCACCTTCTCCAACGCCGCCATACGAAGTGTTTTCACACCATGTGCAATAGCGATTTCGCCAATTTCATCGGCATTTTTACCCGCATAAACAGCATTGCGAATCTCGTCAAACACAGGCATCACCTGATAAATACCGGTCCGCCCTTTATAACCGGTATCGTTACAAACAGGGCAGCCTTTGCCCTGCATGGGTTTGTAATCGGCAATTTCCGCCTGCGAAACCCCGGCATCAATCAGGGCTTCGACCGGCACAACAACAGACTCGGCGCACTCAACACAATTTTGGCGTGCCAGACGTTGTGCCGACACCAGATTGACTGCCGAACCCACCAAAAAAGATTCAATCCCCATATTTATCAGGCGATTCATCGTCGATGGCGCATCGTTGGTATGCAGGGTAGCTAGAACCAGATGACCGGTCATCGCCGCTTTGATGCCAATCGCCGCTGTGTCGTAATCACGAATTTCGCCAATCAGAATAACATCCGGGTCCTGACGCAAAAATGAACGCAACACGGTAGGAAAATCCAGTCCGATAGCGGCATTGATATTGACCTGATTGATGCCCATGAAATTAAACTCGACCGGATCTTCGGCAGTGGAAATATTCACCCCCGGCTGATTCAACTCGGCAACTGCGGAATACAAACTAACCGTCTTGCCCGAGCCGGTCGGCCCCGTCACCAGCACCATGCCATAAGATTGATGAATGGCATTTTTCAATCGTTTAAGGCATGAATCCTCGTAGCCGAGTTTGGTCATATCCAACTGTAAACTGGCCGGATCAAGTAAACGTAACACCACCTTTTCACCAAACAGCGTCGGCAGCACCGATACCCGGAAATCTACCGTTTTGCTTCGCGAAAGACGCAGCTTGATACGTCCGTCCTGCGGCAAACGGCGTTCCGAAATATCCAGTCGTGCGAGAATTTTGAGACGAGAAACGATCTCATCACGCAATTTAATCGGCGGGCGCATGATTTCGTGCAACACGCCATCAATGCGATAACGCGTCCTGAGCACCTTCTCATACGGTTCCAGATGAATATCCGAAGCACCGCGTTTGATGGCATCAAGAAGAATCAGGTTTACCAGCTTGACCACCGGTGCTGCTTCGGTTTCGACTGTCAGCATGTGCTCGTCGAATTCGACCTCGACGGTGTCAATAACTTCCCGGTTCTTGGCATCCATATCGGCAATAACATCACCGAGATAATCAGCAGCAGTATCCATTTTATCAAGATGGCGCAACAATTGTTCCTCGGCAACAATCACCAGATCAATTTGACAACCACTGATAAAGGCCATCTCGTCCAAAGCACTGATGTCGTAAGGATCGGCGACAGCAAGGGTAAGCATGTTGCCCAAGCGTTTGATGGGCAGCGCCTTATTCCGATGCATAACATCCTGCGAAATCGTGGTCAGGTTCTCCAGAATTTGAATCCGGTCCAGATCCACAATCGGACGCCCGTAACTACGCGATATAAGCTGTGTAATCTCGTCTATGGAAAAAATATTCTGTTTGATAAGGGTCGAAATGAGCGTATCTCCGGATAGCTTCATTTCCCGCAACACCACATCCAACTGCGCACGGCTCATCTTATTTTGACGCACCAGAATATCTGCCAAACGGCTGTAGCGTATCCTCTGTTTTCTCATCGTCAGCGAACTGCCTGACTGCGCTGCAAACGCTGTTCCATCCATTGCATCACCGGGCCAACCTCCGTATGCACATCATGCCACCAGTCGAACGAAGCCGCACCCTGCGCCAACAACATAGGCAAGCCATCCACCGCTCTGCGACCACCTGATCGCGCAGCAAGCACGAAGGGTGTCTCCCCGCTCGGAGTATAAACGACATCCACGGCAATGCCATCGCCAGCGATGTGAAACGGAAACACCGCATCAACATCACCCAGTCCGATTGCCGTTGTATTAATCACCAGCGGACAGCGCCGAGTGCATGCCTCCACTTCCACAGTATCCCAAGGCACAACATCGAATGAGGTGTCGGAATAAGTTTTCGCGGCGTGTTGTAGCAAAGCATGCACACGATTTTCACTGCGATTGCAAATATGAATGTGTTGTGCACCACCAACCGCCAAAGCATGCAGCACAGCACGCGCTGTACCACCAGCGCCAATCACTAAAACTTCCTGATGACCTATATCCGCTTGCATGTCACGCAATACACTGGCAATGCCCCGCCAGTCGGTATTGATACCTTCCCAACCGTCATCAATGCGTCGCACGGTATTCACCGCCCCGATAGCCGATGCATCGACATCCGCCTGCACCATAGCCAGCACTGTCTGCTTGTGCGGCACGGTAATGTTGAAACCCTGCACATCAGCCGCCCACAAACCGGCAAGCGCAGTTTCAACATCTGCAGATTGGACACACCACGGCACATACACGGCATCAATGCCGTGCTGTATAGCGAATCGAGCCTGAAACAGCGGCGAAAGCGAATGCGAAACCGGATCGCCGATAATTCCAAACACGCTTGTTTTTCCAGTAACTTCCACGTCTGTGCTAGCGTAGAATCTTAAATCGCATATGTCAAAGTAGTGGCTGATTCGCGAATAGAACACAGCCCGGGTTGAAATTCTAGAACTGTAGAGCCATTCCCCCATGGTGAACCCCGCAGTACCATCGGTGCGAAAGAGCTTAGGGCCTGTTAACACCAGTTTCGGTGTTATCGCTACCGTCCCCATTCATATGTTCATTCGCAATCATCACGACGATTTATGAATAGTACAGGCTAGCCGGATTCGTTTATACTGGCCTGCATGTTTAAACTGAAACGTCCGACATGGTTCCCCGAACCGGATCATCAACCTTTGCAATATATTGTACTGGCCACGATCAGTGCTTTTGTATGCCTGTCCGCCATTGTGGTCGTTTGCCGTTATTTCCTACCCGGTATCGGTGCGCCGATACTCGCCGCATCTATGGGTGCGGCTGCCGTGCTGATGTTTGCTGCGCCAACCAGTCCTATGGCGCGAAGCTGGTCATTTATCATCGGCAACCTCGTTTCGGCATTGATTGGCGTAACCGTCTTCCAATGGATTGGTGATGTTTTCTGGGCCGGAGCGCTGGCGGTTACAGTATCTATTTTCGTCATGCACTTCCTGCGTTGCCAGCATCCGCCCGGCGGTGCAACAGCATTGGTTGCCGTTATCGGCGGCGCGCAGGTGCATCAACTGGGTTATCTGTATGTCCTCGCCCCCATCGGTATCAATGTACTAATTTTTGAAATGTTCGTTTTAGTCAATCGACGTCTACAAGACAGGACCTGATAAAAACCCCATCGAAGTTTAGCTTCTGAGTTAGGAATGGGATCATACGTGACCTGCCTGCCGTAATTCAACATTCAAGACTTTGAGCCACTTGCAAAAGTCGTGAGCGGCAATCTGCTTCCCCACTTCGGCGTATTTCCAGGCTGAATCTTCGAGGCATAGAACCACCATGCCCCTCAATCCAGCCTGGAAATCCACTCAAAGTGGGATTGCATCTTATCCACCCAGACTTTTGCAAGTAGCTCCTTTGTATATCAATAACGGTACTTTTCAGCACTCTTGATGAGTATATTCGAGCCGAGCATGACAACAATGGGGAAATGACTCATAAGTTCGCGCGCTTTGTAAAAGTCGGCGTCTTTGCGAAAACCCTGCAATACCTCGCTCAACATCAGATCGCCAATGATGATTTCCGTACCAAGGGCGTGATCTAGAACATGGGTTGCAGGCGCATGTAACCGTTGAAATAATCAATCTAGGCCGATGAATCAACAACCAGCCGCATCAGTGATCCGTACGCATGGCATCCAGATCATCATCCCAGAGTGGGAAAATAAATCACCGATCACAACTTTTGCAAGTAGCTAATTCAAAACAATCTTTGTACGCGTCACAAGACTTCGTGTGTATGAAATCAATATATCACACACCATTAAACGAGTTGTTTCAGTTTCCAACTTTGCTCACTTTAGAATCTCTTGATTGAACAGGCGGTAATAAAAAAAGCCCCTCTGGAGCTTTCGCTCAACAAAGGGGCTTTGGGTAAAATTCCTGGCAACGACCTACTCTCCCATGGGGAACCCCACAGTACCATCGGCGCGAAAGAGCTTAGCTTCTGAGTTCGGGATGGGATCAGGCGTGACCTCTCTGCCATAGTCACCAGGAAACTGGTAACAAGCAGGAAATTTGATGATGTTTTTATGATATGAATCATACCAATGTCTTAACGTTACATGGTCAAGCCGCACGGGCAATTAGTACTGGTCAGCTCCGAGTGTTACCACTCTTCCACACCCAGCCTATCAACGTGGTAGTCTTCCACGGCCCTTTAGGGAGCTTTAAAGCTCCGGGAGAATTAATCTCGAGGCTGGCTTCCCGCTTAGATGCCTTCAGCGGTTATCCATTCCGAACGTGGCTACCCTGCAATGC
>QILF01000021.1 GCA_003233235.1 Zetaproteobacteria bacterium
CGAAGGTGATGCGGCATGGTTTCCCGGTATTGCACATGTGATGACGGGGCAGGGGCGCTTGTCTTTTTTTCTTGATGACGAAGCACAGCGCGATACGTTGATTTCACGTATTATGGGGATGCACAATTGCCGCTTGCTGTCCGTTGAGCGGGATCGGCGTACGCTGGAAGAGGCATTTGTAGCTTTGCTGGATCAGCGGAGGGGCGCATGAACGGGCTGATGGAAGTCGCGCGCATGAGTTTCCTTGATGCTTTGCGTAATCGCATGCTCTACGGGGTTCTGGTGTTCGTTATTCTGTTGCTTCTGGCAGCTTTAGCGGTTGCCACGGTGACCATGGGGCGGACTGAACTGTTGCTGCTTGATCTTGGTATGGGCGCTATTTCTATTATAGCCAATCTGATGGCTATTGTGTTTGCCGTGCAATCGTTGCAGCAGGAACACGCCGAACGGACCTTGTACGTGCTGTTGACCCGTTTGCCGTCGCGAGGCCACTATATTGTCGGTAAATTTACGGGTTTGGCGGCAGTGCTGGGCGGTATGGTCGTATTGATGTGGCTGATGCTTTGTTTGCTGGTTGTTTTTTTTGGCAGCGTGCACTGGTTATCGGTTTTTCAGGCGCTGTTGGCAACACTTATCGAGGTTTGGATGGTATTGGCTATCGGTTTGCTGTTTGCCCATGCATCCAGCTTGTTTCTCGGCATTTTACTTACCCTCACTGCCGACATTACCGGGCGTTTTACCACGACAATTCATCAGTTTTCGGCGCAAAGTGAAGAACCGTTGCTGCGCTGGCTGGGTGAGGCGGTGTATTACCTTCTTCCCAATCTGGAGGCGGTGAATTTACGTAATGGCGCGGGTGACATCGCTTCTTTTGGTGGCGAACGGATGCTCAGTGTATTGATGTACGGTTCGTTTGAGATTGCATTGCTACTGGCTGCTTCCGCATTCGTATTCAGCCGCAGAAATCTGTCCTAGGAGCCTGTCGGGCTTAGGACAATCGTAGCGAGCAGGTGGGGAAACGAGTCAAAAACAGCATGATTTTGAGGCGCATAGTGGTAACTATGCAGCGATAAATCCGGATGTTTTGGGCCGTTATCCCTGCCGCGCAGTAGATTTCTCATAAGTCCGACAGGCTCCTAGAATTTATCCAGTTCAGAAAGCGGCCAGCGGGGGCGGGCGTCCCATTCGGCAGGGGGGGTGAATCCTTGCGCTAAACGTTGCGCAGCGGCGAAGGCGATCATTGCGGCGTTGTCGGTGCAGTGCTCGGGGCGCGGCATGTGTACGCTGATATTTTTTGCCGTTGCCTGCTCATCCAGCATATTTCGAAGATGTCGATTGGCGGCCACCCCACCGGCAATAATCAGATGACCGATGCCTTCGTTGCGGCAGGCGCGCAGGCTTTTGCCGACCAGTACTTCGCAGACGGCAGCTTCGACCGCAGCGGCCATGTCAGCACGCGTTTGGGCATCCAGTTTGCTCTGCCCCCCCTCTTTCTCCAATTTTCGTACCGCATACATCACTGCTGTTTTCAGTCCTGAAAAACTAAAATTCAAATTGTCCTTGTTGAGCATTGGACGCGGTAGGGAAAAGCGTGTTGCATCGCCATTTTCGGCCAGTTTCGCAATTGCCGGGCCGCCGGGATAGGGTAAAGCAAGCAGCCGCGCGGATTTATCGAAACATTCACCGGCGGCATCGTCAATCGTCTGGCCGAGGAGCGTGTAATGACCGATGCCGTCAACGCGCACCAGCATCGTGTGGCCGCCGGAAACCAGCAATGTGATAAACGGAAACGGTGGTAAGGCGTTATCCAGTCCGGGCGCGAGCAGGTGTCCTTCCATGTGGTGCACCGGAATCAGCGGGATGTTGTGAACGCAGGCGGCGGCGCGCGCCCAAGCCGTACCGACCAGCAGCGCGCCCATCAACCCGGGTCCGGCAGTGACGGCGATGGCATCAATCGCCGACCAGTCGAGACGGGCATCCTGTAAGGTTGCATCGACCAATGGCGGTAGTGTTGTTAAATGTTCGCGCGAGGCAATTTCAGGAACAACGCCGCCGAATTTCGCATGGATGTCAATCTGACTGGCGATTTTTTCACTGAGAATACGACCGCCACCGGGCGTGGTTTGCCAGATAGCTGCGGCTGTTTCATCGCAGGATGTCTCAATGCCGAGGATGTTCATGTTTCCGTTTCTCCGTAACCGCCGCCACCGGGTGTTTCGACACGTAAGTGGTCGCCAATTTTTAAATCTAGCGTGGTTTTGGCAGCAAGGACATGCGTTGTTCCGTCGCGCAACAAGAGATTGCGCCCGAATGCACCGGATTTTCCGCCATTCAGGCCGTAAGGTGCATGTTTACGTCGTTCGCAAAGCAGTGAAACCTGACAATTTTCCAATACCTGCCATTCGCGGCATAAACCATTGCCGCCACGGTGTTTTCCTGCGCCGCCGGAGCCACGCCGGATTTCATATGCTGTGATGCGTAGCGGATAATGCATTTCCAGCATTTCAATTGAAGTATTGCATGTGTTGGTCATATGGCATTGCACGGCGGAAAGTCCGTCACCATCTGCGTGCGCGCCCATGCCGCCAGCCAGCGTTTCGTAATATACCCATGCGTTATTTTTTGTGCCGCCAGCAAAAATAACGTTGTTCATTGTTCCCTGCGCTGCCGCTGGAATGCGTTCAGGGATGGCCTCGGCCAGTGCACCAAGCACCACGTCAACGATGCGCTGACTGGTTTCGACGTTTCCCGCCGCGACAGCAGCGCCCGGATACGGATTGAGCAAAGAGCCTTGCGGAGCGGTTAACTCAATGCAGCGGAAAATAGCTGATGTTTGCGGTGTTTCCGGCGGCATCAGACAGCGAAAGGCATAAAATACCGCTGCCGCAGTGACCGACATCGGGCAATTGAGCGGTCCGGCACATTGTTGTGCACTGCCGGAGAAATCGACGTTTGCCTCCTCGCCCTGAATACGAATAGTAGCACAGATGGATAGCGGCCCGCTCCCCAATCCGTCATCTTCCAATATATCGCTAAAGTGATATTCACCATCGGGAATAGCGGCGATGGCCGTGCGGCCATAGTTTTCTGATATTTGAAGGAGAGTCTGAAACGCTTTTCGGCAGTCGTCACGGGCATGGATATTTTGTAAACGCCGGACCCCGCAAGTGCAGCAAGCGCGCTGAGCAGCCAGATCAGCCAGCCGTTCATCGGCATTGCGTGCGCGGGATAGAAAATCGCTGAGAAAGTCGGGAGCCTCGCGCCCGTTACGCCACCAGAATCCGGGCGAAATCACCACGCCTTCATCATTCAGTCGGCGATGGAGCCCCATGGAGCCGGGGGTGACGCCACCGACATCGGCATGATGGGCGCGGCTGGCGGCAAAAGCGATGCGTTCATTGTTTGCAAAAACAGGCTGTACGACGGTGATGTCCGGTAAATGTGTGCCGCCGAGAAAGGGATCGTTAAATACGGCCACATCGCCCTCTCGCCAATCAAGTTGCTGCACGACATCGCGCATGCAATAGGCCATTGAGCCGAGGTGAACCGGAATATGCGCGGCTTGGGCAACCAGTTCGCCATCGGTATCGAACAGGGCGCAGGAATAGTCCTCACGGTCTTTAATGTTCGGTGAAATCGATGTGCGTTTGAGGACAGCGCCCATTTCATCGCAAATAGCATCCAGACGATGTGCAAAAAGGCTCAGTTTGATGGCATTCATGCGTTATTTTCACCGGAAAGGGTGGTGTTTTTGTGATTCAAAAGCAGATGGCCGTGTTGCGAGACGTTCAGATGCCAATTCTTCGGCAGCCACAGTGTTGCGGTGTCTTCGAGTATCAGTGCCGGGCCGTCGATATTGTGTCCCGGACGCAGATGTGTGCGTTTGAAATGCGCAACCTGACCTGCACCGGTAACACGCGATGTTGCGACAGATTTGGCGGTTGATGTTGCCGGTTCAAGCTCTGGAAGTTGTAACGTACACGTGCTGGCGCAGGCGGTCAGGCGCAGGGTCATGATTTCCAGAGGCCGGTCCAGTGTGTGTCCGTAGGCTTGCTGGTGACGCGCATCGAAATCGGTACGCAGCGCCTCGCTATCGTCCTGCCATGGCATGGTCAGGTGAAAGCCCTGTCCGCAGTAGCGGACATCGGCCTGTTTATCCAGTTGCAGGTCAAGACCGGGCATGCGTCGCGCTGCTTCATTGGCCAGTTCGGCATATGTATGTGCGGCTTGAATCGGCATTTTGGCATCGTCGAGAAGTAAGCGGCGGCTGCGCGATAATTCGCACTGGCGTTTACCAGTGAGCATACCTAATGCTGAAAAAGCACCACTGCCCACCGGAATAATGATGTTCGCCGTACCGAGGGCATCGCCCAGTGCGCAGGCATGCAGTCCGCCGCCACCGCCGAAGCAGAGCAGTGAAAAATCAGCAGGATCAAAACCGCGTTGCACCGAAACAACACGTAGCGCTGCTGCCATATTTTCCTCGGCGACTTGAATGATGCCTGCGGCCATGTCTTCAACGGAAAGTGCAAAATGTTTGCCGAGTTTTCCCACCACCTGCCGCGCCTGCTGCACATCAAGCGGCAGATTTCCAGCTAGTTTAGTGGAAGACGGAATGCGCCCGAGAACAACATTGGCATCGCTGACAGTGGGTTTGTCGCCGCCGCGCCCGTAGCAGGCCGGTCCGGGATTCGCGCCTGCCGATTGCGGTCCAACGCGCAATAAACCGGCGGCATCCCGCCATGCGATGGAGCCGCCGCCAGCACCGATGGTATGAATATCCAGCATCGGTACAGCAACCGGCATGTCGGCAATTTTTCCCTCAAGCGTAATGTGTGTTTGGCCGTTTAGCAGCGCGACATCGGTACTGGTTCCGCCCATGTCGAAGCTAATCAGTTTTTCTTGTTTTAATTGACGACCGATTGCTTCAGTCGCAACCAATCCACCTGCCGGACCGGAAAGAATCATGCGTACGGCATGCTTTCCGGCTTCTTCGATGTCCATGACACCGCCGGTTGAATGCATGACGAACATATGGCGGGTGGACAATATTTTACCCAGACGGCGCAAATAGTGTTGCACCAGCGGGCCAACGTAAGCATTGAGAAAAGTGGTCGAGGCGCGTTCATATTCACGGTATTCAGCCAATACTTGATGCGATAGAGAAATAAAAACATTTTCGGGAAGTACCCCGGCAATGCCCTGTTCGTGCTCCGGATTGAGAAAGGAAAACAGCGTGCAGACGGCGACGGATTGGTATTCGGCGGCTTTGTTTTGCAGCGCTTGCAAATCTGCGGTATTGAGCGGTTCGATGCATGCGCCATTCGCATCAACGCGTCCGTGCAGAGCGAAACAATCGTTCGGCTGTGCCCACAGTTCTGCTTGCGGCGGGCGTAAATTGTACAACTCACGACGTGTTTGCCGTCCGATGCCAAGTAAATCCTGCATACCGTGGTTGGTGACGAATAGTGTTTTGACACCTTTGCGTTCGAGTATGGCATTGGTGGCAACTGTTGAGCCATGTACCAGATGCAGTGATTGATGTTCAAGTCCGAGTGTTTGAATACCACGCAGAATGGCAGTGGAAGGATCATCCGGCGTCGATAATTCTTTGTGAAAGTGAACCTTATCACCGTCGCAGATGACAAAATCGGTAAATGTTCCTCCGCTATCCACACCCAGTAACATATGCGGAATATAACGCATCAGGATGACAAAAGAAGCTTGTGATGCCAGTCACCGCCAGAGAGATACAAGCTGCGCAGCATTTGTATTGCAACTTAGTAGAGAAGTTGGAACACGATGTTAGGAGGTTGTTATGTTTGTGCTGATGCGCTGGATATTTTATGCAATGCTATTGCTGGCAGCTTGGACGACATATGCTGATGCTGATGAAACGGTGATGGTTAAAAGTGGTTTTATGAGTCTGGACGGGCGCGGTAATTTCGCTGCTGCGGCTGCCGGACTGGCGGCGACACCGATTCAGGTGGATTCCACGGTGCAATTGTCGCGCAGCAATCAGGAAACCCTTGAAGTGGCATTGCAATGGGGTGATTTTCGTGCCGCATTGAATTATTTCCCGCTGCGTTTGAGTGGCAATGGTCAGCTGACCACTGCAGTGCAGTTTAATGGCCGTACTTATGCTGCCGGAGATAGCGTGTATGCGGATTTAAAGGCCGATGTTTTTGATGCTTCGCTAACCTATTACCTGCTTAATCTGGACGATACACCCGCACGTTTACAGCTTGGCGTGGAGGCTGCGGTGAAAGCTGTGCATGTATCATCTACGCTCCAGAACTTAACGACAGGAATGATTGAATCAACATCGGCGACACTGCCTGTTCCGACACTCGGGGCGCGTGGTCGTGTGGCAATTTCTGATTTTATAGGTCTGACCGGACGCGCCGGTTATCTCGCTTATGCAGGCAATCACTTCCTAGATACCGAACTGCAGATTGAATTCTCGCCATTGCCGGGGATTGGTGTTTATGCCGGTTATCGCTTGGTTGATCTGAAACTGGACCGTTCAGGTGTGCTTCTGGACATGTCTTTTTCCGGGCCGGTTATCGGTGGATTTGTCCGTTTTTGACGTGCTGAAGGTGGTCGGCAGGTGTGGGTAGTATTTGACGTCTGCTTTTTTCTGCCCCAGCATGAAGCTGCGTAGCAGGCGATATTGTATTTTACTCCCGTTGCGCAGGCTGGAGGTGATTGAATGACGCATAGGCTGACAGGGACAATGGCAATGTTTTTGGCCGTGGGTTTATTGTATGCGTCGGCAGGTCTGGCAGCCGAACCGGTGAATGTCGAAGTGAAAACAGCGGAGATAAATGCCGCGATACCTGTAAAGGCAAAACAGAAAGCACCACTACAGGTCTCCCGGGTGCATCGTTTGAAAGCGCCTGCAATGAATATCACGTCCCTGCGCGATCCCTTTGAATCCTATTTGATGGTACTTGAACGGCAGAGGCAGGCACGCAAGGGAAAAATGCGGGCCGGTGCATCGCAACGCAAGCGGGAGCCGCTGGAGGCCTTCGATTTAAATGCGCTGAAGCTGGTTGCAATCATGGAGATGGGCGGTAGTCGGGTGGCGATGGTCGAGGATGATACAGGCAAGGGTTATGTGGTGCGCAAGGGCGGCTATATCGGGCGCGATAGCGGGCGTGTTGTGGCTATTTCAGACAGTAATATGATCATTATGGAGACGGTTCTCAATCCAGCCGACGAACGGGTTAAACGTAAGGTGAACATGGCCCTTAACGCAGTGATTCAGTAAGCCGTTTCTGCATGAAAACCACGTCCATGACGCGTGCGCGTGCGACGCGTCTTTTTAGCAAATTGCAGGCGGAGAATCCGCAACCGGTCACCGAATTGAATTACGCATCGGATGTTGAGCTTCTTGTGGCGGTGATTCTTTCCGCACAGGCGACGGATGTCGGTGTGAATAAAGCGACGGCCAAGCTTTATCCGGTGGCCGCCAGTGCGCAGGCGATTTTTGAACTCGGCGAAGAAGGCCTGAAGTCATATATTTCCTCCATCGGTCTCTACAACAGCAAGGCGAAACACATCATTAAAACCTGTGCAATGCTTGTCAACGAACACGATGGCAAGGTTCCCGATACGCGTGCGGCGCTGGAACGCCTGCCCGGCGTGGGGCGCAAAACTGCGAATGTGGTGCTGAATGTATTGTTCGGTGAGCCGACGGTTGCAGTGGATACACATATCTTCCGGGTCGGTAACCGGACGGGTTTAGCGCCCGGAAAAAACCCACTGGCGGTTGAAAAGGGTTTGCTGAAAGCGATCCCCAAGAAATTTATGCGTCATGCCCATCATTGGCTGCTTTTGCATGGCCGCTATATCTGCACCGCACGCAAGCCGAAATGCCATATGTGTCCGATTTATGATGAATGCTGTTGGGCCGAGAAAGTCAGAAGTTAAGCTTCATGGATAATACGGGCTAGACACCGTCAATCAGACCACGAATTTCCTCAATAGCGGCGTGATTCTCGCTTTCAACCAGACCGATAATGTGATTTTCAATGGTGCGCGGTAGCACGGTGGGTTCGTCCAGCGGGCCTCGGGAATAGATAATAAAACCATTCAGAAAGCTTTCGAAATATTCATCGGAGAGTTTTTCGTGGTTCTTGTTTTTTGCGCCAGCCATATATGCTTTAACCTGACTGCTGCTCAATTGAATGCCGCCCAACTCGAAAATTGTCTTCATTTCAAAATGTTTGAGATGGTTGGCGATGATTATTTTTTTAAGAATTTCGTTATTTGTCATGCGGCTACTCTAAAGTATTGATTGAGACAAGTGGAGCGATGTGCGCTATTGATACATACCGTGTGTTTTATTCAACACTGCCGTTTAACAGTAGACATTCTACTTCAATCATAGATGATTCGCCGCCTAATGAAATATATGCATATCGAATCTGTTTTCCCCCCGAAACTCCGCTGGCTATGGCTTTTGCCTACCGCCGCAGTTTTCTATTGCCCGATTTATACTGATTAAGTAACACAGGAGGCAACTGCGGAGATTTTTCCGCAGATGTCGTTTTTCTTCAATTTTTGCGTAAGCGTTTCCGTATTTGCTCCTGAATAAGGAGAAAAAATGAATATTTCTGTTCAGCAATCCCGAGAGAAAGAACGCCATGTGCTGATTGGTATCGTATTCGCACTGTTGGCGGCGGTCTTTTTTTCAATTAAGGCTATTTTTGTGAAGCTGGCCTATCGGTACGGTGTCGATGCGGTAACGTTGCTGACGTTACGGATGTCTTTTGCACTGCCCTTCTTTTTGTTTATTGCGCTGTTGGAAGGCCGTAAAACAGGGGTGGTTGCGCTAAATCGGAAGCAGATTGTATCTATAATCGGCTTGGGTCTGGTGGGTTATTATCTGGCGAGTTTGTTTGATTTTATCGGTTTGCAGTATATCTCGGCAGGGCTGGAGAGATTGATTCTCTTTTTGTTTCCGACATTTACAGTGCTTCTCTCCCGTCTCTTTCTTTCGCGCAAGGTGAGTAAAATAGAATTGCAGGCTTTGCTAATCAGCTATGCGGGTATCGTGTTGGCTATGCAGCATGAGCTTGCGCTGGCCGGTGAGAATATATTTTTGGGTGCGGTGTTGATTTTCGGGAGCACGTTAGCATATGCCATCTATCTTATTGGTAGCGGTGAGTTGATTCCCAAGGTTGGCGCACGACGGTTTATGGCATACGCGATGGTGGTTTCCTGTTGTGCTGTGATAATACAATATTTCGTTACCGGTGGTGCTGATGCATTACATCTACCTGCTGAAGTATACGGATACGGCTTAGCAATAGCCGTGTTTTCTACGGTTTTTCCTGCTTTTATGCTGTCATTTGCAATTCATCGAATTGGCGCATCGCATACCTCAATTTTCGGAGGCATAGGACCGGTCATTACTATCGTCATGGCAAGCTTTCTACTCGGCGAAACCATGGGCGCGTTACAGATGGCCGGAACGCTGTTGGTCATATCCGGCGTGATGCTGTTGGCATGGTCTGGAAGAGCTGGCGCGGATAAGCATTAAATATGGAATGACTGTGGAGCCACTTGCAAAAGTCGTGAGCGGCGATTTTCGTCCCCACTCCGGCGCGATTTTGAGTTAGAATTTCGGCAAATAGAACCACCATTCACCTCATGCCAACTCAAAATCGCACTCGAAGTGGGATTGCAACTCATCCACCCAGCCTTTTGCAAGTGGCTCTGTGGCTGAATAATATGTCGTAGTCACTTCCTAATGGTTTCTTCATGTCTATACAGGCATGCTTCGCGGCTAGGAGTCTGTCGGACTTATGAGAAATTTACTGCGCGGCAGGGATAACGGCCAAAAACATCCTGATTTATCGTTGCATAGTTACCACTATGCGTCTCAAAATCATGCTATTTTTGACGCGTTCCCCTACCTGCTCGCTACGATTACCCTAAGTCCGACAGGCTCCTAGGTAATTTCCGAAGGTGTAAAAAAATGACGACAGAAACAACCACGCAACCCACGTTTGCTGATTTAAATCTTATCCCGCCGCTGCTTAAGGCGCTGGATGATGCAGGATACGAATCGCCGACGCCGATTCAATCTGAGGCCATTCCGCTGTTGCTGGAAGGCGTTGATGTGGTCGGTCAGGCGCAAACCGGGACCGGCAAAACGGCTGCTTTTGCGCTGCCGCTGATTTCGCGGATAGATTTGGATAACAAATCCGTGCAATTGCTGGTGTTGGCCCCGACCCGCGAACTGGCGATTCAAGTCGCCGAGGCATTTCAGAGCTATGCGCATCATCTGCCGGGTTTTCATGTGCTGCCGATTTATGGCGGGCAGAGTTACGATATCCAGTTGCGCCAACTTAAGCGCGGCGTGCATGTGGTGGTCGGCACACCCGGCAGGGTGATGGATCATATGCGCCGCAAGACGTTGAAATTGAATAAACTTAGCGCGCTGGTGCTTGATGAAGCGGACGAAATGCTGCGTATGGGATTTATCGACGATGTGCAGTGGATCCTCGAACAAACCCCTGATTCCCGTCAGATTGCGCTGTTTTCAGCAACCATGCCGCCGGTGATTCGCAAAATTGCCGAAAAGCACCTGAATCATCCGAAACACATCACCATTAAAGTCAAACAGGCGACTGCGGAGACTATCCGCCAGCGCTACTGGATGGTCAGCGGCGGCCACAAACTGGATGCGCTGACACGTATTCTTGAAGCCGAGCCGTTTGATGCTGTGCTGGTTTTTGTGCGCACCAAAATCGCTACCGAACAACTGGCGGAAAAGCTCGAAGCACGCGGTTATGCGGCGACTGCATTGAATGGCGATATTGCCCAAAAGCAGCGGGAAATTACCGTCAATCGCTTGAAAAAGGGTAAACTGGATATTTTGATAGCCACCGATGTGGTGGCGCGCGGGCTTGATGTAAAACGCATTTCGCACGTGATTAACTACGATTTACCGCACGATACCGAATCCTATATTCACCGTATCGGACGCACGGGTCGGGCCGGTTGCAAAGGCGATGCAATTTTGTTCATCACCCCGCGTGAGAAACGCATGCTGTACACGATTGAGCGGGCAACGAAAACCACCATTGAAAAATTCGAAATGCCGACCACCGAGGCGATTAACGACAAGCGCGTTGCCGAATTCAAGCAGCGCATCAGCGAAACGCTGGAATCCAATGAAGGGTTGCAGCTATTTACCGATATTGTTGAGCAATACCGGACCGAGCACAATATTCCGGCCAATGAAATTGCCGCAGCGTTAGCAAAAATGCTGCAAGGCGATACGCCGTTGCTGCTCAAAGACGGGCCGAAACACAAAGCGCAGCGTGAACGTTCGGAGCGCCCGCAGCGCGCTGAACGCAATCCGCGTTTTGACGGGCCGGAAGACAAACGCAGAAGTACGCGCCATCTTTCCCGTGAGCAATTCGATGCGGATGAAACGGCATCGCGTAGTTCAATGAAGCGCGAACGTCCGCCTGTCCGGCGCGGCCCGAAACCTGCACGTGGCATGGAGCGTTATCGTTTGGAGGTTGGCAACGTTCATGGCGTGAAAACGGGCAATATTGTCGGCGCTATTGCCAATGAAATCGGGCTGGAAAATGAATTTATCGGTCAGGTCCAGATTATGGACGAGCACACAACCGTTGATTTGCCCGAAGGCATGCCGCACGCGATTTTCAAGGAATTGAAACAGGTTCGGGTGTGCGGTCAGGCGCTCAATGCATCGCTGGTTTCAGAAGCACGAGGTGGTGAAAATACGGCGCACAAACGTTTTAAACCCGGTGGCGCAGACAAACGTTCCCCACGCCGGAAACCGGGGCGTGATCGTTCAACCCATAGCGATGGAAGAAGGCCGCCCACACGCAAAAAGCGCTAATATCGAATTCCTGCGTTAGGATTTAGCCATGCGGCGCACCAGATCGCCAGTTGATACCACGCGGTCGATAAACAACACGCCGTCCAGATGATCGATTTCGTGCTGAATCACCCGCGCTTCAAACCCGCTGCTTTTCAGTTCGCGAAATTCACCGGAAGCTTGTTGGAAACGCACTTCGATGGAGCGTGCGCGCGGAACCATACCCACCCATTCCGGCACTGAAAGGCAGCCCTCGCGCCCCAGAACAGTCGCCTCCGAGCGGTCGATAATTTCAGGATTGACCATCATCAGCAGGCCGTGATTCCGGCACGGGCGTTGCGCCAGCGTGCAATCGACTACGAGCATGCGTTGCATCAATCCCAATTGCGGTGCGGCAATACCAACCCCGCCGGGGCCGTTGCGCATGGCGGCATCAAGCAGCCGGGACTTTTCCTGTAGTGGTTTGTCGAAAGTTTCAACCTGCGTTGCGATTTGCCGCAAACGTCCGTCCGGCAGTGTTAAAACATTCGGAATATCCATATATTACATGTTTTTCAGTGGACTAAAGAATATCGTCGCTTAGTTCATGTACCTCAATATCCACACCCAGTTTATCAGCGACTTCCTGTAAACGCGGGCGCACTTTATCTGTGCCACCAGCAGCGATTTCCAGCGCCATCAGATATTGCATCTGTCCGTTTTCATTTTCCTGACTGCGTGTCGAAAGATCGATAACCGATGCATTCAACTCGGCCAGCGCATCGGTGACCGCATGCACAATGCCCGGTTTGTCCGAACCGCTGACCGTCACCACACAATCCGGCTGCGGTGCGATGCGTGCGAATTCATCCGCAGACATCTCCAGCGATTGCACATGCAATCCAGTTTGTTGTTCCAAGTGTGCCATCGCCGCTTTCAATTCACCCAGTTTGGTCGATTCGCCCAGCGATACCATGAGCATCATGGCAAATCGTCCGCGCAAGGCGGTCATCGACGAATCCTCGATATTCGCATCCAGTTCGAGCAATGCCTCGGATACATCGCGCACAATCCCGGCACGATCCTCTCCTGAAATGGATAATAGAACTGTAGTCATAAACGCCTCCTGCCGACGCTCTGGTATTTAGTCGTATATCTCAACACTTGACGCTATCAGTCCAAAGCCGGAACTCAATGTGCTGCCGTAGTTTAATTTTGTAGCAAGCGCCAAGGCCCTGATTCAAGTTCTCGGACCAAAGCAACGACCCAGTACTGCTGGTTGGATGACGTTGCATTTTTATGCCAGCCCCAACCCAATCCGCATTCTCTAAATATTTGGGCTAGCTGCAAGCTGCCGCAGCACATATTGCAGAATACCGCCGTGGCGGTAGTAATCCCATTCTTTGGGGGTGTCGATGCGAATCTGGGCGGTGAATGATTTATCGTCGGCGGTGACGATGACTTCGTTTGCATCTTCGACGACACCGGTGATGCTGAATAATTCGTGGCCGCTCAAACCCAGCGATGCAGCACTATCCCCGGCCATGAATTGCAGCGGCAAAATACCCATGCCGACCAGATTGGAGCGGTGGATACGTTCGTAGGATTCGGCAATGGCGGCGCGGATGCCGAGCAGTTTCGGGCCTTTGGCCGCCCAATCTCGACTTGAGCCGGAGCCGTATTCCTTACCGGCAATGACAATAGCCGGAATGCCGTCCGCCTGATATTGCATGGCGGCATCGTAAATACTTGTTTGTTCGCCATCCGGCAGATGTACGGTAACGCCACCTTCGGTTCCCGGTGCAAGCTGATTGCGCAAACGGATATTGGCAAACGTGCCGCGCATCATCACCTCATGATTGCCGCGCCGCGAACCGTAGGAATTGAAATCTTTTTGCTCCACACCATGTTCGCGCAAGTAAATACCGGCAGGCGAATCGGTTTTGATGGCCCCGGCAGGTGAAATATGATCGGTGGTCACCGAATCGCCAAGCAGGGCTAGCACGCGCGCGCCTTCGATGTCGCCAATTTCACCCGCATCCTTGCCCATGCCGACAAAATACGGAGGATTCTGGATGTAGGTCGAATCGTCTTCCCACGCAAAACGCTCGCCTTCGGGTGCGGCCAAATCACGCCAGTTGGCATCACCGGCAAATACATCGGCATAGGATTTGGTGAATTGCTCGCGTGACACACCGGACACGGCTTCGACAACCTCCGCCTGCGTTGGCCAAATATCTTTCAGATACACATCCTTACCATCCGCGCTTGTACCCAGCGGTTCGTTGTACAAATCAATATTCATGGTTCCGGCAATGGCGTAGGCGACGACCAGCGGCGGGCTAGCCAGATAGTTCATACGCACTTCGGCATGCACGCGGCCCTCGAAATTGCGATTGCCGGACAGCACCGAACAAACAGAGAGGTCGCCCTCGGTAATCGCTGCCGACACTTCGGGTCGCAGCGGCCCGGAATTGCCGATACAGGTGGTGCAACCGTAACCGACGACATGAAAACCGAGTTTTTTCAGCGGTTCCATCAATCCCGCACCTTCAAGATATTCGGTAACCACCAGCGAACCGGGGCCGAGCGATGTTTTCACCCACGGTGCAGCGTTCAAACCCAGAGCAGCCGCTTTTTTGGCAACCAGCCCGGCGCCGAGCATCACCGACGGATTGGAGGTGTTGGTGCAGGAGGTGATGGCGGCAATGACGACTGCGCCGTCGTCAATTATTACGTCCTGTCCGTTGATTTGTGTCAAAATCGCTTTGGAATTCAACCCGGCTTCGGTTTTGATGTTGCGCACAGCCGTCCTGAAGCTGGATTTCGAATCGCGCAGGGGGATGCGATCCTGCGGTCGTTTCGGGCCGGAAATGGACGGCACAACCGTGCGCATATCCAGACTTAGAGACTCGCTGTATTCGGCGGTTAACGAAGCATCACGAAACATGCCCTGTGCTTTGGCATAGGCTTCGACCAGCGCGATATTTTCTTCGCTGCGGCCCGATAAACGCAGATAATTCAGGGTTTCGTCATCAATCGGGAAGATACCGCAGGTTGCACCGTATTCCGGGGCCATGTTGGCGATAGTGGCGCGATCGGCCAGCGGCAGATGATCCAAACCGGAGCCGTGGAATTCAACGAATTTTCCGACCACGCCGTGCGCGCGCAGGATTTCCACAATCATCAGCACCAAATCGGTGGCTGTCGCGCCCTCGGGTAGCGCGCCGGTCAATTCAAAACCGACCACCTTGGGAATCAGCATCGACACCGGCTGGCCGAGCATCGCCGCTTCCGCTTCGATACCACCCACACCCCAGCCGAGTACGCCGAGACCGTTGATCATTGTGGTATGTGAATCGGTGCCAACCAGTGTATCGGGATAGGCAAGGCCTTCGTCATCGACAAAAACAGTGCGTGCCAAGTTCTCTAAATTCACCTGATGCACAATACCGGTATCCGGCGGTACGACCTTGAAATTATCGAATGCTTTTTGTCCCCATTTGAGGAAATTATAGCGTTCGCGATTGCGCGAAAATTCGATTTCAGCGTTTTGTGCCAGCGCAGCATCCGAACCGAAGACATCCACCTGTACGGAATGGTCAATCACCAGCTCTGCCGGAGCCAAGGGATTGATTTGATCGGCTTTTCCACCCAATTCCACCACCGCATCACGCATCGCCGCTAAATCAACTATAGCCGGAACACCGGTAAAATCCTGCATCAGTACACGCGCTGGCATGTAGGCAATTTCTTTCGCTGGTTCCGCTTTCGCATCCCAGTTCACAATCGCTTCCACATCACTTTTTTGAACCACCTCGCCATCTTCGCGGCGCAGCAGATTCTCCAGCAGGATTTTCATCGAAAAAGGCAGACGTGCAATATCGCCAGCGGCTGCCAATGCATAATAGGTATAAGTTTTATCTCCGACCTTGAGTGTCTTTTTTGCGCCGAAACTGTTGCTCAATGTGAGTCTCCTGTGTCTGAAAGGGTGTGCAAGCTAGTCTGCATACGGCGCAAATTCCAGATTGTTTGATGGGATTTGGGCGGAAATTACATGTGTTTAGCAAACCTGCGCTGAATTCTTTGCGCAAAATGCTGATTTATTTCATGCTGCGACAAGCAATTTACTAAGGAGGGGCAATGTCACCATCAAATCATAACCCCACTCCATCGGCACTTATCCATCCTCCATTACGACCTGAAATCCAGAGGATATTATCTCAGCTTGAAAGTTTGCCGTATTTTGAGCGAAGGCTTAAAATATCTCGCATCTTCAACCCCAGACCTGCTCGATTCTTGTATAAATATATTGGTTTCAATGCCGACGACGAAACTTCAATTGATAGGGCGCGTGACATTCTTGTCAGATCAAGGCTATGGCTCAGTTCACCAGAAGATTTCAACGACCCTTTTGATATGTCCATCAAAATTATCATCACAGGACCGGCCAGTGAGAGAAAAGCACGATTAAAAGAGATTTGCAAATCACAAGGCATGAAGTGGAAAGATACTGAGGAAAGAGTAAAACAGCTTATGAGAAAAGGCCGCGACCACCTAGAGCGATCAATACAGGATGCAGCGACAACACGCATGAATCAAAATGGCATCTACTCATTTGCCGGAGGCCCTCGCAATATTCTGATGTGGAGCCATTACGCTCGGAATCACACCGGGGTATGTATCATATTTGAAGTTGCTCAAGACGTTATGACTTTTTTCCAAACTTTACCTGTTGAATACTCTGAAGATTACCCCATTGTGAACTGGACTAATAATTTTGAGGAGGAAATCAACAAGGCCTTGCTAAAAAAACATGAAGGTTGGAAATATGAACAGGAGCGGCGCATTCTGAGAATTGGCGAGGCAAGGTCATATCTATCTTTCAAACCGGATTCCTTGGTTGGGCTTATTTATGGTTGTCGAATACCTGCAAACTCATTGTTAAAATTGAAAGAACTCGTAAAGGAAAGAAAGGATGCAAGGTTGCCGACCTTTAGCGTTTACGAGGCAAAAAAGCATGAATCTGAATTTAAGCTATCAATTCTTCGAAAATCCCCATCGTGATTCGCAATTCATAATCATAAACCCCATCAACACACGCGGTAATAAATACCATTGACATCATCGCACTCCTATAAGTACTATAAACAATCCTAATAAGGAGGCTATAATGAATGCGATTGCAGCCAATGAATTGAAAACACGCGGTGTATCAGCACTGGATAAGGGTTTACAGGATGCGCCGGAGGCGATGATTACTGTTCGTGGCAAGAATCAGTATGTCGTCATGCGTATTGAACAATACCATTATCTACGTGAAATGGAGTTGGAAGCTGCTTTGCTGGAAACCCGTCGGGATATTGAAAATGGTAACGTTGTGCGTGAATCCGCTGATGTGCATGTCAGCAGGATTTCCAAAGAATGAGTTTCACACTCACGTTCACAACAAGCTACAACCGACGTGCGACAAAATTTCTAAAAAAACATCCCGAGTTGAAAAAACAGTACCTCAAAACTCTACAGCTATTGGCATTAAATCCACATCATCCTTCTTTACGATTGCATCCTCTGGAAGGGCGCTTATCGGAACTGCACTCAGTATCTATCAATCTCAGCTATCGCATCACGATGGAATTGATCATTGAAGATCATGAAATCATCCCTGTTTATATCGGCACGCATGATGATGTTTACCGGTAATTGCCATCAGCGTTTCCCGTTCATGAACGGGTCAAAAACAGATAGCTAGGAAGCGGAAGGGTGGAATGAAGTGATTTAGTAAACGGTCACTGTAATTCCCAATGTAATTCTAATTTGCGAATGAATTGAACCCTTTGTGCAAGCGGTTAAATACCGTCGGCAAAATGCATGGTTTCACCGGAAAAAACCGGCGTGGTCAGGTATTTCTCACCGCCATCCGGAAAAATAGCGACAATGTATGCAGATTTTCCAGCCGCAGCCAGCCGTTCACTCAGAGTCAATGCGGCAGCCATCGCGCAGCCGCAGGATTGGCCGGCGAGGATGCCCTCTTCGCGGGCCAAGCGTTGGGTTATTTCGTAGGCGCGTTCAGTGGAAACGCCGATTTTTTCATCGTGTACGGTAGCATCATAAATACCGGGCACGATGCTTGATTCGATGTGTTTCAGCCCTTCGATGCCGTGGAAAGGGGAGTCCGGTTCAGCGGCGACAATTTGTATCTCTGGATTGCTGCGTTTGAGAAAGCGTCCCGTGCCGACGAGTGTACCGGTGGTTCCCAGCGAGGCGATGAAATGGGTGATTTTCCCACAGGTGTCGCGCCAGATTTCCGGGCCGGTGGTTTCTTCGTGGGCCAGCGGGTTGGCCGGGTTGTTGTACTGATCCGGTTTGAAGTAACGCGATTTATCCATCTCGTAAATCTCACGGCAGTGGATAATTGCGCCGTCCGAGCCTTCCAGCGGATCGGAGAAAATCAAATCCGCACCAAAAGCGCGGCAGATGCGTTTGCGCTCGTCGGAAACATTGCCCGGCATGACCAGTCGCACGCGATAACCGAGCGCCGCACCAATCATGGCCAGCGCGATGCCGGTATTGCCGCTGGTGGAATCAAGAATAGTTTTATCTTCCGTCAGTGCGCCGCGCTCTATGCCGTCGCGTATCATTTTCAGCGCTGGACGGTCTTTGACCGAGCCGCCGGGATTAAAACACTCAAGTTTAGCTTCAATGACGATATTTTCCGGCAAATGTCGGGTCATATTGCGAAGGCGGGCTTGTGGCGTATTGCCGATGAGGTCGAGAAGGTTCACATTGCTCCAAATGGTTCTGAAAGTTGTAGTTTGTTACTCATTTTATGCCAAAAACACGCAAACCATGCGTCATTCTTGTATTTTTGCCAAGTCGGACAGGCCAATCCAAGGTGCAGGTCGTTGCATGTTATCCGGCAAAAGCGCGCGGTGCAGTGTATCGGCGGAGATGCCGTTTGTCCTTAGCTTGCGCAGTGTCGGTGCATGATTGCGCTTGGCCAGCCGCTCACCGGAAGTATCGCAGAGTAACGGATGGTGGATATAGACGGGTGACGGCAAATTCAGCAGTGCTTGCAGCAGACGATGCAGACCGGTGCTGGGGCGCAAATCTTCGCCGCGAATCACATGCGATATGCGTTGCGCCGCATCATCGACAACCACCGCGAGATGGTAGCTGATGCCAATGTCTTTGCGGCCGATAACGGGATCGGGCATGGCGGTGTTTACGGTTATCGTTTGTGTGTTTTTATTATTCCAGTTTTTCTCACGCCAATTCAACGGGCCGGTTATTTCCAACGCTCTTTCAACATCTAATCGCCATGCAAACGGTGTGTTTGCATCAATGTTACGCTGGCGCTTGTTCTTTTCCCCTTCCTCCGCCAACTGCCGGCAGGTTCCCGGATAGGGAGGAATACCATCCTCGTCATGTGGCGCAAGCGCCGCATGGATAATTTCCTGCTGAATCTCACGCCGTGTGCAAAAACAAGGGTAAATGACCTGCATATGGCGTAATTTCTTCAGTGCTTGCCGGTAGGTATCCAGATGTTGGCTCTGGTAACGGATATCACCATGCCAGGCGATGCCAAGCCACTGCAAATCCTCAATGATTGCGGTGGAGAATTCAGCGCGGCAGCGATGGCTGTCGATGTCTTCAATACGCAGTAGTAGTGGTGCATCATGTGCTTTTGCCCACTGTCGGCAATAATAGGCCGATAAGGCGTTGCCGACATGCAAATAACCGGTCGGGCTGGGTGCGAAGCGGGTGCGTAAAATCTGTTCCCGAGAGGCCTGTTCCGGGAAGGGTTCAGGCGGTAAAAGTTCAGGCATGCCCGGTTGCAGTTCTGGAAGCTGAGGATGGCGGTAGAATCATCTGCTTAACACCCTGCATGCGATCCGGGCGCAGCAGTGCCTTGATTTCATCGCCTTCGGAAAACACAAAATCATCGTGCGGTAATTGTGTTTTACCGGCACAGATGATGACCATCGGTTGCACGCCATGCGCGATACGTGCATCACCCAAACGTACCCCGATGAGTGGTGAACCCGTTTCTATACACTGCGTTTCAAAGACCAGTCGCCGACGGTAGGCCTGATCGTTCCAGTAGGTGAAGGTGTATGGCTTGGCGAACATGCGGCGCGCGCTCAGACGGTGAATCAGCCCTGCCTGTTTGACTTCATCGCCCTGTTGTAGCGCTACATAGACTTCCGGGACGTGAAAATCATCGCGCGCCAGTTGGGCAATCAGCAGGTTGTGATCGGAGGAGCCGGTCATCGCTACGACAGTGCCGATTTCCTCCGCATGCACGATTTCCATATACATCGGGTCCAGCGCATTGCCACGCACGGCCTCAAAACCGGAACGTTGCACATTTTTGATTACTTCGGTGTTCAGATCGAGAAAACGTACTTCGCGGTCATCGGAAAGCGCGCGTCCGAGTTCGGCGCCGACTTGCCCGCCGCCGATGATCAGTACCGAGCGTTCATCCGCACCTTCGACATGCAGGAAACGGCTTAACGGTGAGGCAAGCAGGCCGTAGACCAGCACGGAGAGGATAATAATAATATATACCAGTGCTTCCAGAACCTCACTACCGGCAATGCCCTGCTGATTGAGAATGATACTGAACAGGGCGGTGATGGCAGCGGCGACCACTCCACGCGGAGCCATCAGAGCCAGATATTTCATCTGGTTGACGTGTAAATCCGAGCCAAGTGCCGAAGCCGCGACAATAAGCGGGCGAATGAACAGCAATAGCACAAGGAAAAGCAGGATACCTTGCCCGAGGTGTTGCAGCATAAGCGATAGATTCAACCCGGCGGCGAGCAGGACGAACAACATGCCGACCAGCAGCGTCGAAAGATTGCCTTTGAAGTGTCGTAAACGTTGAATATCCGGTAGGTTTTTACTTTGCAACACTGCACCGGCAATCAGTACCGCCATCAGTCCGGCCTGATCGCTGATATGATTGGACAGGTGATACAAAGCCCAGACCAGAGCCAGTGTTGTGGTCGGACGCAAATCCGTGTCCCGGAGCCAGCTTTTTTCGAGAACCAGCGCCATCAGGCGTCCGCCGAGCCAACCGCAAGAGATGCCGACAAGAAATTTAATAAATAATTCAGGAAGAATCGAAGCCGTTTTGAAGTCAGCAGAGATGACGATTTGCAGCATAACGATGGACAACATCGCTCCGACCGCATCGATAAGCATTGCTTCTCCGGTAAGGATGTGGCGCAGGTTTCTGTCCAATCGTGTTTGCCGGACGATGGGCATAATGACGGTTGGTCCACCGACCGCGACCAGCGCACCGAACAGCAATGAAACATCCCAGTTCAGGTTGCTGATGGCATGTAGCAGGCCACCGCCGAGCAGCATGGTGAAAACAGGTCCGAGCAGAACCAGCCGCCCGACCACCCATCCCTGCTGACGTAGTGCGCGCAGATTCAGGTTCAGGCCGCCTTCAAAGAGTACCACCGCCAGTCCCAGCTCAATCAGCGTCAGCATGGCCGGTTGAATGGCGGCGATATTGAGAAAATGTAGGCCGTAGGGACCGAGCAACATGCCGCCAATCAGCCACAGGACAATGGCCGGCAGGCGCAAATGACCGGCCAGAACCTGTGCGCTGACAGCCAGCAGAACAGCAATCACAAAGGTTTCTGTCGGATCAATCAGCGGCTGCATGTGATCACATAATGAATGAAAATATATTTTCTCACGGTTACGGAAGCTGCCTAGCGCACTGCATCCGGGCAAGCGTACGTCTTTGTGGTTCAAATCTACATTTTTCTGGCTTAACCGGTAAGAAAAGTAACGGGATGGCCGACAGCAACTTTACTATCAGGAAAGGGTGGTCTATAACAAAGTAAAGCCTTGCGATAGATAGCAGACGGTAATTTGTATGCCGGTCTGAATATGAAGGAAGAAACAAGGAGGAAGCGATGAATAATACGTTACGCATATTGATGTTTGGATTGTTGGCGGCGATTTTGCCGTTGCAGTTACCGGTAGCGTCGGCAGAGACAACGGCAGGCAGCAAAATTGGTGAATTGCAATGCAAGACAATACCTGACTCCGGGACGAATCTCTTTTTGCATTCCACTGTGGAAGTCAAATGTGAATTTTCGTCATCAACATCGGGCGAGACCGAGCATTACAAAGGTGAAACAGGCATTGCGCTGGGCGTGGACCTGAGCTACAAAAAAGAGTCCAGTTTCGCTTTTGTCGTCATGGCTGCAGATTTCAAGAAAGGCTCGTATAAATTCGCAGGCAAGTATTTCGGTGTCGGTGCGGATGTAGCTATCGGTCGTGGTTTGGGTGCCGGTGTACTGATTGGCGGCAGCAAAAAAAGTGTTTCATTGCAACCGATTGGTATCAGCTTTACCAAAGGTATCGGGGTCAGCGGAGGCCTGACTTATTTGTATCTGGAGCCGGATAAAGCAAAGGACTAACGACTGTTTACGACTGTTTTGTCCAGTTGAAAGCACACTATTAGCGCCTTGTTTGCAGGCATCGGGGGTCGGTTATCCGGCCCCTGTTTTTATTCGTGCGCTGTAGATTTCGGATTTCCCCATACGCGCTGCAAAAATTGATCTCGTCCTGAATTGTAGCGGTAGAAACGATAGCGTAGCGGATTTTTCTCCGCATAATCCTGATGGTAATCCTCGGCGGGATAAAAGACGGAGGCGGGAACAATGTTCACGACTATCGGTTTGCTGAATCGACCGGAAGCGACCAAGGCATTGCGGGAGGCTTCTGCTTCTTGTTTCTGGGCTTCGCTATGGTAAAAAATAACCGGTCGATACTGGCTGCCACGATCAACAAACTGGCCGCCACGATCTGTGGGGTCGATTTGATGCCAGTAGATGTCGAGCAGTTCGGCATAGCTGATTTTATCAGGGTCGAAGGTGATTTCGACGGCTTCCACATGGCCTGTTCCGCCTGCTGAGACCTGTTCGTAGGTCGGGTCGGGTTGCAGGCCGCCAGTATAGCCGGAAATGGCCGAAATTACGCCCGTATGATGATCAAATGGATGTTCAACACACCAGAAACAACCACCGGCAAAAGTGGCTTTTTGTTCGGCGGCATTAGCCACAGAAAGGCTGCTTGCTGAACATATCAATACTATCGCCAAAACCGATTTCCATAGCATGCATATCCTCCTGATACAGATTATTTTATGCCGACGGTACACTTCATAAACCTGTTATATTAGTGAGAAAATATGAATGCAGTGTGAAGTATGCTTATAAATGACGCAATACTGTGCACTGCCATGTGCGCATGTGCGATTTTGTCAAGCTTATCAGCGCGAACTCACCCGCAGGTCAGTTGACCTGTACCGGAGCCTCTGTTAGAAACCGCCGCCCGCGCCGATGGTGCGGTTTATAACTTGAAAATAAGGGCGATTAGCTCAGCGGGAGAGCACTGCCTTCACACGGCAGGGGTCGCTGGTTCGAACCCAGCATCGCCCACCATTTAGCTTTTTAATAACATTGAATAATTTCTGTTTATTAAGCCGCCTTCCAAGGCGGCTTACGTGTAGTGGGCCTATGAAATTGTTACCGAAAGCACATGATACTGAATTGCACCACATATTTGACTCCTGTCAGTAATGCGTAGTTCTTATGGTATGATTAAATGTAAATCAGGCTGTGTCGGCTCAGTCTTGTTAGGCTTCCCTATTTCAATCCGCTCCCGACCCTGAGGTCGGGAGATACGGCAAAGCGGCGAAAGCATCGCGTGTGTCAGAAACGTTTCAATCCGCTCCCGACCCTGAGGTCGGGAGATAC
>QILF01000104.1 GCA_003233235.1 Zetaproteobacteria bacterium
TTTCCATGCCGTTCAGCCACACTTCCCAGCCCAAACCCCACGCGCCGAGGGTCGGCGATTCCCAATCGTCCTCAACAAAACGAATATCATGGATTTCGGGGTCAATGCCGATTTTACGCAGCGAATTGAGATACAAATCGAGGATATTGTCCGGTGCAGGCTTCAGAATGACTTGAAACTGATAATAATGTTGCAAACGATTCGGGTTTTTACCGTAACGCCCGTCGGTTGGACGGCGGCACGGCTGCAGATAAGCGGTGCGCCAGTTCTTATCGTCGAGAACGCGTAAAAAAGTAGCCGGATGAAAAGTACCTGCACCCATCGACGAATCGTAAGGCTGTGTAAGGCTGTTGCAGCACGCAACCTTGCGCCGCCCAGTATTGCTGCAATGTGAGAATTAAATCTTGAAAAGTCACGAAACTGTTAGTCTCCCTATATCTTAAACGCAAAGCCTAACCGCGCAAGGCGTTGCGTGCCACAATATGATGCGGCAGAATTTTGCTGGATTATGCAGTTGGCATTTATCCGCGAAGCCTCTATGCTTGCAGGGGCTTACAAAAATGGTTTCACGCTGAGGAGGATTATGTCAAAGTTGGTCAAGCCGTTGCTGAAATGGGCGGGTGGGAAACATCGAATGACGAGCAGCATGAACTCCTTACTTATGGCCTAAGGGATGATTTTAAATTTCGATACAAGCATAGCTGACAATTACACAAATAACGCTCAAATTGCTCGCGTTTTAACAGAAAACTGGGTTAAAACGAATGGCTATTGTCCACATTGTGGCGCAAACCATCTAAACGAATATGCGAACAATATGCCCGTTGCTGATTTCTTCTGTGGAAATTGCTCTGAGCAATTTGAATTGAAAAGCAAGAAAGGCATGACGGTTGGCAGTAAGATTGTTGATGGCGCATACGCAAGCATGATTGAGCGGATTAATTCCAAAGACAATCCAAATTTCTTTTTTCTTACTTATGACAAATCCAAATGGGAAGTTAGGAATTTTATGATTATTCCCAAATATTTCTTTGTTTCGGATATGATAGAAAAAAGAAAGCCCTTAAATCAAAATGCACGAAGGGCTGGCTGGGTTGGTTGCAATATTGATTTACGGAAGGTTCCCGAAAGCGGAAGGGTTTTTCTTATCAAAGAAACACGTATAATCTCTAAAAAAGACGTTTGTTCCAAATGGAAAGGAACGGTTTTTTTAAAAGCTAAAAAGAGTGATGCTAAAGGCTGGATTTTGGACGTAATGCGTTGTGTTGATGCGATGCATCAAGATGTTTTTTCATTGAAAGACATGTATGCATTCGAGGATGTGTTGAAAGAGAAATATCCTGATAATCGTTTCGTTAAGGATAAAATAAGGCAGCAATTACAGCTATTAAGAGATAAAGGTCTTATTGAATTTGCAGGAAATGGGGTGTATAAAAAGGCGACGCTATGAAAACATTTAAATTTGAAATAATAGAAACTTTATCAAGGGTAGTTGAGGTTCAGGCACTGTCTGAAGATGATGCATGTCGTGAAATTAAAAAGCAATATCACAATGAAGATATTGTGCTTGGTAGTGAGGCCTATGTGGATACCGAGATAATTGTTTTTGAGGAATAAGCTGAATACTGATTTGGATGCGTTAAAACTTGATTTTAATCGTGCGCAGGCCTTATGATTTCCGGTTCTACGATGAAAAGAACATACTTCCCCATAAAATACGGCATGCGCATGCGTGCTGCACAGGACTGACACACTGGATACGCTCTATATAAAAACCTACGGCTGCCAGATGAACGAATACGATTCATCGCGCATGGCTGACTTGATGCACGAAGCTTACGGGCTGCGGTTGGTTGGCGTGCCGGAAGATGCAGATGTGATTCTGATGAATACCTGTTCGGTGCGTGAAAAGGCTGAGGAGAAGGTGTATTCCGAATTGGGTCGCTATCGTCTTTTGAAAGAGCAGCGACCGGACATGATTATCGGCGTTGGCGGTTGCGTGGGGCAGCAGGAAGGCGAACGTATTCAGCAGCGTGCGCCGTATGTGGATATGGTTTTCGGACCGCAGACTTACCACAAGCTTCCCGAGATGGTGAAAAGGATCCGCCGTGAGCGGGTTCGATTAACTGAAATCGACATGCCGGAAATCGAAAAATTCGATCATCTTCCGAAAGCAGCGCACAGTGGACATTCAGCGTTTGTAACCATTATGGAAGGTTGCGATAAATTTTGCACATTTTGTGTTGTGCCATATACGCGCGGGCCGGAGTTATCGCGACCGGTTGTCGATGTGCTGCGTGAATGTCGCGAGGTGCTGGCTGGCGGAGCAGTGGAACTCACCTTGCTCGGGCAGAATGTGAACGGCTTTCTCGGCATCGGCCCGGATGGCGAGGAATGGGATTTTTCGATGTTGCTGTATGCGGTGGCCGAATTGGACGGGCTAAAACGGCTGCGTTTTACCACCAGTCATCCGATGGAAGTGAACGACGGGCTGATTACGGCTTTTGCGGAACTGGACATCCTGATGCCCTACCTGCATTTGCCGGTTCAAAGCGGCTCTGACCGTTTGCTGAAAGCCATGCATCGCGGTCATGACCGGGCGCATTATTTGCATCTGATTGAACAACTGCGCGAGGCTCGTCCGGGTCTTGCCCTGTCATCTGATTTTATTGTCGGTTTTCCGGGGGAAACGGAAACGGATTTCGGGCAAACCCTCGATTTGGTACGTGAAGTCGGCTTTGATTCCGCGTTTTGTTTCAATTACTCACCACGTCCCGGCACACCGGCTGCAAAAGTAGCGGATAGCGTGCCAAAAGAAGTCAAAGACGAGCGTTTGCAAGCACTGTTGGCCGTGACCCGCGAACTGACAAAAAAATCGCATCAGGCATGCATCGGACGTACCGAAACACTGCTTGTCGAACGCGAAAGTCGTAGCGAAGGCGACATGCAGGGACGCACGCCTGATTTCAAGATTGTTCATTTCAAAGGTAAAAAGCGACTCACCGGCCAGTTGCTGCCGATTTGCATCAGCGAGGCCTACGGGCAATCGCTACGCGGTGATCTGATGTTGACTGAACATGGATGATTTCCAGATGAACGCCGTTGCGCTGAATTTTCCCGATACCGATGCCGCCGTGTTGCGCAGCCTGTGTGGTGCGGACAATCGTGTATTAAAACGTGTCGAGGCGCAGTTCGACGTGCATTTTCTTGGTCGTCCCGGTGCGTGGCAGGTGCAGGGTAAACGCGCTGGTGAAGCGGTAGCTGCGGTGCAGGCGTTGTTTGTCTGGGCGCAGCGTGGTGAACTGGACCATGTGCAGGTGGAGGGTATTTTGCGGCACGAAAAAGAGGAAATAATGCAGGCGAAAACAGAGGATGGCGTTGTGCTGATTGCCGGACGGCGGCGCATTCAGGGTAAAACTCCTAACCAGCGGCGTTATCTGGAAAACATCCAACAGCATGTTCTGACGCTCGGTGTCGGGCCTGCTGGAACAGGCAAAACCTATCTGGCGGTGGCGGCTGCGGTGGCGGCCATGGAGTCGCATCAAGTGGAGCGATTAATTTTAACGCGCCCGGCAGTGGAAGCAGGCGAACGATTGGGTTTTCTGCCCGGCGATATGCAGCAGAAAGTTGATCCGTATCTGCGCCCGTTGTTTGATGCGCTGGCCGATATGATTGGTATGGATAAAATGAACGGCATGCTTGAGACTGGACGCATTGAGGTCGCACCGTTGGCTTACATGCGCGGACGTACGCTTAACGATGCATTTGTGATTCTCGACGAGGCGCAGAATACAACCCGCGAGCAGATGAAAATGTTCCTGACACGGCTTGGTTTTTCATCCAAAATGGTGGTTACCGGCGATACCTCACAGGTGGATTTGCCAGCCAAGCAACACAGCGGCATGCTACATGCGTTGCAGGTGCTGGAAAACGTTAGTGATGTTGCTATTTGTCGTTTGCAAGGGCGCGATGTGGTGCGCCATAAGCTGGTTGAAAAAATAGTCGCAGCCTATGAAAGGAGTGAGTCGGGGGAATGATTGTAGTGATGCTGGATCGCGGTATTCCGCGTGTTGAAGTGCCACCGGAAGTGAGCGTGCGGCATGCTGTAGCAGCGGCATGCATGCAGGCGGGCATCAGTCGGCAGGTGAGTTTGTGTGTGCGTTTCGCTGATGATGCGACCATTCAGGCGCTGAATAAAAAGTGGCGCGATAAAAATACGGCAACCGACGTGCTGTCATTTCCGATGCAGGAAGGGCCGGAAATTGATTTCGATGAATCGTTGGGTGATATTATTTTGTCGTGGCCGTTCGTCTGCCGTGAGGCGGAGCGTTTGGGGCTTGCAGCAGCAGATCATGCCCAGCATCTGATTGTGCACGGCGTGCTGCACCTGCTCGGGTTTGTCCATGGCGAGGATATGGATGCCGAACGCATGCAAGCTATGGAAAGCCGCGCCATGCAACATCTTAGTTTACACAATCCGTATACGAATGGGTCTTAATCATGTTTGACGGCAGCATGGATCGTTTTCGCAAGCGCTTGCTGGCGCGCTTGCGTCCGGGTCGTGATGAAGCCGAGTTGTTGGACTTAATCGGCAATGCCGAAGCCGTACAATCGGACGAACACCGCAGTATGCTGGAAAATTTGGTTATGTTCCGCGATGTGCGGGTACGCGAACTGATGGTTCCACGCTCGGAAATTTTCGCGCTGGATCGGAATATGCCACTTGATGCGGCTGTGCAAACCATTGCAGGCACAAATTTCTCCAAACTGCCGGTTTATGATGGCGATCTCGATCATATTATAGGCATGATTCACGCGTGGGATGTATTTGCGGCCAGTATTCATGGCGAAAAGAAGGGGTTGCAAGAGTTTCTCAGTCCGTGTCTGAATGCGCCGGAAACCGAACTGGTGCTCGGTTTGCTGAGCAGAATGAAGCGCGAAGGCGTGCATATTGCCGTGGTCACCGACGAATATGGCGGAACCGGTGGATTGGTCACGCTGTCTGATTTGCTGACTGAAATTGTCGGGTCAATGGATGAAGCCAGCGAATCGGCCAACAGTGAGGAATGTGTGCGGCAGCAGGATGGTAGTTTTCTTGTGCATGGTCGCACGCATGTCGAGGATCTCGCGGAGGCGCTTGGCTGCCAGTTGCCGGAAGGCGATTACGATACCGTCGGTGGTTTGATTACCAGTTTATGCGGACGGATTCCGCGCCGTGGCGAAGAGTTGGAATTGTCAGGTTTGGCAATCAGTATTCTGGAAGCCGACCCGCGACGGGTGCTGCGCCTGCGCGTTGCACCGCTTGTTCATGCCAGGAGTCTGTCGGACTTATGAGAAATCTACTGCGCGGCAGAGATAACGGCCAAAAACATCCAGCTTTATCGTTGCATAGTTACCACTATGCGTCTCAAAATCATACTGTTTTCGACGCGTTCCCCCACCTGCTCGCTACGATTACCCTAAGTCCGACAGGACACTAGGGAGGTGCTGAACAAACCATGATTCGTGACCCTGCACGTAAAATGAACGATTTCCACGTTAAAGATTTAGGCCATAGCGGTGCTATGGATTGCAATCGTTGCCTTGAACTTGCCCATTTTTCATTACAGACTCCTCGAGTAAGCTTTATTCAGCACCTCCCTAGTGGACGCTAGAATCCGCGAATCAGCTTTCATGATGCGATTACGATTTCTAGCGGCACTGGCCTGTGGTGCGGCGATGCCATTCGCATATGCTCCCTACGATTACAAATGGCTGGCTATCGCAGGATTGAGTGGTTGGTTGCTGCTTTTGCTCAGAGGCTCCGGGTTTTCCCTCGGGTATGCTTTTGGCCTTGGCTGGTTCGGAATTGGCGCGTGGTGGCTGGCTCCGACTTTTCACAATTTCGGGCCGCTGGCTTGGCCGTGGGCGGTTTTGGCGACCTTCGCTGTGGGTGGCGTATTGGCTGTTTTTCCGGCCTTAATGGCTTGGCTTGGCCTGCGCCTTGCCGGTAAACAGATCTATCGTATTTTATTGTTAATGCCGTTGCTTGCCGTTGGTGAAGAGTGGTTACGCGGGCATGTATTCACGGGTTTACCGTGGACCCCGCTGGGCAGTTTGCTGCTTGATACGCCCGCCATCGGCTGGGCAGCGGTTTTCGGTGTTTATGGTGCGGGTTTATTACCGGTAGCTTTGGCCGCAGCACTTGCTGGACTTCTTATAAGTCGAATCTGGAAATATTCTCTAGCGGTTCTGATACTGCTGATTTGTGCGTCTCTTTTTGCGCCTTCTCCCTATATGGCGAAAGGGAAAATACACCGTGTAGCATTGATTCAGGCGAACATTCCCCAGCAACTCAAATGGGAACCGGGATTTCTTGGCGATACCATGAATCGCTATGTTCGCTTGAGCAGTGAGGCAGCGAAACACAGTGATTTAATCGTCTGGCCTGAGGTGGCGGTGCCGTTGTTTCTTGAGCGTGCGCCCGAATGGCGAGCATGGCTGCTTGAGCAGATGCAAAGCTGGAAAACACCGGTGCTGTTCGGTGGTTTAAAGCTTGGCACTGACGGTCATTCCGCCTACAACGGTTTGTATTTGTTCCGTCCTGATTCGACAAAACTTGAATTCGTCGGCAAGCGGCATTTGGTCCCCTTTGGTGAATATGTGCCGTCGTGGTTGCCGTTTATGCATACTCTGGTTCCCAATATTGCTGATTTTAAACCCACATATGACTCCGGCGTGTTGTCACCGGATGGCGGAGCCTACGGTTCGCTGATTTGCTACGAGGCGATTTTTCCAGAGGAGGCGCGGCATCGGGCGGCACATGCTTCGGTGTTGATTAATGTGACCAACGATGCGTGGTACGGGCATACACCGGCAACATGGCAGCATTTTCAGGCAGCGCGTATGCGGGCAGTGGAAAGTGGCCGTTATTTGTTACGCGCCGCCAATACCGGCGTATCTGGAATCGTTGCACCGGACGGGTCGCTGGTGAAAAGTATTCCGTGGTTTAAGCAGGGTGTGGTTTACGGTGAATATCGTGATTCGACGGCCAAAACGCCCTATTTGCGTTGGGGGGATAAACCACTGCTGGTTTTGTTGCTTCCGCTGTTGATTATCGTCTTCTATCCACGGAGGCTGGCGTCATGAACGAGGAAGTAAAACAAACCGTCGGAGTTATCGGAGCCGGTTCATGGGGAACCGCGCTGGCGATGGTACTGGCACGGCACGGGCGTGAGGTTCATCTTCTCGCACGCGAAGCGGATGATGCGGCGGCCATGCAGCAGGCACGCTGCAACGCCGATTATCTTCCGGGTATTATTTTTCCCGAATCACTGAACGTTAGCGCGATGAACGAGCATGTTTTGCATGATTGTGCAGCACTTGTGATTGCCACACCGAGTTCGGCAGCCGAATCGGTATTACCGCTGGCGGCCCGCTGTTCGGGGCCGGTTATCGGCGCGTTTAAGGGCTTGAATCCGGATACCTTCGAGCGTGCAGACAGTTTGCTGCTGCGCCACGTCGGCAGTGAACGCGCAGCACTGCTTTCCGGCCCGTCATTTGCAGTTGAAGTCGCCCACGGACAACCTACCGCCATCACCATGGCGGCGACCCGTAGTGCGCTGGCCGAACGCGCCGCAAGTTTTTTCGACGATACCAATTTTCGCATCTACAGTAGCGTTGATATGGTTGGTGTAGCACTTGGTGGCGCACTTAAAAATGTGATTGCCATTGCCGCAGGTATTGCCGCTGGTTTGCAACTGGGGCATAACGCCGAAGCGGCAGTGGTCACACGCGGATTGGCCGAATTGATGCGCTTGGCCGAAGCTGCGGGTGCACGCCGCGAAACACTGATGGGCCTGTCCGGCATGGGTGATCTGGTGCTTACCTGTACCGGAGATTTGTCGCGTAATCGTCGTCTCGGACTGGCACTCGCCGAAGGCTTGAACGTGGCAGATGCCAAGATACGGATCGGACAGGTTGCTGAAGGCGAACGTACGGCCCGTGCGGTGCACCGGATGGCGGCTGAAAAAGGCGTGGAGGTTCCACTGATGGAGACGGTTTTTCAGGTGGTAACAGGCTCTCTGGATGCCATGGCTGCGGTGAGCCGTATCATGGCGCGACCTGAACGTCGCGAATTCTGATTCTTGGCGTCATGACAAAGCAATGAATCAAGACGACGATTTATTCAGTCAGGCGATGAATGACGTGCGTCAGTTGCAAAGCAAACCGCGACGGATCGCCGAACAAAACAAAAAACCGGCAGCGCGAGCCAAGATTGCCCGGCCTGTGCAGGCGATGGCCGAAAGTGCTCCGGGGCATCGTCCCGAACGCAGTGAAACACCATGGATGATGAAGGCCGATGGCGTTTCGGCAGAACGCATGCGACAACTGGGTGCAGGCTGCCCGCCAATTGATACGGAAATTGATTTGCACGGCTTAACGCAAGAGCAAACTTACGGAGCTTTGGCCAAGGGTATGGAAGAGGCGTTGGCGCAGGGGCGCCGTGTGCTGTGTGTGGTGCATGGTCGTGGGTTGCACTCAAAAGGCGGGCGTTCGCTACTGCGCGAAGCTGTTTATCGCTGGTTGAGTGAAGGTCCGTATGCCGGTTGGGTGCTGGCAGCCATGCCGCGTCCGGGAAGCGGTGGCGGCGCGGCACTGGTGTTGCTTCGCCGGAAACGTTAAATAGCTAAAACACCTTATTTAAAGATAGGTTAGCGGGTCGGGAAGCGTTGGTGGTATGGATAGCCATTGCCAGTCAAAATGCAGGCTATAGTAGGCCAGTAACATCACCAGTACGGCTAAGGACAAACCCATCAGCACAAATGCGCCGATAATAATGAGTAACGCCGAGCCGCCACCGAGACGGCCATGCGAAATCAGTCCCTGCCAGTTCAGATAAAGATTCCACAGCCATGCGACCATGCCGAGAATAGGTATCCACGAAAAAACCAGCGGAGCAGTGCCGTAGGCGCATATCTGAAAAGCATCTGTTGTGGATAGCGAAGCGGCACAAAAACGGCGTGCCGCCCAACCCAGATAAGAGGCCCACAGCCATGTGCTGACAAAGCCGAAAATGAGAAAAACGGGCAGAATAATGACAATGCTGACAATCCCGGTAGCCAAGCTGGTCATCAGCGCCGGTATGCACAGGTAAATGAGCAGCAGTATGCTGCTGTCGCGGTAGTCGTGTGCTTCGGGCATGGCGGCAAAATAATCTGTTGGTGCGCGCATGACACCGCGAAAGGCATCGACCAGCGTAGCACCGATGTGGCGGGTGGAAAAATAAGGTGTGGTAGCAGTCATGTCTTCTCCGTGGTAATTTTCAGCGGACGAATATACTCTATTGTGCAAGTCCGAAACATCTCCTATACTGAGGTAATGATGGAAATGAAAATACGATCAGGCAAATTGCATCGCTTTTCCCTAAAGGTCGCCTTCATGCCTTTTGTTCTATTGCTGGTTACGCCTTGGGCACAGTTGGCGTTAGCCGAGGATGTCGATCCTGCGCTGCCGCCGCCAACGGAGATGCAGGACACACCGGCAGCGCATGAAACGGTGGTTCCCAAACACAGTAAATCCGGCAATAATCTTACCAGCGAGTTTTCCGGTTTGGAGAGTCCTAGCAATGGTGAGATATATTCTTACAAGCGCAATGATGGTACTAAGATTGAGGAATATTCACGTCGGGGCCATGTATATATGGTTAAAGTGTCGCCGCCCGGCGGGTTGCCGCCGTACTATCTGTACGACCAAAATGGTGATGGTCAATTTCATCGTGATTTGAACCTTGGCGGCAAACGAATTACGCCTCCCGAATGGGTGATTAAACGCTTCTAGATTTGCCACTTCCTGATCTGTTGCTGATTACTGATCGTACCCGTTTTGACGGGGATGATTTTTTTGTGCGTATCGAAGCCGCCCTCGCAGGCGGTGTTGATGCAATTCTGGTGCGTGAAAAGCAGATGGATAGTGCCCGGTTATTGGCTTTTTGCGCCCGTCTGCGTGAAATGACACGATCACAGGGGGCGCGCCTGTTGATTCACACACAGGCCGATGTCGCTAAAGCTGTCGATGCCGATGGCGTACATGTTGCGGCAAAAGACATTGTGCGTATCGGAGCGATGCGTGATTGGCTGGATGCGCCGGGAATGAGTGTTTCTGCTTCCGCCCACAATTCACATGAACTCCGTTCCGCTGCCCAATCCGGCTGCGCTTTTGCATTGCTTTCTCCGGTATTCCCCACTGCCAGCCATCCCGATGCAGCACATCTCGGGGTGAGCAGGTTTTGTGAAATGGCACAGCAGTCGTCGCTACCTGTGCTGGCTTTGGGCGGTATAAACATGGAAAACAGGTCACAGTTGGCTGGTTTTCCGGTTGCTGTGATTGGTGCATTATTTGCTGCGGATGATGTGAAAGAAACGGCTGCCGGATTACTCACAGGGTAAGCTGCGAGAAGAAGAATTAGCTTTCTGCGTGAAGTTTAGCGAGCATCGTCTGTACGGCCTGTACGGCTTTTAAAAGTGCATCCCCGTTCTTTGAGTTCAGACAAATTTTACCATGCGGACGATTGCCGCAGTGCGACGGGTAGGAACCGATTTCAACATCCGGAAACTGCACTTGAATACGATCCAACGATGCCGCAAAACTGCTTTCGGCCATATCAACTTCAATTTCCCGACGTTGAAAGCTCCGCCCACCAAAATCGCCTAATATCGCCTCCAGTTGCGAGGCGAAAATATCCGGCACACCGGCGAGCACGTAAACATTGCCAATCTGCACGCCCGGTGCGATGGTTTTCTGACAACGGATCAGGCTTGCTCCTTCGGGCACACGGGCCATGCGCCGCCGACCATCGTTAAGCCCATCTTCGCCATAATGTTCGGCCATTTCCTGCACAATATAACGATGCTCAATGAGTTCTTTGCCAAAGGCGAAGGCAATGGAATCCATGGTGATGTCGTCGTGCGTCGGGCCGATGCCGCCACTGGTAATAACCGCATCGAAATCAGCGCGAAGGCGGTTGAGCGTAGTCACAATCCGTGCTTCAATATCTGGAACGATAGCGATTTCCGCCAGCTTGCAGCCTCGTTTAAAAAGTTGCTTGGCAGCCAGATGTGCATTTGCTTCGCGCGTTCGTCCAGAGAGGATTTCATTGCCGATGACCAGAATGGCGGCGGTTTGATGTTTCATGGGGCTACCCTAAATGCATGACATGCCATTCGCCAAGCAGCAAACGTTTTCACATAAAATCCAAACGAAGCACTGCGGGACGGGGTGTTTTTAGCCGCTCTTACGTGGTCATTTATGTGAACAGGCCTAAGACGAGAATATTATCTGTTTGTTTGGCCGGCATCGCTACGGGTGAAGCGATGTACCCAAACCAGCGCATCGTTATCCCATTGCATGCCTTTGTGCATACGTAGAATCAGATCACGGTAGGCATCCAATCCTGAATATCCCTCGGCTTTGGCATCGGCATCACGCATGTCACCGAGCCGTTCACGGCTCAGTCCGGTGCACGCGAACAGGACATTATCAAGCATGAATGTTTCGCCCGGATAGGCGTAAACGCCATCGCGGCGCTGCTCGGTTTTGTCACCGCGAAGCGCCGCCTCAACGAGTCGCGGGTGGCGAACCAGCCGCTCAATGGTGCATGTTTTTTCGGGAAAAGAGCAATCGGTCGAATCGGTTTGATTGCTAATCAGCGTCTCCCTAATGATAGTCTCCATATCCGGTTATGCTGCCATCGCTTGTCATGCATGCTGAGATTAGTCGTCGTCGGATTTATTGCGATCATGATCTTTGTCGTCATGCTCGTCTTCATCTTTGCTTTCATCCTTGCGGTCATCGTCTTCATTCTGGTCTTGCTGATCGGCGTGTTGCGCATTTTTCTTGTAATGGCCGGAATCCTGTTCATCCGAATCGGCCATCGCCGGTGCGCAGTTAACCACCAGGGCGAAAAGCATAGCAAATGCAGTTGCGAGTAATTTCATGGGTCCCTCCAGAGAGTGTGATTTGTGAAGTATGCATGATAATCACCGTAGCAGATAGTGATGGTTTCACTGGCAATGCCAAACCTCAACCCTTTGAACCCTTCTCGCGGAGTACCCATTCTACCGGTTTTAGGGGGGTCAGTGAGTTCAGCCAGCGTTGCCAGAGACGGAAATAGGCAGATTGTGAAATGCTATCAAAATTATTGTGTCCACCGGAAAGGACACTATGAATCACCTGTTTGCCCGCCCCTTTTTTGTTGCCGCCTGCCGCCACATAAACACGTTCCGCCATGCCTGCGGGAATAACTTTATCGGCAGTGGCACTGATGAGCAGCAGCGGCACTTGCACCTTGCGCACCGCTGCTTCGACATCAAACCGGCTGCGCACAAACCAGCGCAATGGCAGCCATGGATAATGGGCTGCAGACATATCCGGAAGACTGGTAAACGGCACTTCCAGTGCCAATCCGGCAGGTTTCACCTGCGTTGGCAGTTGTGCTACTAATTGTGCTGCCACCGCACAGCCGAGGCTGCGCCCGGCAATGATAATGTTTTGCGGTGGAATACCATATTTTCCGGTCAGTAATTTCCACGCGGCTTGCGCATCGGCATAAAGTCCTGCTTCGCCGGGTTCGCCTTCGCTTTGTCCATAGCCGCGATAATCAATGGCCAATACCGCCAGACCCATATCGTGCCAGCGGCGGTATTGCTTGATGCGGTCGCCCATATTGCCCCGGTTGCCATGCAAATGCAGCAGTGTGAAACGGGCGTTGGTATGTGGCATATACCAGCCATTCAAAGTCACGCCATCGCTGGTTTTTAAACGCTCAACACGGAAGCGTAGCCCTACCTCAGCAGGGTTTCTCATTACTTCCCGCTCGGGAAAGTAGATATAGTCTTTTTCGAAACCGACCATATAAGCGACGATTCCACTTAGACCGAAAACGAAGACGATGAGAACGCGCAGCAGAATTTTCATGTACCCAGTCTAGACGTATTGGCAGTCGTTATACGAGATTTTTTTGCATCCAAAGGGTAGGCATGCATTTATGCAAATTGTAGAGGGTTCACGGTAAAGTTTTCGGATAGCACCTGTTTTCGATCAGCACCTTTTCCAGCGGGGAAAATGCGTTAGCTTGCGGCGATGGGTGAGCAATCTTCTCAAATCGCGGTAGCACTGGTGCATTACCCGGTGCTGAACCGGCTCGGGGAATCATCCACGACGGCGATCACCTCAATGGATGTGCACGATTTTGCGCGCAGTTGTGTATTTTACGATGTTGCGCCGGTGTATCTTGTGCACCCGGCGGAAGGCATGCATGCGATGGTTCACGATATTTGCGACTACTGGCTGGACGGCGAAGGCGGGGTGCGCAATCCCGGGCGGCGCGAGGTGCTGGCGCAGGTGCGATTGTGCTCCAGCTTGCAAGAGGTACTGGAGGATGCACCGTATACTGTGTGGTACACGTCCGCCGAACCACCGGCGGGTGCGCAGTTTCCGCTTACAACACTGGCCGACGAACCCGGTCCGCAGTTGATTGTTTTCGGCACAGGATGGGGTTTGGACACGGCAAAATTGCCGCCACCAAATGGATGGTTGCGACCCATCGAAGGTATCGGTAAAGTGCGCCACCTTTCGGTACGTGCAGCGCTGGCTATTTATCTGGATCGCTGCCGCCGGGGTGAAAGATAGTTGGAGGCTTAATTAAATGCGTGCATTGGACGATGTAACCAAAGATCAGTTGCGTGACGATATTCCGACATTTCGCGAAGGCGATACTGTTCGTGTGGACGTGCGTGTGGTGGATTTCAAAGATACCAAGAAGGGTGTGGAGCGCCGTGAGCGCCTACAGGCCTACGAAGGCGTGGTGATTGCCCGCCACAACAAGGGTATTTCCAGCACATTTACGGTGCGTAAAATTTCCGGCGGTATCGGCGTAGAGCGCGTGTTTCCGCTACACTCACCGATGCTGGGCAGTGTGACTGTTGTGCGTCATGGTCGTGTGCGTCGCGCCAAATTGTATTACTTGCGCGAGCTTTCCGGTAAGGCGGCACGTATTCGCGAGCGTCGTATTCGCTAATTCTGGCATTTGCCTGATAAAATTGTATAACAAGGGGCCCGTTCGGGCCCTTTGTTGTTTGTTTCAACTGATTTAATTACGCTTCAAGCCCAGAGGAGAGATTTATGAGTGATTGTTCGATGGACAACCGTTCGATAGACAGCCGTTCCGATTTTTTTCATGCCGACCTGAATGATGCAGACGTGGCCGATGCCATTGCCGCCGAATTGGGTCGCCAGCAGCACACGCTGGAGCTGATTGCCAGCGAAAATATCGTTTCCAAAGCGGTGATGCAGGCGCAAGGCTCGGTGATGACCAATAAATACGCCGAAGGCTATCCCGGTCGCCGCTATTACGGTGGTTGCGAGCATGTCGATAAGGTCGAGATACTGGCGCAGGCGCGTGCTAAAGAGATTTTCGGTGTTAAGCATGCCAATGTGCAGGCGCATTCCGGTTCGCAGGCGAATATGGCGGTATATATGGCTGTTCTTTCGCCCGGCGACACCATCATGGGTATGGATTTGGCGCATGGCGGTCATTTGACGCATGGTGCGGCGATTAATTTCTCCGGTCGTTTGTACAATATCGTTGCTTACGGCGTGCGCAAGAGTGATGAGCGGATTGATTACGACGAAATGCAGCGTTTAGCCAGCGAGCACAAACCGCAAATGATTATCGGCGGTGCATCCGCCTACGAACGGTCCATTGATTTTGCACGTATGCGTGAAATCGCCGATTCAGTTGGTGCATATCTGATGGTCGATATGGCGCATTATGCCGGTTTGATTGCCGCAGGCGTGTATCCGAGCCCTGTCGGCCATGCGCATATGATTACCACGACCACACACAAAACCCTGCGCGGCCCGCGCGGTGGCATGATTCTGACCGACGACGACGAATTGGCTAAAAAAATCAATTCGCGCATTTTCCCCGGTATTCAGGGTGGGCCACTGATGCATGTGATTGCAGCAAAGGCCGTGGCTTTCGGTGAGGCGCTGGGCGAGCAGTTCAAGCGTGACCAGAAGCAGATTATTATCAACGCACGGACGCTGGCGGCAACGCTGGTCAAGGGCGGTTTGCGCATTGTTTCCGGCGGTACGGATTGCCATATGTTCCGCGTTGATGTGCGCCCGCAGGGCATTACCGGCAAGGTTGCTGAAGAAGCACTGGAAGCGGCTGGCATTACCGTCAATAAAAACACCATTCCGTTCGATCCGGAGAGTCCGTTTGTGACCAGTGGCATTCGCATCGGCACTTCGGCGATTACCACGCGCGGTTTGGCTGAAACGGAAAGCGTGCAAATCGGTGAGATGATACTGAAAGTGCTGGCCGCGCCGGAAGATACGGCGGTACAAGCTGCTGTGGCTGCCGAAGTACGTGCGCTGACTGATCGTTTTCCAATTTACGATTGATCATCAGGCGCAACTGAAATGCACTGTCCATTTTGCTCCAACGACGATACACGGGTGATTGATTCACGCGTGGCGGAAGGCGGTGCTGCGGTGCGGCGCAGACGTGAGTGCGAGGTCTGCGGCAAACGATTTTCCACTTATGAGCGTGCCGAATTACGACTGCCGATGGTGGTTAAAAAGGATGGCGCGCGGCAGGGCTTTGATATTCAGAAAATACGTTCAGGCATGAAAAAAGCGCTGGAGAAGCGTCCGGTTTCCGCCGATGCGCTGGAGCAAGGCGTGCAGAATGTGGTCCGCTCAGTGCAGGAAATCGGTGAATCGGAAATTACCGGTGCGGCAGTCGGCGATTTTGTCATGGAACAATTGCACCGGCTTGATGGTGTGGCCTATATCCGTTTCGCTTCGGTATATCGGGAATTCAAGGATGTGGATGAGTTCGTAGCGGCTGTGAAATCAGCGATGAACGGCAAGGGAGACAATATATGACCATTAAAATCGCAGTCTTACCCGGTGACGGTATCGGCCCGGAAATTATCCGCGAGGCACTGAAGGTGCTGGAGGTGTTGAACCGCGACTACGGCCTGAATGCCGAATGGCAGGAAGCGGCCATCGGCGGAGCGGGTTATGATGAAGCGGGCGATCCGTATCCGCAGGCGACACGCGAACTGGCGCGCGCTGCCGATGCGGTGCTGCTGGGTGCTGTCGGCGGCCCGAAGTGGGAGCCGTTGGATAAGCCGTTGCGTCCGGAGGCAGGCCTGCTCGGCATTCGCGCTGATTTGGGACTGTTTGCCAACTACCGTCCGACCAAAGTACACCGGCAATTGCTTGCCGCATCCACGCTGAAACCGGAAGTGATTGACGGTGTGGATATTATGGTGGTGCGTGAACTGGTTTCCGGCGTGTATTTTGGCCAGCCTCGCGGTATTTTTGAGGAAGGTGAAGGGCAAAACCGCCAGCGCAGAGGCGTGAATACGATGAGCTATAGCGAATCCGAAGTGGAACGCATCGCGCGCACGGCGTTTGCGGCGGCGCGCTTGCGTTCGAATCGTGTGTGCAGCGTTGATAAGGCAAATGTGCTCGATGTGTCCGAACTTTGGCGCGAAACTGTGATTCGCATCAATGAAAATGAATTTCCGGATGTTGAGCTTACGCACATGTATGTAGACAACGCGGCAATGCAGCTGATTCGCAACCCCAGGCAGTTCGATGTGATGGTTACCGGCAATCTGTTCGGCGATATTCTTTCCGACGAAGCCTCCATGCTGACTGGTTCGATTGGCATGTTGCCCTCTGCTTCTATTGGTGAGGCGCATGCAATGTATGAACCGATTCACGGCTCTGCACCCGATATTGCCGGAGAAAACAAAGCCAATCCGCTGGCAACGATTTTGTCCGTTTCGATGATGTTGCGCTACACGCTGGATAAGGCCGGGCTTGCTGATCAGGTGAATGCAGCGGTGGAAGCGGTGCTTGACGATGGACTGCGTACCGCCGATCTGGCTGGTGGAAGCCGCACGGTTTTCTGCTCGGAAATGGGCGATGCGGTGTGTGCTAAATTACAGGCGATGGTCGTTTAAGAGGTGAATAAATATGAGTAATTTTCTACCTGCAAAGGATGCTTATAACGTCGCTGTAATCGGCGCGACCGGTGCGGTCGGTGCGGTCATGCTGGAGATTCTGGGTGAGCGTGATTTCCCGATTGGCAATCTGGTTCCGCTGGCATCAAGCCGCAGCGCCGGATCGACGATTGAATTTAAGGGACGCGATTATGTGGTGCAGGATCTGGCGGATTTCGATCCGGCAGGTCTGGATATTGCGCTATTTTCAGCCGGTGGCGACACGTCGCTTGAATATGCACCGCGCTTTGCCGATGCCGGTTGCTTCGTGATTGATAATTCCAGTGCATGGCGCATGCATGATGATGTTTGTCTGGTTGTGCCTGAGGTTAATCCGCAGGCGCTGGAGATGGCCAAGTTGAACCACATCATTGCCAATCCGAATTGTTCGACCATTCAAATGGTGGTGGCACTCAAGCCATTGAACGACGCCGTGCCAATCAAGCGCGTCGTGGTGTCCACTTATCAGGCGGTTTCCGGAGCTGGCGGACGCGCCATTAAGGAGCTGGCGGAGCAGACGCGCAGCCTGCTTAGCGGCAAGGAGCCCGAGGTTGAGGTGTTTCCTGCGCGTATCGCGTTCAACATCATTCCGCACATCGACGTGTTTATGGACGATGGTTACACCAAAGAAGAGCGCAAAATGATCGACGAAACGCGCAAAATCATGGAAGCCGATATTGCGGTCACTGCAACAACGGTGCGCGTACCGGTTTTTTACAGTCATTCGGAGGCAGTGAATATTACTTTTGATGGCCCGATGAGTGCCGATAAAGCGCGCGAATTGCTGGCCGCTGCCGATGGAATTTGTGTTGTCGATGACCCGAAAAATGAAGATTATCCGTTGGTCAGCGATGCTACCGGCTCTGATTCGGTTTGGGTTGGCCGTATACGAAAAGATAATTCTCTCATAAATTCCTTGCATTTATGGGTTGTTGCTGATAATGTGCGTAAAGGCGCAGCCTTAAATGCGGTTCAGATTGCAGAAATTTTGATTCGGGAATAGGCAGCAAGCGTTTTACTCAAGCCCGGTTGGTATGAAATGGAATTGAGTCGAAAAGGGATGGGATAAAGGAGTTCACCTGTATGGTCGCGAGCTTACGCAATGTGTTTTTGGCATCTGTGTGTCTGATTTTTATATCGGGCCATGCTTGGGCGGTTGGCCTCGGAAAGATTGAAGTTACCAGCCATCTTGGCGAGACATTTTTTGCTGAACTTCCGCTGCAATTGGATGCTGGCGAAAAAATTTCAGATGTATTTGTCAGTCTTGCTAACGCCTCCGATTATCAACTGCTTGAAGTTTTTCGCGATCCGGCGATCAATAACTTGCAGGTTGAAATTAAGAACGATTTGCGTGGCCCGCGCGCCGTGGTTAGTTCCATTTCGGCTGTAGATACGCCGTATTTCAATCTGGTGCTTAAAGTGCGTCATGGCCATGCCACCAATTTCAAAAAATATCCGGTGTTTCTCGATTTGCCGGAACAGGTGCGTCCGGTTGCATCTGCCCCGCTACCCGTTGCACCGCCGGTTGCCCAACCTGTCATAAGGGCCCCCCTGCCAAAAGCGCCTGCGCCTATTCAAAACATGCCGGTTCGCCAAGCACGGTCTAGCCGTGTTGAGTCTACCCGAACAACTGAGTCTACCCGAACTGAGCCAGCTAGTTCATTCATGCAGAGCAGTCCGCTTGCATCACCTGAACAAGGTTCCGAATTCACCCCGTACGAAGGTTGGGCGAGAACCAGTCGTTACGGGCCGATGGTGCATGGAGATACCATTACCATCGTGGCGCGCCGTTTACTTGTCGATGAGCGCTACACACTTGATCAGGTGATGATCGGTTTGTTCAATAAGAACAGAGACAAATTCAAAGAAGGAAACATCAATCTAATTAACGCCGGAACCTATCTGGAAGTACCAACGGCGAAAGAGCTAGAGGCGGTCGATGAGATTCAAGCGCAACGCTTGCTTAAAGACCAGAATAGTCGCTGGAAAGCATTGAAACAGCAACCACGCTATGCGCTGGAGGCAAAAGCACAGGAAAATCGTTATCGACCGCGTGTGCATATTGGCAAGTCTGCCTCCGGTGAAGCGTCATCGTCGTTGCCGAACAATCAACGCGGTAATGCTACAGCACCGATACCCGGTGTCGGGAAGAATGCAAATCTGGAGGCTCAGATACGCAGCTTGCAGGAAGAGAACCTGAGCCTGAAGCAGTCTTTGCAGGAGAGCGGAAAAAAAGCGTCGGCGGGTAAACCGGGCGATGCGGAAAGCGCAGCTGCCGATGCCAAAGTCAAAAAGCTGGAATTAACAGTGGCGCGTTTGAATAAACAGCTGGTTCAAATGAATAAACAGCTCACGACGTCAAAAAATCAGGATATGAATCCCCTGACCTATGCCATGGCAGGCATTATACTGCTATTGATTGCCCTTGCAGGTTACATGATGTTTCTTTTGCGTCGCGCGCGCGTGCATCCGGGCATGGTTATGCCGGTTGCCAATGTTGAGCCGAAATTTGATAAAGCACCCCTGCCTGATGAATTTAATGATGACACAGAACAATCTCCGAATGCCGAAGATGTCTCTAATTTAGAAGTTGACGGGCAGGAGGGGCTTGAACGCGATGTGGAAGAACAGCTATCGACTGACCAAGCTGAAAATTCTACTCTATCTGTGGCCGATATGCCTAGCGGAATTGCCGATAACGAACTGCTGTTTGAAGATAATGACAAGTTAAGCCCTGAAGCCGGTGTCGATTATCTGGCGGAGACTGAAGTTTACCTGCGCTATGGCATGGAAACGGAGGCACTTCAGCAACTGCGGCTGGCCATTGCCCAGCAACCGGGCAACGCCGAAGCACACGCCAAGATGGTTGAAGTACTGAAAGACCAGGGGGATGAAAATGCTGTTACGGCAGCTATTGCTGCTGCCCGTCTGGTGCTCGCAGGCGCAGCACTACAAACCTTTGAAACATCGCTGCTTGGCGCTGATAGTGCTGAATCAACATCCCCCGATGCTGCTGGTGGCTTAGAGGTTTCCTTTGCAGAGGACGAGCCTGAAGCTGGTGTGGTCGCCGGTGAGGAAACTATACCTGCGCAAGCAGAAAACGTATCGCAGGACGAGATGGAAATGGATTTAAGCGGCATTGATTTGTCCAGCCTTAGTGAATCCGATTCTGCACCCGAAAAGACCTTGAATACGGAAGCAGAACAGTCCGAAGCAGAACCATTGCAGGATGAAACAGCTGCTACGGAAGAAGCATTTACCAGTTCGATTGGAATTTCGCCAATAGATGAGCCGGAAGAAGAGAATATTGAAACGCTTGAAGTTGCCGGAGACGTTGATTTTACCGTTGATGCTGGAAGCTCGCTGGATGATGATTTGAGTGAGGCATTGAACTCTTTGGATTCCAGCATGGATGCTAGCAAAGAAACGCCTGAAATCAGTGCCGCCGACGAGGCGCTTATTGCCGGGACAGGAACATCGACGACACCCGATGACGACCTAGGCTTGGAAGAGATTCTCGGTGTTACGGGTGATGATGCCAATGCAAGTCAGGACGGTGATGTATCACTGCCTGAAACGGCCATTGCTTCGACTGTAGAGGATGATTTTAATATTGATGACATTCTCAGTGAATTGGGAATTGATGAAAATACTGCTGCCACCGCACCGACTGAGGAAATAACTTCTGCTGTTGCGTCAGGAGACGGAATTGTTGAATCGGATAACGAAACCGTAGTATCAGGCATGGATATTGGTAATGAACTCGATGATTTACTCTCAGAATGGGATGAAGGTACGAATGAGTCGGGGATTTCCGCTGCCGATGCCGGCGCGGACGCAAGTCCCGGGAATCTTGGTATAGACCGTGCGCGCAGCCTGCTCGCACAAGGTTCTCTGGACGAAGCGGAATCAGCTTTGCAGGCGGCAGGAGATGGTGAACGGCGTGCTGACGCATTGATCGGGCAGGCGGAACTCGCCGCAAGGCGTGGCGATGTTTCGCGCAAAGCGGAGCTTCTCGGCGAGGCCGAAACCTTGGTCGATGATGATAATCGTGAGTGGTTCGAGTCGGTTAAAAATATAAACGCCTGATTTTTAGCCTGTAGACGTAACGATAACAGGCACTAAGATTTTCCGGTGAACCCTGAATTTCATCTTATGCATACGCATATCCATCCGCTGGGGCGCTTTTGTTTTGCCGCCAGTTTGTTTGCAAGCGTGCTGATGACCCGGATTGAGTGGGTTGTTTTCGGAATATTACTGATTCTCGTTCTACAGATTCGCTGTTTCAGTGAATCATGGCTGCCGCTAAGGCGCGCTTTCCGTTTGCTGCTGTGGTTGCTCATACCAATCATTCTATTGCACCTGTTCTTTACGCCGGGCCGCTTAATCTGGCCGGATAGCAGTTTGCCGTTCAGCCGTGAAGGCGTGAATCAGGCAGCATGGCTTGCATTGCGTTTGTGCGCGTTATTTGTCGCAGCGATGGCGGTATCCCGTTCGTTGCATATTTCAGAATGGATATATTATATTGGACGCATGCCGCTAGTCGGCAAACGTCTTTTGCCGTTTGTGCAGCTGGCATCACCTATGCGGGAAATGGTTAGCGAACACATACAATTGCAACGCCAGCAAAAGCATTCACTTAGATCATTGCCGAATGCGCTTGCCACTTTGTTTGTGAATGTCTGGCAAGGTGCGGAAGCAGAAGCCGATAGCGTTTGGGAACACTGGCAACCATCAGCGCAAAAACATGCGAATGGAGGCCATGCACTTGGCGTTTTGATGGGTTTGTGTGGTCTTGCTATATTGCTGGCTTCGAGGTTGGCCTGATGCAACGTATTGCACTGACGGTAGAATTTGACGGGTACGGATTTTGTGGCTGGCAGCGGCAGAAGAACGGCCCTTCCATTCAGGAAGCCTTAGAAACAGCGTTAGCCGTAATTGATTCTTCACCTGTTGCATGTATGGCCGCCGGACGTACCGATGCGGGTGTGCATGGCGAGGCGATGCTGGCGCATGCGGATGTTAGGCGGGAACGCTATGAGCGTTCTCCGATGGCCTATGTTCACGGAGTAAATCAGCTGTTGCCGGAGCAGATAAGGGTGCTTGGTACACGCGCTGTGCAAGCCGATTTTCATGCGCGTTTCGATTGCCGCGAGCGTGCTTACCGCTATCAGATTTGGAATCGACGTACCGCGCCTGCCATTGAACGCTGGCGGCATTGGTGGATGCCGCGCCCGTTGGATATAGCCGATATGAATAAAGCCGCTGCTTTGCTGCTTGGAAAACACGATTTCAGCAGTTTTCGTGCTGCCGGTTGTCAGGCGGCTTCGGCGCAGCGTGAGCTACGCCAATTGCGCGTGACGCAAAGTGCTTGTTGTGTCTGTATCGACGTACGCGCCGATGCATTTCTATACCATATGGTGCGCAATCTGGTCGGGTCGCTGGTGCGTGTGGGTGTTGGAAAATGGCCTGTTGAACGGATACAAGGATTGCTGGAAGCGCGTGATCGATCTCAATGTGCCGAAACCGCACCTGCGCACGGATTGTATTTTACCAATGCGATTTATGATGTTTTCGAATCCCGTCAAATCATTTCGAGAGGTGATGCTTGAATGTTGAAAATTTCAGCTTGCCGGAGGACCCAGCAAGTATTGACGAAACGCGCCGCATGCCTAAAATGCGCGCTCCGCTTCAGGTTGGCAATCACGCTAACCGTTTGGAATGACAAGGCGCTTTAGCTCAGCTGGTTAGAGCAACGGAATCATAATCCGTGTGTCCGGGGTTCGAGTCCCTGAAGCGCCACCAACAAAAAAGAGGGAAGCGACTCAATGTCGCTTTTTATTGCCTGTGACCATGCTGCCCTCTTTTTAGCACTATGACTTTGATGGCGGACAGCAGCGCTCAGTACAAAATGCGCGAAACGAGACCCGGCCCCTCGCATTCGAAACGAGACCCGGCCCCTCGCATTTTGTTCGACCCCTCGCATTTTGTTTATGCGTTGTTGTATATATACCACCGGTTGCTATAATTCGCCTTGGACGCGCTGAAGAGTGCTCCAATTCCGAGGCTCGGGCTTTTAGCTCGGGC
>QILF01000126.1 GCA_003233235.1 Zetaproteobacteria bacterium
GGCGGTGGCGATGCAAGTGGATGTCGCGCAAATTGGTATCAAAGCGACGACCAGTGAGCATTTGGGTTTCACCGGGCGTGGCGAAGGTATCGCTGCGATGGCTGTCGCGCTTCTAATTCGAGAATAATTGATAGATTGCTTGAATTCATGATAAAGGCAAAACCTAAAGAGCCACTTGCAAAAGTCGTGAGCGGCGATTTACTTCCCCGCCCGGACTTTTGCAAGTGGCTCTAAAGCAGGGCCATTATTTGACGGAATAAAAATTAGGAGGGGAGGGTTAATTTTTGCCGGATTATTTACTGTAGCCGGTAGTTTCTTGGCTTTTTGGCATAATGGTTGCTTTCATTTCTAATAGGTTAGGTTGGGTGAAATATTAGGCATCATTTATTATGAATAGCAATGATAAGTAACAGTTCATATTGTTTTTATACATTTGATATGACCCAACCAGACCAATAAGGGCTAGGAGACTGTGCTTGGGTAAACTAATGGGAACACAAGACATACAGCAACTGGTTAAATCACTGGCCAGTGTCACCGGAAATTCAGAATGTCTGGATGTTTTGATTTTCGGAGCAGGCTTGGGCGGTATGGCGATGCTTAAGTCTTTATCTCATTTCAAAGGCGTTTCCATTCACGCCATTGTTGATATCAAGCCGGATGCACCAGCTTTTAAATTGGCAAAAACAATGAATATTACAACCTCAATTGATTGTGAAAGTATGCTGGATTCATTTGAAGGCGATATTGTTATTGATGTTACCGGCGACCCGAATTTATATAAGAAACTTCTAATACTAACACGTCCGCATCACATCGAACTTATATCAGCCAAGTCAGCAAAATTATTATATGATTTGGCTAACAAGGAACTGGAAAATGAGAGCGGTCTGCAAATTCAGAATACCAAACTCGATTTTCTCAACAGTATGCTTGAACTCACATCACAGTTGGAAAATCGCCCACCAGTGGCTGATGTTATATGTAAATCGCTTGAACACTTGCATGAACATTTCACGGCCAGAAAGGGACTTGCTCTTATTGCAAAGAGCGATGAATATCACGAAATAGTTGGCTGCACCGGGTTGCGGCAGGTAAGTCACCAGCCTTGCATCTGTAAAAACATTCAACAGGCTTTTCGGGATTGTTCTGGTGAGGCGAGCGTATCTTTTTTGGCAGGAGCCATTGAGCTTAACAGCCCGGAAATATCATCGGCGTATAATTTTTTCCTTCCCGTTCGTCAGAAAAACAAGGTAGTTGCAGCGCTGCTATTGGACTTGCCGGACACATTAACTGTTGAGCAAAAAGCAATGCTCAGCATCGCTTCAATGCATCTAGATTTAACAATAACAACGCTTGCGAGTTATCGTGATTTGGAAAATATGGCTATCCATGACGGTCTGACCGGCATCTTTAATCGGCGCTATTTTGATCAAAAGCTCAGCAAGGAAGTGAGCCGTATCCGGCGCGGTCAACATGAGGCTTTGACATGCGCTTTCATTGATGTGGATGACTTCAAAGAGGTGAATGATTCGTACGGACATTCGATTGGTGACAAAGTATTAAGAGGGATTGGCGGCAGTATTTCAGATGCTATTCGAGACTATGATATTTGTGCTCGTTATGGCGGAGATGAGTTTGTTGTCCTGATGCCTACCAACATTACAGAAGGAGATGCGCACCTTGAAAAAATCGCTCTGCGTATACTGAAGAAAATTGCTGACATAAAAATATCGGAGGCTCCCTCCCTCAATGTTAGCGTATCTATCGGCATAGCAATGCAATCTGCCAAAATGCTCAATGCACAGGAGCTTTTAGAAAGGGCCGATCATGCCGTTTATCGCGCGAAGAAAGCGAATAAGTCCTGTTTTCGTATCCATTCTGATAAGTGTTGCCTTGTGGATGAGATAGATAAGGGGAATAGCCGTGCTCAATTGATTGCAACGAATAGCTTGTGATTGGGATGTTATAAAACTAGCCGATAACGCTGGGTCTGAATTAGGGTTAACAGGCTCTTGTACGATGTGTGCTGAATGTTTCCAAGCCGCTTTCTTCGAAACATATGCAGACGGAATGCAAAGTCAAAAACAGTTTTTAACGAGCCAAGGGTGAGAGGGTGAAATTACCTGCGTTCTGCGGCATGTTTTCCAGCACCAGAATAAAACCGCGCTTGCCAAGTGCTCTGACTGGCGTGATGTCTTTTGGCGGTGGTGTGTAGGGTGTTTTGCGGATGGTTTGCATCAGCGGCGGGCGGGTGATGACCAGATCGCGTTCGAGAATACGGGTGTCGGGATTATCACGACCATAAAGTGTGAAATGAATAGCGGGCGGTGGCAGATCGCTTTGCAGCAGGTTGTGCACTTCTCCGGTGATGACCAGCACTGTATCGTTGTGCGTGCGTTTCAGCCAGGTCATCTCAACGCTTTGTGGATCAATATGCCAGTCTTTGTCGCGCACCTGAATATCCAGTCCGATATTCATCAGGACGCTACGCAACCACGGATCATCCAACCATGCATCCTGATTCATCCAGAAACCGCTGCCGGCAATGATCAGCAGAACGGCGAAAAGCCACGGCATGATGCGCGCCTTCGAGCGTTGCGGTGGTGCAGAGGGGAGTGCTTTCTGTGATGTATCTGTGGTTTCGTCAGGCGTCGGTTCAGGTTCTGCGGGTGTTTCCCCGCTGGCTGCTATTTCTTGCGCTGGAATGATGGCCGGTTCCTGTATTGCATCGGATTCGGATTCGTCGGGCGTTTCCGTGGTTTCATCCTCGACAACGGCCTTAGATGTTTGCGTGGTCTTCTCAGGTTTTAACGCTGCATCAGCCGATGCATTTGTTTCTGTTTCTGTTTGTGTTTCTGTTTGTATTGCCGACGGGTCAAAAAGATTAGCTGTGTTTTCTTTCTCGTTAACGGGATGTGTGGTTTGTGCAGGCTCAGATAGCTGTGCGAGACTAAATTCTGTGTTGCAGCGGTGGCAGACAAGCGTGGTTTCGGCATTTACAGCTTGCAGCTGGTAAATGGTCTGACAATGAGGGCAAGTGATGCGCATGCGCGCATGTTGGCGGCTTGTTATGGCTTTGTCAGCAATGGTGATAGCTGACAGTTCTAGCTGACAATGGCAATGTAGCTGGTTACGGTTCGTTGCATGATTGAAATGCGCCAACTTATGCTTCGTTACCCGACTGGGAAAACAGCACTTTCAGGTATGACCATGAGCATCAAGAAGGGGCGTTTTGCTTACTTAACAGGTGAAAGCGGGGCGGGAAAATCATCGTTGCTGCGTTGTCTGTACGGTGGGGTGCGTCCGAGTTCCGGGCAGTTGACGGTGCAGAACGTGGATTTGCGCAAGGCAGGGGAGCGGCAGGTGCGTCGCCTCAGACGTGATATAGGCATTATTTTTCAGGATCACCGGTTATTGTTTTCGCGGACCGTTTTTGAGAATGTGGCGCTGCCGTTGCGCGTGCAGGGCTGGAAACCGGATCGTCTGGTGGCGCGTGCGGAGAAGGTGCTGGAATTTGTCGGTTTGAAGGATCGTTTGTGGTCGTTTCCTGAGGCACTTTCCGGCGGTGAGCAGCAGCGGGTGGCGATTGCGCGGGCGATGAGTACTAAACCACCGCTGATTCTAGCCGACGAGCCGACTGGTAATCTTGATATCGAAACAGCGCGGCATGTGATGAATTATTTGATGGAACTGAATCGGCAGGGTAGCACCGTAATTATGGCGACGCATGATTTACATCTTCTGGATACGCATCCGGGCGATATTTTTCGCTTGCATGCCGGGGCGTTGGCCGAGGAATTGCATTATGTTCGCGGCGGTGAGCAGTGAGCGGCGAGCGTATCAACAGGCGCGTTGATCGTGCGCAGCCGGAGGCACTTGAGGAACGTAGAATGCCACGTCTCCCGGGTGGTTTCTCGCTGCCGCCTTTCGGTCTGCATCAGTCGTTGGCGCTGGTGATTGTATGCATTGCGTTGTGGTCGGTCGGGGTGCTGTGGCTGGTGCTACAGGCAGGTAGCGTTTGGACTCAGGGCTGGCAAAAGGACGTGCGTTTCCATGTTTATTTGCAGCAGCAGGATGCTCAGAAACTGAATGCGCTGGCCGGGAAACTACAGGCGCTTCCGGGGGTTGCCGCAGTGCGTGTTATACCGCAGCGCGAAAGCCGTGACTGGCTAGCTGATTGGCTCGGCGACGCGGCGGAAATGACCGATGAACTGTTGTCGTCGTTGCCGAGAACGGTTGAGGTGCGTCCGGCTGGCGGTAGCGGTGAATTTCTTTACGACGATGTGGCCGATGTGGCAGCTGTTTTCGGAGCCAGCGTGAATCGCGGTGAGGCGCATCTGGTGCAGGCGCAACATCTGATGAGTAAATTGCAAAACCTGTTGTGGTTCGGGAGTCTGATTATGGGTTTGGCTATGGTGACGATTATTTCCAATACCCTGCGCATGATTCTGCTGGCGCGCGCTGATGAAGTGCAATTGATGCGTCTGCTCGGCGCTGGCGAGTGGTTTGTGCGTCTTCCGTTTGTGCTGGAAGGCGGTTTGATTGGCGGTATGGCGGGTTTGCTGGCATGGTTGTTGCTCTGGCCGTTGTTACTGGCCACGGGGGACTGGCTGGTGCAATTGAATGTGGATATCAGCGTCTTTGTGTTGTTTCTGCCACTTTTACTTGGCGGCGCGCTGGCGGGTTTGCTTGGTGCTTTGCTGGCGACAACACGCATGGCATCGGAAAATACTGTTAGCGTTTGATATAATTTCATTCGATTGGCAGCTTGACGCTTGAGATTGCCGTCCCCAGAATTGGCACTCTTTGCATGAGAGTGCCAGATATGGTATAATCGTGATACGCAAGACAAGAACGATTCGGAGGCTAGATTGATGTTGCCAGCGGTTGAAATGAACAGCCTGTCTTTGTTTTATCGGGATGTGCGTCGTACCCCGCGTTTGCAGCGCGAGCAGGAGGCGGATTTGGCGCGTCGTTGGCGCGAGCATCATGATATTGAGGCTGCACGGCAGCTGGTTTGTGCCAATCTTTATGCGGTGGCTGCCATTGCCCGTGAATACCGTCATTTCGGATTGCCTGAAATGGATATGATTCAGGAAGGGACGATTGGTCTGATGCAGGCCGTCAAGCGCTTTGAGCCGGAGCGTGGTTTCCGACTGATGACCTATGCATCGTGGTGGATTCGTGCCGCCATTCATGATTTTATCCTCAGTTCGTGGAGTATCGTTAAACTCGGCACAAATAAACTGCAACGCAAAATTTTTGCCGGTCTGCAAAAAGCCAAGAATGCCATTGCCGCACTTGATGGCGCGCACGCAGGAGAAGTCGGTGCGGAATTCGGTCTTTCCGGTAGCGAATATCAGGAAGCGGCTGCAGCTTTTATCCAACGCGATATGTCGCTGGATGTGGATGTCGAAGGTCAATCCATGGTAGCATCCCTACCTGCCCTCGAAGCGACGCCTGAGGAGGCGGTGGTTGAGAAAAATTGGCATACGCATCGTATGGCGGTGTTGCAGGCCGCGATGAATCGTCTGCCCGAGCGCGATAAAATTATTGTTAAACGGCGTCATTTGACTGACACCCCTGCGACGCTGAAAGAATTATCTACAGAGATGGGGATTTCAATTGAGCGTGTGCGCCAGTTGGAATCGCGTGCCATGAAACGCTTGAAGGAATATGCTAACTGATATTCTCAGGCCTTTCTTGGAGCTGACAAGCGACTTTTTCGTCAGGAATCACGTTAACGCATAAGGCTTCTATTTCCGTTCAAACTGGAATCGGGATGCTTATTTTTGGCCCCCTGCTTGCTTGCTTGCAAGGGTGCTTGGCATGTTGATAGGAAGAAAGCTCCCGCATACTCTTTCACGGGTTACCTTCATATACTTGCAGAGCGATTCTTCCACGGAGAGAGGTTCCTTTGAACAAGGTCTTCACACTACCCGGTCTGAAAGTAGCAATGTTGATGATTGTGGCGACTTCGATTGTTGTTGTGCTGGCTGTGCGTCATATCAAGGCGGATGTCGAAAAACACACTGCAGACACGCTAAAACAGACACTTTCCGTTACGCAGGACAGTCTTGAACGATGGAAAAAGAAATTGTGTCAGGATATCCGACCGTGGAGTCAGTCTGCCGAGGTGCTGACGCTTGTTCAGTCTTTGTTACAGACGCCTCATACGCAGCAGGCGCTTGTAAATAATCCGAATCAGAAAAGACTGCGTTCTTTACTAGGTTTTTATGTAAACCAGCATGATTATGTAGGTTTTTTTGTTATTTCTCCCGATTTTATATCTGTTTCATCTATGCGTGACAGCAACCTTGGTCGTATTAATTTGTTGCGTAAACGCGGGGAGTTTCTTGATCGAATTTTTGCCGGGCAGACACTTATCAGCTTACCTCAGATTTCAGATGTCGTTCTGCCGGATGCTTATGGGCGGCTTGTTGACGGTTTACCGACGATGTTTGTCGCGGCCCCTGTACGCAATGCTTCAGGCAAAGTGATCGCTGCATTGGCATTTCGCATTCGTTCTGATGGTGATTATGCGCATATCGTTGCTATGGGTCGGGTCGGGCGCAGCATGGAAACCTATGTATTCGATGCACACGGGCGCATGTTGACCTCGAGCCGCTTTGATTACCAGCTTCGCAAGGCGGGGCTGCTCGGGCCGCAGCAGGAGAGTGCGCTGAATATTGTTTTGCGCGATCCGGGTGTCAATTTGATTGAAGAACCTCATTTACTGAAAAATTATATGAAGCGGCCACTGACCTACATGGCTGCTGCTGCCGTGCAGGGGAAAAGCGGTATAAATTTGAAGGGATATAACGATTATCGAGGCGTACCGGTGGTCGGTGCATGGCAGTGGAATGCGCGTGAAGGATATGGTTTGGCCGTTGAAATGGATGTTGAGGATGCATATGGTCAGTTAAATGTCGTGCGCGGCATGTTTTTCGGAGTTCTGGTCGTGCTGATGTTCATGTTTATTTTGATGGTCTTCCTGATTGAACGATTGAACATGCAGGCCGGGCGGGCCATGATGGTATCGGAGGCGCGTTATCGGCAGCTTTTCGAGCTTATTCCCGATGCTGTTGCTGTACACAGGCAAGGAAAAGTCGCCTACTGCAATGCGGCGGCAGTGAAAATGTTCGGTGCTGTCGGCAATGACGATCTGAACGGCAGTTCGATTTTGAGTCTGGTGCACCCGGATGACCGGGCAGGCGTAGAAGAACGTCTCCGTATAGCGATGCATTCGGATGGTATTGTGCCGTTGAACGAGGAGCGTTTACTGCGTTTGGATGGCGAAATATTTGTTGCCGAAGTCGAAGGTTGCCGTTTCAAGGATGCGGATGGGGATGCGGTGCTCGTTGTGGCACGTGATATTTCCCGGCGCAAGCATGCGGAGGAGGAACGCGAGCGTTTGCGGGTGGCCGTCGAACAATCGCCGGAAGGGATTCTGATTACCGACGCAGCAGGAAAGATCCTCTACGCTAATCCTGTGATCGCGTTGATGCTCGGGCATTCATTGGAGGATTTACCGGGAATGTTAGCTGCAGAGGCGTGCGGCGGCAGTCAGGGCGATATATTATATCAGAAAATTGCAACAGCATTGAATGCCGGAAATATCTGGCAGGGGGACGTGACGTTGCATCTGCCTGATGGTACACAACGCATCGTTGAGCGGAGGGTTTCACCGGTTATTCAGGATGGAGAGACGCTTTATCATGTTAGTATGGATCGGGATATTACCGACGAACGACGGCAACAGGATAAAATGGGGCATGCGCAGAGATTGGAGAGCCTTGGCGTGCTGGCTGGCGGTATTGCGCATGATTTTAATAATATTCTCGCCACGATTATGGGTAATGCATCGCTGGCAAAGATGAAATTCCCCGGGCAGAAAGATCTCGGAAATTATTTATGCCGTATTGAAGATGCCTCACAGCGTGCCGCTGCGTTGTGCAAACAGATGCTCGCGTATTCCGGAAAGGGGCATTTTATCATCAGGCCAGTGAATATTTCGCTGATGTTGCAGGAGATTCCCAAGTTGCTACAGGTGTCTATATCCAAAAAAGTCGAATTACGTTTAGAACTGGCGGCGGATATTCCCACTGTGCAGGCCGATATTACTCAATTGCAGCAGGTGATGATGAATCTGGTTATCAACGCTTCCGATGCGATTGGCGAGGATACAGGCATGGTTACGTTGCGTACTGGCGTGGTGCAGGCCGAAGCGTACGAACTGGCACAAAGCTGCACGGGTGATGATCTGGAGCCCGGGCGGTATGTGTTGTTTGAGGTGCAGGACAGCGGTTGCGGTATGAGCAGGGAGACGCTGAAGAAGTTATTCGACCCGTTCTATACGACCAAATTTACAGGTAGAGGGCTCGGTATGAGTGCCGTGCTCGGAATTGTGCGTGGTCATCATGGCGCGATTACCGTTAAGTCAAAAGAGGGTGAGGGGACAACTTTCCGGGTGTTGTTGCCGCCTTCGGAGGATGCGCCGCATGCTGACATCAAGTCGGAAGACGAAAGCATCGAATGGTGTCCAACCGGTACTGTGCTGGTCGTCGATGATGAAATTAGCGTGCGTGAAGCTGCCGTATCTATGCTCGAAGAGGTCGGTTTTAAAACGCTTGAAGCATGTGATGGTGAAGAAGCTGTAGATATATACCGCCGTCAGTGTGATGAAATTTCGCTGGTACTGCTTGATGTGACCATGCCGAAACTCGACGGGGTGGAATGTTTCAGACAATTGCGCGACATCAATGCTGATGTCCGTGTCATTCTCTCATCAGGTTACAACGAAAAAGACGCGACGCAATCTTTTGCCGAAGATGATCTGGCCGGTTTCGTGCAGAAACCCTACAGGATGGAAACCCTGATAGCCCATTTGCGACAGGTTTTAGAAGGGCAGGCAGCTGTCTAAGGAAGCGCTAAATAAAGCTGGTTTTGCGTGATAATCTCATCAAATCGGAGTTATTCAGAGCTACTTGCAAAAGTCTGGGTGGATAAGATGCAATCCCACTTTGAGTGGATTTTCAGGCTGGATTGAGGGGCATGGCGGTTCCATGCCTCGAAGATTCAGCTTGGAAATACGCCGAAGTGGGGAAGCAGATTGCCGCTCACGACTTTTGCAAGTGGCTCTTCAGTGTTTCCCTAAGCAGGCGTAGCCGCAGTTGCTGTCGCTGATGTAGGCTTGGCTGCGTGCGATTAAGTGATTTCGACTACCAGCTTCCTCCCGAACGAATTGCCCGCAGCCCGCTGGCCGGACGCGATGCGGCGCGCTTGCTGCTGCCTGCGCAGGTGCAATCAGGCGATCATTGCGAAGGTAGCAGCTTGCGTGATGCGTATATTCGCGATTTAGCCGCACTGGTTCAGCCGGGCGATGTTTGGGTGATTAACGACACGCGGGTGATTCCGGCGCGTCTGTTCGGTTACAAAGAAAGCGGCGGAAAAGTTGAGTTGCTGCTGCTTGAACCTTCCGGTGAAAATGATGTCTGGCTGGCGTGGGGAAAAGCCAACAAACCGTTGAAAGCGGGTGAGAAGATTCTGATTGCTGAAGCTTTTAGTGCTGAGATTTTGCATCGCGACGGTAAACAGGTTGCGGTGAGACTTGTCGCCGACGATGTAGCAGCGGCGATTGAAGAGCATGGCCATATGCCGCTGCCGCCGTATATCGACAGGCCGGATAGCGAAGAGGATAAAAGTCGTTACCAAACCATTTTTGCGAGGCATTCCGGTGCGGTAGCCGCACCGACCGCCGGATTGCATCTAAGCTCTGAATTAATGGCTGCTGTGCAGGCTGCCGGTGCATCATTTGCACATGTGACCCTGCATGTCGGGCCGGGCACGTTTCAGCCGGTGCAGGTGGAGGATATTGCTGATCACCGGATGCATGAGGAGGCATATATTGTATCTCCGGAAACGGCTGCGCAGGTGAATCTGGCGCGCAGTGAAGGGCGGCGGGTAGTTGCGGTCGGCACAACCAGTTTGCGCACACTGGAAGCAGCGGGTAAAAGTGGAGAGCTTGCCGCCGGAAGCGGGCGCACGGATTTATTTATTACACCGGGTTATGATTTTCACATGGTGGATGCGTTGTTGACCAATTTTCATCTGCCACGTTCCACATTGTTGATGCTGGTCTGTGCGCTGGCCGGTTATACACCGGTTATGGCAGCCTACCGGCATGCAATTGAGGCTGAATACCGTTTTTATTCCTACGGGGATGCAATGTTTGTAGTACGAAACAAGGCGGAGGGAACAGGAGCTTGAAAATCATGATGGCGCAGATTGCCCCGCGCGTTGGCGATGTTGTCGGCAATACCCGCTTGCTGCTGGATGCAATGCAGCGTGCAGAAGCCGCGCATTGTGATGTTGTAGTGTGTCCTGAACTGGCATTGACCGGTTATCCACCGGAAGATTTGTTGTTGCGTGATGCATTTATGTGTGAGGTGGAGCAGGCGGTGGCACAGGTCGTTGCCAACGCCGGGCAGACGGTGGTGGTTTTCGGTCATCCGCGTCGTTGTTCAGAGGGACACTTGTATAACAGTGCTACGCTGGCGGCTTGCAATCGATCTATCGGCTGTTACGACAAAAAATCGCTACCCAATTACGGCGTTTTCGATGAACAGCGGTATTTTACGCCCGGAGAAGGGGTGGATGTGTTTATCGCGCACGGCTGGCGAATCGGTATCGGTATTTGCGAGGATTTGTGGGATGATGAAGTGGCCGAAGTCGCGGCTACGCAAGCGCGTGATGTGCTGATAAACCTCAATGCCTCGCCATTTCATGTTGATAAGCAGTTTGAACGTGAGGCTTTAATGCAAAAGCGCGCCGTTCGATTTGGCGTACCGGTGATCTACGTCAATCAGATTGGCGGGCAGGATGAAATTGTCTTCGATGGTGGTAGCCATGCGCTGGATGCGAGCGGCAATCTATTGGCCAGAGCGCCGTTGTTTGTGGCTGCGGATGTGCTGGTAGATATTGCCGCTTCACATGGCGAGATTGTCCCGATTGGTGATGCGATGAGTCAGATTCATCAGGCGCTGGTTATTGGCGTGCGTGATTATGTTCTGCGCAACGGTTCTCAGCAGGTGGTGTTGGGATTATCGGGCGGGATTGATTCGGCGCTGGTTGCGGCGCTGGCTTGTGAGGCACTGGGCGCGGAGCATGTGCTCGGGGTGTTAATGCCTTCGCGCTATTCGAGCGGGCATTCAATCAGCGATGCCGAAGCGCTGGCTGTGAATCTCGGCATGCAGACGATTACCTTACCCATCGAGTCGCCGAGAGCGGCTGTGGGCGGTTTGCTGACCGATATTTTTGCCGCTTGGGGTAAGAGCGAGGCGGATGTTACCGAGGAAAATGTGCAGGCGCGTATTCGCGGATTGTTGCTGATGGCGATTTCCAACAAGAGTGGCCGAATGTTGCTAACCACCGGAAACAAATCAGAAATGGCAGTAGGTTATGCCACGCTGTATGGCGATATGGCAGGCGGTTTTGCACCGCTCAAGGATGTTTATAAAACGCAGGTTTTTGCACTGGCCAGACATATCAACCGGCATCACGAGCTGATTCCCGAAAACAGTATCAGCAAGCCGCCATCGGCTGAGCTGAGACCTGATCAGCAGGATTCCGATTCGCTTCCTGATTACGCGGTACTCGATGACATCTTGCAGTTGTATATAGAATTGGGGCAGGATATGGATTCAATCGTACAACGCGGTTATGATTCCGCGCTTGTCGAGCGGGTGGTTCGCATGTTGTATCTTGCGGAATATAAACGGCGTCAGGCTCCGCCGGGTGTGAAAATTACGCAAAAGGCGTTCGGACGCGATCGCCGATATCCGATTACCCACGGGTTTCGCGAATATCCGGCGCAGCGGGAGGATGAAAATACATGAAAAAAATTGAGGCAATCATCAAGCCGTTTAAACTTGATGATGTTAAGGATGCACTTGGCGATATTGGTGTCGATGGTATGACAGTAACCGAGATTAAGGGTTACGGGCATCAGAAAGGTCACAAGGAGCTGTATCGCGGCGCTGAATATTCGGTTGATTTTCTTCCTAAGGTGAAAATTGAGGTGGTGGTCACTGAAGAGCGGTTGGATGTAGCATTGGAGGCGATTGTCGCGGCAGCACGCACCGGAAAAATCGGCGATGGCAAGATTTTCGTCATGCCTGTAGAGAAAACAGTGCGCATTCGTACCGGCGAGCGCGATGAGGATGCGATTTAAACAGTTTATGTTGTATAGATTTAAAGGGTGGTTCAAAAAATAAGGTCGTTAAAAGACAAGAGGAGAATGAAACAAATGAGTGATGCAATTAAAAATGTAATGGACATGGTCAAAGACAACGAGTGTGAATTCGTCGATGTCCGTTTCACCGATACCAAGGGCAAGTGGCAACATGTTACTTTCCCGATCAACCAGTTTGGCGAGGATTGTTTTGAAGATGGCTTTGCTTTCGACGGCTCATCGATTGCCGGTTGGTGTGAGATTAACAACTCCGATATGGCGCTGATTCCCGATCCGGAAAGTGCGCAGATTGATCCGTTCATCGAAGCCTCGACGCTGGTATTGGTGGCACAAGTGATTGATCCGCTGACCGGACAGGACTACAACCGTTGCCCGCGTCAGATCGCACAGCGTGCACTGAAATACATCAACAGTGCAGGCATTGCCGACACCGTTTATTTCGGACCTGAGTTGGAATTCTTTGTTTTCGATAGTATGCGTTACAACAATGACATGGGCTCCTGTGGTTACGATATTGGTTCGGAAGAAGCGGCATGGAACTCCGGCAAAGATTTCGAAGGCGGCAATACAGGTCATCGTCCTGCTGTGAAGGGCGGCTATTTTCCAGTTCCTCCAGTCGATTCGCTGCATGAAATTCGTAACGATATGAGTCTGGTGATGACCGATCTTGGTTTTACCATGGAATGCCATCACCACGAAGTGGCAACCGCAGGTCAGTGCGAGTTGGCGATGCAATTCGATGAATTGATTAATATTGCTGATCGTGCGCAGTGGTATAAATATGTGGTACACAATGTTGCCGATGCGCATGGTAAGACGGCAACATTCATGCCCAAACCGATTTTCAATGACAACGGCACGGCCATGCATGTGCATCAGTCAATCTGGAAAGATGGCAAGAATCTGTTTGCGGGCGACAAGTATGCCAATCTATCGCAGGAAGCGCTGTGGTATATCGGTGGCATCATCAAGCACGCGCGTGCGTTAAATGCGTTCACCAATTCATCGACCAATTCCTACAAACGTTTGGTTCCGGGCTTTGAAGCACCGGTGATGCTGGCCTATTCGAATCGGAACCGTTCGGCGTCGATTCGCATTCCGGTGGTGAATTCCGATCCGGCACGTCGTATTGAGGTTCGCTTCCCTGATTCTTCCGGCAATCCGTATCTCACGTTCACGGCTATGCTGTTGGCCGGTCTTGATGGTATCGCCAACAAGATTGATCCGGGTGAAGCGGCCGATAAGAATCTGTATGACCTGCCGCCGGAAGAAGGCAAGAAGATTCCGACCGTTTGCAGTAGTTTGGATCAGGCTCTGGAAGCGCTCAATGTTGATCGTGAGTTCCTGAAAGTCGGCGGTGTGATGGATGACGATATGATTGATGCGTATATCGACTTGAAGATGGAAGAAGTCACCGAGCTGCGCATGCGTCCGCATCCGATTGAAATGCAGATGTATTACTCCTGCTAATCGCAAACGGAAGAAGCAATGCAAAGGCCGCCTTCGGGCGGCCTTTTTTTATGCTTGCCGGATGAGCTATACTCAGCGGATGGATTTTCCCTGGCTGGATAAGTTGCCTCAAGCGTTCAAGAACGATGTGCGCCGTTTGCTGGATATTTCACCACTGTTCGTTTCGTTGTTGCATGAACCCGATGAAAAAACCCTTCATGCATTGTTCCGTGCCGAGATAGATGCGTTGTTGCCTGATGGTAGCCGGGATTGGGTTCCGGATTGTGAACGCGATGATTTGAACACATGCATGCATCATTTGCGCTTGTGCAAACAGCGCGGTATGCGCCATATTATCTGGTGGGAGATGGGCGTTCATGGCGATATTGAGACTTCGTATCAGGCTATTGCCGATTTTGCTTGCGGGCTGCTGGATGAGGCTTTGCGCATGGCCAAACGACTGATTGCGCCGCGTTTCGGGTTGCTGAATGAGGGTTCGTTCTGCGTCATCGGTCTGGGGAAGCTGGGTGGACGCGAATTGAATCTCGGGTCCGATATTGATCCGTTGTTTATTTGGCAAGGCAAGGGAACAACGTCGGGCGGTAGAAAGCAGGTGTCGGCCACTGAATATTATAATCACCTGTCGCGCATGCTGATTCGCCTGATGTCCGAATTGACTGATGGCGGCATGGTTTGGCCGATGGATATGCGCCTGCGCCCGGGCGGTGATGGGGCGGCAATTTGTCTCAATGTGGATGCAACAGTCGATTTTTATCAGAACTACGGCCAGACATGGGAGCGTGCAATGTTAATCAAGGCGCGTCCGGTGGCTGGTGATTTGGCGCTTGGTGATACTTTTGTCGTCGGGATAGCGGCATTTATTTATCGGCGTTATCTGGATTATACGACAGTGGCGGCGTTGGCGGATATGAAACGGCGCATTGATACGCAGATGGGCGATAGGAAAATTGAGACCGGGTTTGACGTTAAACGTGGCAGCGGCGGCATTCGCGAAATCGAATTTGTTGTGCAATCGATGCAGTTGCTGCATGGCGGAGACAATCCGCAGTTGCGCCAGTCGTCATGTATGGCGGCGTTGGATGCGTTGCGTGAATTTGTTGCGGTTCAAGATGACGAAGCGGTGCAATTGCATGCGGCGTATTGCTTCTGGCGCAGAGTCGAGCATGCCGTGCAGGCGCGTTTGGGCGAACAGACGCAGAAGCTGCCCGAAGGCTATGTTGCTTATCTCGAATCGGCGCTTGGCCTGCCCGATATTCAGAGCCGCATGCACGATCATGCACAGGTGGTCAGTACAGCATTTTCCGAACATGTGCTGCCGATTGCCGTAGCGCAAGAAACGAATTGGCTTACCGGAGAACACGCCGCCGAATTGCATCATCTTGATGCTGCTTCCCGGCAGCATATGACGCAGGCGCTGGCGGCTATGGACGAGCAATTGTTGCGTGGTGCTCTCCCTGAGCGCAGTCGCAATCGGGTGGAAGCGGTGTTGGCGCGGGCGATGCCGCGTTGGCTGGACGATGCCAACGGCGTTACTGCGCTGGAGGCTTTTGCCGATTTGTTGAAAAGCATTGCCGGCAGGGCGACATGGATTGATTTGTTGGCCAGCCATCAGGGGGCGCTGGATTGGTTAATCGGGGCACTTTCGGCGTCGCGTTATGTGCGCGAGCATATTGTTCGTGACCCGTCGTGGCTGGAATGGCCGCTAGCGCATGAACGCGGGGCGGCGGATGTACAAGGCGTATGCCGTGGCATGCAAAAAATCGATGTTTCCGATATGGAGCAGGCATTGGCCGAAATTGGCCGTCTGGTGGATCGGGCGCGATTGACGGCGGCACTGAGCGTGGACGCGCATCAGGCCGATGCGCAAACCGTCGGGGCATGGATGGCGGATACCGCCGATGCGGCGACGCAGGCGGTGCTGCGCTTGTGTTTGATTCAAATGAATCTGCCGCAGGATTTTCCTTTTGTGGCGCTGGCTATGGGCAAACACGGCAGTCGTGAAATGGGCCTGGTGTCGGATCTTGATATGGTATTTGTGCTGGCCGATGCGCAGCCGGATCGTTTGTTGGACGGCAAGAGCCTGTGGGAACACGGTCAGCGGCTTGGTCGGCGCATGATTCAACAGTTAAGTAGGAAGCCGCCCTACGGCGCTGGTTTTGAATTCGATGCGCGCTTGCGTCCTTCCGGTCAGAGCGGAGTGCTAGTCACCAATCTGAACGGTTTTCGCGATTATCAGTTGCACAGTGCGCAAAGTTGGGAGCATCAGGCGCTGTGCCGGGCGCGTACGGTGGCCGGTCCGCAATCCGCCCAACAGGCGGTGGCGACGGTTGTCACTGAAGTGATGAATTTAGAACGGGATGCGGAAAAACTGGCGCAGGATATGCTCAGAATGCGAGTGAAAATGCTGGAGCATCTGGCCAGTAAATCGGCAGAGGTCATCAATCTCAAACACGATGCGGGCGGTTTGGTGGATATCGAGTTTCTGGCTCAATATGCACGACTTATTTTCGGCGGCGACGGATCGGGAACGGTTTATATATTCGAGCATTTGCCCGATACTGCGCCTGCCGTATGGCAGGATGCAGCGACGATACTAGCGGACAGCTATCGCAGCTACCGGCAAATGGAAAATGCGCTACGTGTCGAATTGTGGGCATCCATCGGCAGTTTGCCCGCCGATGCCGATGCGAGCGAGTGGGAAACGATGCGTAGGCATGGCGATATTTGCAGTCCGCAGGTCCTGCGCGAGGCTATGCGGCAGGTGCATGGGCTTTTTCAGCGCTTACTTGCCGGTGAATAAGCCGCAAGGGTAGCTTTTACCCTTCCATGGCATTTGTAAAATGTTAGCTTTATGGCATGGCAGTAGTTTGCATAAACAGAGAAAATTCCGATAAAAACACCCTATTGAGAGGCATCCATGATTGAAATTTCCGTAAAAGCAGGCGCAGCCGCTAAACAACGTGATGATGCGGTGGTGCTGCCGCTTCTGGAAGGTCGTAAACTGAGCGAATCAGGCAAAGAACTGCAGCAGGCGAGCGGCAAAACGTTGCCCGGCTTTTTGCGTAAATTCGACATCAGTGGTGAATTTGGCGGTATGCGAACGCTGTACGATGTCGAAGGCACATTCAGTCAGCGGGTGGTGCTGATTGGTGCAGGCGATGAGAAGAAATTGCGTCTGGAAGGCTTGCGTAGATTGGCAGCCAAGGTTGCACGTCGTTTGGACAAAAGTGGCGCGCGCGATGTGTCGATGTATCTGCCGGAGTTGAATATCAAGGGTGCGAGTTTGGCCGATAAAGTGCAAGCGGTGGCCGAAGGTGTGTGGTTGGGTTTGTATCGTTTCGACAAGTACCACACACAGAAAAAAGAGCATAAGCGCGCCTTGCGTTCGCTGACGGTGATGATTCCGTCGCGTCGTGATCTGGATGATGCGGAAGCTGCTTTGGCTGCCGCGCGCGCAGTCGCCACGGGTACAAATTTCGCCCGTGATTTAGGTAACGAGCCGGGCAATGTGTGTACGCCGGAATTTTTGGGCAATCAGGCTGCCGCGTTGCAGCATAAGAATCTGAAAGTGGCGGTCATGGACAAAGCCGCCATCGAAAAAGCCGGTTTTACCGCGCTGCTGGCAGTGAATCAGGGTTCGGCCAAAGAGCCGCGTTTTATTGTGCTTGAATACAACGGCGGCAAAAAGAATGTCGCTCCGGTGGCGCTTGTCGGCAAGGGGCTGACCTTCGATGCCGGTGGCATTTCCATCAAACCGGGGGCGCTGATGGAGGAAATGAAATTCGATATGTGCGGTTCGGCGGCGGTATTGGGTATTTTCAAAGCGGTTACCGAGATGAATCTGCCGGTCAATCTGCTCGGTGTGATTGCCTCCACCGAAAATCTGCTCGGTTCAGCGGCCTACAAACCCGGTGACGTGATTACCACCTACAAAGGCCTGACCATCGAGGTGCAGAATACCGATGCTGAAGGGCGCATTATTCTATCCGATGCACTGGCTTATGCAGCGGAGCAGAAACCCGCCGAAATCATTGATTTTGCAACATTAACCGGCGCTTGCGTGATTGCGCTCGGCTCGCAGGCGACAGGTCTTCTGGGAACCGGCAACAAGGTGAAAAAGGGGTTGAAAATATCCGGCGATCATACCCATGATCGGGTCTGGGAATTACCGATGTATGAGGAATATCAGGAGCAGATTAAATCGCACATCGCCGATATTAGAAACATCGGTGGCCGCGATGCAGGCACGATTACCGCTGCCTGTTTCCTGTCCCGTTTTGTCGATGACATCCCGTGGGCGCATCTCGATATCGCCGGTACGGCATGGGATATGAAAGGAACCGATATTTCGGCCAAGGGCGCAACTGGTGCGGGGGTGCGGCTGGTGGTGGATTATTTGCAGCGGGGTTGTTTGTAACGAAAATCAGCGGGCTGATTTTTCTCGCAGGGCTTAGGGCTTGATGCGGGCTTTGAAATCGGCAGGCGTTTCGATGTCGAATGGACATGCATCGGTTAGAATCAATAAGTCGGTATCTCCACTTATCAACACATTCGCTTTTCCGGCTTCGGCAAGTTCGATAAACATTTGATCTTTCACATCGCGGCAGCGGGGAAGTGGCGGGGTGCATGTTGGTAATGTATTTGCAGCGCATGCGATGTTTTCAACAAACGGAAGGTAGTCGGCCAGCAACGCTTTAATCTCTTGTTCTTCAAGTTTGAACTTTGGATAAGCTAGGACGCGAATTAGCTCCTGAACGGTTGCCGTTGAGGCCAGCGGTTGATGTTCGCGTCTGCTCCAAAATGCGCGCAGCCATGCCAATTGTCCTTTTTCGAAAAGCAGTGCCGAAACAACGCTGTTTGTATCAAAAACCAGCCGCAGGCTCACGCCTTTTTAGCCCAGAAAATGGCATCTTTTACATCCTGATCGTCCAGCCCCATTTCAGCCAGCCGCCGCCGCACATCTTCCGTCTGATTCGGACGCACCGGAAACAGTACAATTTTCCCGTCTTCTTCCTGAACATCAAAATAATCCACATCAGGGAAATGTGTGATGATAGCTTTGGGTAAAGTGATCTGATTTTTGGATGTTTTTTTGGTCAACATGGCGCACCTCTTACGGATCGGATGAACCGATGATAGCCTATAAGAAGAATAACGGAAAGTAAGAATTCCTTACCTTGCTTTCGGCCAACCCGATAAAACACATCCAACCCATAAAACTTGACCAACTTGACCAACTAAGGTAAAGTGAACCTCCTGTGTAATAAGGAGGCGTGTGTCATGATCGTGAATATTTCCGAAGCCAAGGCTAGTCTTTCGAAACTGGTGAATATGGCCTATCACGGCGAAAAGGTTGTGATTGCTAAAAACAATCTCCCCCTTGTTGATCTGGTTGTGCATAAGCCTGAGGGAAAACGCAAGTTGGGTCTGCTGGCCGGGCAGTTTGTTGTTCCCGATGATTTTATAGATGAGGATGAGGCTATCAACGAGATGTTTTACGATAGAAAATCGTGAAAATTATCATTGATACACATGTTTTCCTGTGGGCGATATGCGATCCGGATAAAATTGATAAACGTCATCGGGCAGAGTTGGAGACGGCGGCAAACATCATCTACGTTAGCGCGGTCAGCATGGTTGAATTGATGATTAAATCGTCGATTGGAAAATTAAACGTTGATTTCGACCCGGTAGCAATTGCCGAACAAAGTGGCTTTGAATTGCTCGATTTCAGTGCGCAAGATGCCCTGCCGCTAAAGGATATGCCTTTTCACCATAAAGACCCGTTCGACCGCATGCTTATCGCACAAAGCATGAACAGAGGCATTCCGATGATGACAACCGATGGAAAGTTTCAATTATACGACTGCAAGGTGATTTAATCGGGCATCACACTTATGGCTGATTCGACTAGCATGCTGGCAATGCGTGAAATAGGTAAACTGTCACGAATGGCACTCTGAATGGCACTCTGGAATATCCGGCCAGCCCCACACTGGATTTATAGTATTTCGCTTGTGACCTTATAAATCAAATGGGTTAGCTGGAACAGCATGTAAATCAAAGAGTTATAGCATATATCCGGTATGAATGTCTTTTTTTGATATTGCATGCGCTGGTCAGCAATGGCAGCCATCAGTAGCCTGTGAAATATGCATAAAAATCACAAGCCGAAACAGTTTCGCGTGGTACTGATTAAACCATCGCACTACGACGATGACGGTTATGTGATTCAGTGGCATCGCTCAGCCTTGTCCTCCAATACGTTGGCTACCATGTATGGACTGACTCTGGATATCAATGAACGCCGGGCGCTCGGCGACGATGTAGAGATTCTTCTCGATGTTTATGACGAAACCAATACGCGCGTCCCGATCAAAAAAATTATCAGCGGAATCAACCAGACAGGTTGCGGTTTTGTCGGCTTCGTGGGCGTTCAGTCCAACCAGTTCCCCCGCACCATGGATATGGCCAGAGCATTCAGAAAAGCCGGTGTTCAGGTCTGTATTGGCGGTTTTCACGTCAGTGGCTGTTTGTCGATGTTGCCCGAATTACCCGAGGATATCCGCGAGGCGCAGGAGCTGGGCATGTCCCTGTTTGCCGGTGAGGCGGAAGGGCGGCTGGAAGAGGTATTTCGGGATGCTTATGCCGGAGCCATGAAACCGTTATATAATTACCTTAGCGATCTACCGGACGTGAAGGCGCAACCCACGCCATTTTTGCCAGCAGCCATCATCAAGCGCTCAATGGGCACGGTGACCAGCTTTGATGCCGGACGCGGCTGTCCGTTTGTGTGCAGTTTCTGTACCATCATCAATGTGCAGGGACGCAAATCGCGTCGGCGCTCGGCAGACGATATTGAGAAAATCGTGCGCAGGAATGCAGCACAGGGCGTGAGGCGTTTTTTCATTACCGACGATAATTTTGCCCGCAATCGCGACTGGGAAAAAATCTTTGATCGCCTGATTATGTTGCAGGAGCAAGAGGGCATGTCGATTCATATGACTATCCAGGTCGATACCATGAGCCACAAGATTCCTCGTTTCATTGAAAAGGCCGGCAAAGCCGGTGTGCAGCGTGCGTTTATCGGGCTGGAAAACATCAATCCGGACAATCTTAAAGCAGCCGGCAAAAAGCAGAATAAGATAGCCGAATATCGTAAACTGATGCAGGCATGGCGCAATGTCGGCGTGATGACCTGCGCCGGTTATATTCTGGGTTTTCCAGGAGATACGCCGGAGCGGATACTGAGTGATATCGAGGTGATCAAGCGCGAATTACCGGTAGATTTGCTGGAGTTTTTCTACCTGACGCCGCTGCCGGGTTCTGCGGATCATCAGGATTTACATCGCCATAATGTGTGGATGGATCCGGACATGAATAAATATGACCTGAACCATGTCACCACCGAACACGCGAACATGAGCCGTGAGCAATGGGAGCAGGTTTATCATCAGGCATGGGATGCCTATTACACGCCGAAACATATTGAAACCGTGCTTAAACGGGCGCGCGCTTCGGGCATTAGTGTGGGCAAAATGATGTTTCTGATGCTATGGTTTTATGGCTGCCATAAATTTGAAGGGCTGCACCCGCTTGAGGGTGGCTATTTTCGGCGCAAATACCGGCGGGATCGCAGGCCGGGTCTACCGATTGAGAACCCGTTGCTGTTTTATCCTCGTCGTGTTTGGGAAGTGGTGCGCGCCCATATCTGCATAATGCTCATGCTGTTGAAATTTGCCGCTGTGCGTCGTCGGATCAAGGCCGACCCTGCTGCCTTTGATTATACCGATACGGCACTGACGCCAGTGGCCGAGGGGGAGCAGGAACGGTTGGAATTGTTGGCCGGTAAGTAGTTTTTATCCACTGCTTTTTCTAGGATAATGAAACAGGTGCGCTGGCGTGTGCTACATTCAGGTTAATCTTTTTCATGGATGGCTTTACTTTATAGTTTCCACGGCTGGTGACGTGATAAAACGCTCCTGTTAGCAAGTGAACTTGCTGAAGTTTACTTTCAACGCTGGGATGTAGAGCTGTTTTTCCGGGATATCAAATTCACTATGGACATGGATATTCTGCGCTGCAAAACACCTGAAATGGTTCGCAAGGAAATCCTGATGCATTTGATTGTCTACAACTGTATTCGTGCTCTCATCGCTGAGGCGGCAGAGGGAACAGATGTGAAGACTCGTCGAATAAGCTTCAAAGGCAGTGTACAAGCAATTCGGCAATGGGAACCATATTTGAACCAAATCAATATCAGCAGTCAGGAACAAAAACGTTTAATACGACTTCTTTATGAGCCACTTGCAAAAGTCTGGGTGGATGAGTTGCAATCCCACTTCGAGTGCGCTTTTGAGTTGGAATGAGGTGAATGGTGGTTCCATTTGCCGAAATTACAACTCAA
>QILF01000019.1 GCA_003233235.1 Zetaproteobacteria bacterium
CTAAGCACTCATATTAGCTCAAATCACTTCGCGCGCGCCGCATGCAAAGCGTTAATCCATCAACCCGTCAGTGTAACCGATTCACCATCTTTATGGTGAATGCTGCCAATGCGGTAAACCGTTTCACCTGCTTCCGTGAGCACTGCAATGGCCTTGCCGGCCTGCATTTCCGGTAAAATAGCGACAAAACCAATCCCCATGTTGAAGGTGCGGTAACACTCGTCACGGGCGACATCGGCAAAAGAAAGCAGATAATCGAATACCGGCGGAATCGGCCATGAAGAAATATCCACGGCAGCCGCTAATCCCTCCGGCAAAATCCGTTCGATATTATCAAACATGCCACCGCCGGTGATATGCGAAAAACCATGCACTTGCACACCAGCGGCCATCAGTGCTTTCACTGCCGGAACGTACAATCGCGTCGGCGCGAGCACGGTATCAATGGCTTTCGAACCATCGGCAAGAACATCGTTTGCAATATCCGCACCGCCGACTTCAATCAGCTTGCGAATCAGCGAAAAACCGTTGGAATGCGGGCCGCTGGAAGCAATACCGAGCATCACGTCACCTTCGGCAATCGTCGCCCCGTCAATCACCTTCGGCCTATATATCATAATGATCCGGCGCATACATACCGGGCATTTCAGCCGTTTCGCCGCCAATCAGCGCGCATTCGCAGATGCGGCAGGCTTCGGCAATGCCTTCCACCACACCCGCCAGCGTTTCGTCATCCAGTTTTCCGGTGGCCAGATAATCAAGAAAAAACAACGGCTCCGCCGCCTGTGCCGCCATATCGTTCACACACATAGCCACCGCATCAATTCCCGCCACATGCGGACGCTGATACTTTTGCAGCAGCAATAATTTGGTACCGACACCATCGGTGGATGAAACCAGCACCGGCTCGGCCATGGCCGAAAAATCAGCTTTGAACAATGCGCCGAATCCGCCCAGCCCGCCAATCACCTCAGGGCGCGTGGTCGAGGCAACGGCATGTTTAATCCGCCCGACAAACGCATTGCCGGCATCAATACTCACCCCGGCATCGGCATAAGTCAGTTGTTGCTTTGTGGCGGAATCAGACATCCAGATTTCTCACCTTCAAGGCATTGTCCTGAATAAATTTACGCCGTGGCTCCACCGCATCGCCCATCAGCATGGCAAAGGTCTCGTCGGCGGCAATCACATCATCCAGCGTAACCCGTAACATCGTACGGTCCTGCGGATGCATCGTCGTTTCCCACAGTTGCTCGGGGTCCATTTCCCCGAGGCCTTTGTAACGCTGGATTCCCAACCCTTTGCGACCCTCGGTTTCAATCACATCAACAATATCTTCGTAATGTATGACCGGCCACTTTTTATCCTCGCGTTCAAAATACGCGCCCTCCGCAACCATCTTCTTGACGCTGGCACACAGGATTTGCGCTTCTTTATATTCCGGCGTGCCAACCAGCGACATATCCAGCCACGAATGCATAATGCGTCCGTGATCGCGGCGACGGAACTCAACCTGCCAGCAACCCTGATCGCTATCTTCGTGGAGAATACATTCGAGGGTTTCATCAGCGCGCGAAACCTTGGCAAACGCATCCATCACCGTCTGCATTCGCGCTTCGAGCTCATCCTTGTGACGAAACAGGGAGCGCTCCAATTTGCCGCTTTCCAGCAACAAACGCAACACCGGCACATCCACCCGTTGCGACAAACGACGGCGCAATTGTGTCAACGTGTGAACACTGCGCACCAGTGTCATCAGACGTTCGCCGTTAATCGGCTTTTCCGTTTCGCTGGAGCGGTAAGCCATGCCCTGCGAACCCTGCTCAAGCAGAAATTCAAACAATCCGTCGTCATTGGAAATATAACGCTTCTGCTTACCGCGCGAGACGCGATAAAGCGGCGGCTGGGCAATATACAAATGGCCGCGCTCAATCAGTTCCTTCATCTGCCGGTAGAAGAAGGTCAGCAACAGGGTAAGAATATGCGAACCATCCACATCCGCATCGGTCATAATAATAATGCGGTGATAACGCAGCTTGGAAATATCGAAATCTTCGGGACCGATACTGGTTCCGAAAGCGGTAATCATGGTGCCGATTTCCTGATTGGACAGCATTTTGTCGAAACGCGCCTTCTCTACATTCAGAATCTTACCCTTGAGCGGTAGAATAGCCTGAAACTTACGATCACGCCCCTGCTTGGCAGAACCGCCGGCAGAATCTCCCTCGACAAGGAAAATTTCGCACGATGCCGGGTCTTTCTCCTGACAATCAGCCAATTTACCGGGCAGGCTGGAAATATCCAAGGCCCCTTTGCGGCGTGTTAATTCGCGTGCTTTGCGAGCGGCCTCGCGTGCCACCGCCGCTTCAACAACCTTGCCGACCACCCGTTTGGCTTCTTTGGGGTTTTCTTCCTGCCACTCGGAAAATTTTTCGTTTATGATGGACTCAACCACTGCCCGCACCTCGCTGGAAACCAGCTTTTCCTTGGTTTGCGAAGAAAATTTAGGATCCGGAACCTTCACCGACAACACCGCCGTCAGACCCTCACGACAATCCTCTCCGGATAAACTCACCTTATACTTTTTCAGCATATCATTGGCATTGGCATAATTATTCACACAACGTGTCAACGCCGCACGAAAACCGGCCAGGTGCGTACCGCCGTCCTTTTGCGGAATGTTGTTGGTATAACAAAATACATTTTCCTGATAGGCATCCGTCCACTGCATGGACAGCTCAAGCGTCACACCGTTACGTTCGCCGATGACGGCAATACAATCATTGTGTAGGATATTCCGGGAGCGATTCAAATGGCGTACAAAAGCGGCAATACCACCCTCATATTCAAACACCTGCCGGTTGTCATTACGTTCGTCGTACAATTCGATACGCACACCGCTATTTAAGAAAGACAACTCGCGCAAACGACTGGCCAGCGTATCAATAGAAAAATTACGATGCGCGAACACCTCCAGACTGGGTAGAAAATGTACTTCCGTCCCCGTACCTTTGGCTTCGCCAATGACCTTCAGCGGTTTCACCGGTTCGCCGTTTTCGTAACGCTGAAAATGCACCTTGCCTTCGCGCCGGATCACCAGCTCCAATGACTCGGACAGAGCATTCACCACCGATACACCGACCCCGTGCAAACCACCGGATACCTTGTAGGAATTACTATCGAATTTACCACCGGCATGCAGCACGGTCATAATCACCTCGGCTGCCGAAACACCTTCTTCCGAGTGAATATCCACCGGAATACCACGCCCGTTATCGAGCACCGTTACCGAATCATCGGAGTGCAGAATCACCTCAACCTTATCGCAATGCCCGGCCAGTGCTTCATCGATGGAATTATCCACCGCCTCGAAAACCATATGATGCAAACCCGTGCCATCGTCGGTATCACCGATATACATGCCCGGTCGTTTGCGCACCGCATCCAGACCGCGCAATACCTTGATGCTATCCGCACTATAATCTTTCTCGTCAGCTGCACTCATGCCGCCTCCTCCAAACTTACGGACGCCGTTTTACGTCCCATCCTGTTTTCCAGATATCCGCTTTGTTCATCACCAACCGTCGCCAGCGTCGTGCAATGAATATCAGCCTGTTGCACACTGCGGTCCAATGCCGGACCGGTCATCAACACCTGCCCCGGATGCGCAAGCAAACGGGACGTTAAACCCTCGCGGCGACGGCTATCCAAGGCTTCAAAACAATCATCAAGCAATAATACCGGGATCAGTCCACGATGCTGCATTCTGAGCCTGCATTCCGCCAGCCTTAATGCGATTGCCGCCAGCTTTTGCTGCCCGCGTGAACCGACTGCACGAATATCGCGTCCGCCAAAATCCAACTGCAAACGATCACAATGCGGGCCGATACGCAAAATACGCTGCCCTTGCTTGCGTTGGCCGGATAGTTTCCGTGTCCATTGTTCAAGCGAATCCGGCGCGCTCGTTTGCAATCTCAGCGATAATCGCGTTTCACACAATTCGTTTTCTTTCTGTAATTCATCATTCATCGCCGCAATCAATTCACTACGCACCTGCATGATTACCAGACCATGCGCTGCCATCTGCTGTTCCCATATTTCTATTTCACTCTCGGCAGCACGCTTGCGCATCAACCGGCTGCGTTGCATCAGACAACGCAAATACGCCTGATATTGGCGCATTAAATCCGGTCGGCAATATAACATCATCTGATCCAGCCAGCGTCGCCGTTCAGCCGGAATGCCATCCACCAGACGTGCTGCCTGCGGTGATTCAACAAGCACCGGCAATGCTTCGTTTAAATCGCTACGCCGCTGCAATAAACGCCCCTGCAAATGAATACGAACCCCGTTTGTGCCACTGCCAACCTGTACATGCATCGGCCCGTAACGCGTCCAGCGCCCATCAATAGAAAAATTTTGTACACCATGACGCGCCAGATGCGGATCGCGCGCCTGTCGAAACGACCGGCCATGCCCCATTAGAAACACAGCTTCTAAAAGCGTGGTTTTACCACTCCCGTTCTCACCAAGCAATAGGTTTAGCCCTGCTTCACACTGCCAGTTAACTCTCCGGTGACAACGTAAATCAACCGCGTTAATTTCAGCCAGCAACAATGGCGCACCACTCATCATTTCTGCCGCCAAACCGGAAAGTAAATCAGATGCGCATCGGCATAATCACATATTGTCCGGCCGAATCCTTATCCTGTCGCATCAATACCGGTGAAAGCCCGTCTTTCAGGCGTATTTCAACCGTTTCACCCTTCAATGCGGCCAGTACATCGCGGATATAACGCGCATTAAAACCGATTTCGATATCCGGGCCGTCATATTCGATAGCCACCACCTCTTCGGCTTTTTCCTGCTCGGTATTGTGTGCCGACACCTGCATTTCACTGCCGCTTATCTGTAAACGTACATCGTGGGTAAATTCGTTTGCGACAATCATCGTCCGCCGTAATACCTGATCCAGCACAGCACGATTTATTGTCGCCACATGTGGATTGTTGGCTGGAATCACATCTGCATAATTGGGAAAACGCGCATCAATTAATTTTGAACTCAGGTGATGTTCACCTGCCAACAACGAAATTTGCCGCTCACCGAAGGTTAAGCTCACCTGCCCGACAACCTCTTCTCCCAGTTTACGCAGTTCGTTCACCGCCTTGCGTGGCACAATACATTGCCCGGCCTGCACATCCTTACCCAAACGCAAGCGGGTTAAAGCCAAACGATGCCCGTCGGTTGCGGCGAGGCAAAGATTTCCCTGTTTATCCACTTCAAACAAGGTTCCAGTCAGGTGTTTACGTGTTTCATCACCGGACATGGCAAAATGGGTGGCTGCAATCATGGATGCTAAATTAGCACCATCAAGCTGCATACTCACACCTTCCTGTTCGGCCTGTATATCAGGAAATTCATCGGCGGGCATAATGGCAAGTTTGAATCGTGAATGACCGCTTTTAATCGCCAGAAAATTATCAGCACCTTCCAGTTCAATATCAGCTTCGACATCCAGTTCTTTAATCACATCGAAAAGCTTGCGGGCTGAAACGGTCAAGGATCCTTCCTGTTTAACCGAAGCACTGCTTTGTGTGCGAATACCAACCTCCAGATCGGTGGCACTGAAATGCAGTGTATTCTTATCTGCTTTGAGAAGAATATTCGATAGAATAGGAATGGTATGCCGTCGTTCGACAATGTTTTGACAGCGTTGGACAGCTTGCAACATATCCGAACGGGAGAGTGAAACGTACATAAAGGTTCTCCTTAGGTTTTAAAACCTGTTTTATAACAAATATTTAGTCATCATCATAGTACCTGTGGATGATGTGAGTAACTGTATTCGCTCTTTCTTTCCAATAAGATGCAAGGCTATCCGGTTGTGGATAGAGCGACAATAACCGGCGGGATAAAATGCCGAGTTTTTATGCCGTTGCATATAAAACCGTAAAAAACAGAGTTATACTCAAAGTATCCACAGCCAGTCCGACGGCTTATCCAGAGACTTATTCATTTTATTGTTTTTGTGCATGTTTTTATTCTATTCATCGGGCGAATTAGGGAAGCTCTGAATAAGTCTGATGAAGCAAGTTGTGATTCAGAATATTCAAAATCAAGACGTGAGTTGCATGGAATAGCAAGGCTATTGCTCAAACTCACAACGCAGAGTTTGGGTATTCTGGACGCAAGGTGCGAGTTCATGACTTGTTCAGAGCTTCCTTAGTTTCGCAACAATTGCATCATGCGTTCAACTTCATCTTCAAACACATCATTTGCCTGCATTTCTTTTTCGATTCTGCGTACCGCATAGAGCACGGTAGTGTGATCGCGCCCGCCAAAAGCTTCGCCGATTGCCGGTAACGACATAGGCGTAAGTTGTTTGCAGCAATACATGGCGACCTGACGCGGAAAGGCGACATTACGGGTACGTTTTTTGGAACGCATATCCTGCAAGCGGATGTTGTAATAATTGGCCGCATGTTTCTGGATATCTTCAACAGCTACGGCGCGCACTTCTTCGTGTAGAAGGTCTCGCAACACACGGCGCGCAAAATCAACGTCAATGGTACGTCCGGTCAGTGTGGCGTGTGCCGTCAGACGGGTAAGTGCCCCTTCGAGTTCGCGGACATTGGTTGAAATACGGCTGGATAGCAGGGTTGCCACATCCTCCGGTAATTCAATACCGGCCAACTCTGCCTTGCTGTTTAAGATGGCTTTGCGGGTTTCGAATGACGGCGGTTGAATATCCGCAACTAGGCCGCTGCTGAAACGCGATTTCAGACGGTCCTGTAGGTGATCCATGTCACGCGGCGGACGATCAGAGGTGAGAATGATTTGTTTCTGGATTTCGTACAGCGCATTAAAGGTATGGAAAAACTCTTCCTGCGTACTGGCTTTGCCGGCGATGAATTGCACATCGTCGATGATTAGCACATCAACCTGCCGGTAGCGATCACGGAATTGTTGGGTACTACCGTTGCGAATGGCGGAAATAAGCTCGTTGGTAAAACGTTCACTGGTCCGGTAGGCAATTTTAAAATGATTTTTTGCTAATAATTGATTGGCAACGGCGTTAATCAGGTGGGTTTTACCCAACCCGACACCACCATAGAGATATAGCGGGTTGTAAATGGTTCCGGGCAGGTCGGCTACAGCCCGGCAGGCGGCATGGCTGAACTCATTACTCGGACCCACCACGAAATTGGCGAAGGTAAAACGGCTATCAATAAAACCATCCACTTGTCCGGCATGTTTTTTATCTGTTTTTTGTTTTGTATTGTGTTCGGATGCGAGGCTGGGATTGACCTTAAATTCAATCAGAACCCCTTTACCGAAATGGTTCTTCACTTTCTTACGGATGGTTTTTTCGTGATGATCTTTTAGATTATCGAGAAAAAAACGGCTGGGTACGGAGAGGGTTAGCGTCTGTTCCCCGACATCAGCATGTACCGGGCGTATCCAAGCATCAAAACGCGCGGCAGGAACCTCTTCGGCGAGTTCGTCGAGGATACATTGCCAGTCGATGTGTTGCGTAGAAGCACTCATTGCCCAAGACTACGAAATTGCATGTCAAAGGTCATTAGGCAAGCGTTGTGGATTGAGAAAGATGTTTTCTCCTTGTTTGTGTCGTAATAATTCGATGCTGTGAATTGCTTTGTGGCTGCTAACATACGCATGATAAATGTGGAACGACAGGAATAAAACAACATGACAGAACAGACAACACGTTACCAACCTATTGCCATTATGGCATCGGGAAAAGGTAGTAACCTTAAGCTTATTCTGGATGCCGTAACACAAGGTCGCTGTCCTGTGGATGTGCGGCTGGTTATTTCTGACAAAGCGCAGGCGCAGGCACTGGAAATTGCGCGCAGTGCAGGTGTGCCGCAAGTCTTGCATATCAACCCGAAAGCATACGCCGATCGTGCTGCATTTGATGCCGCTTGTGCTGAAGAAATTGATGCCGCCGATTGCCGTTGGATTGTACTGGCGGGTTATATGCGCATTCTTTCAGCATCCTTTGTACGGCGTTTTCGTGGCTGTATTATGAATATCCATCCGGCAATTTTACCTGCATTTCCGGGTGCGCATGCGGTTGAAGATGCGCTTGTTTACGGTGTTAAGGCCAGTGGTTGCACGGTGCATTTGGTTGACGAAGTGCTGGATGGCGGGCCGATTCTGGCGCAAACGACAGTACCCGTGTTTGATGATGATACGCCGGAGGTTTTGCATGCGCGTATTCAGATTGAAGAGCATAAACTTTATCCGGCGACGCTGGCACGCATGGTCAGGCAAGGTTTTTGCATTGAGGGGCGGCGGGTTATCTGGAACGATGAATAGGTGTTTTTAAGGCTTGTTCAACACCCATCCTTTACCAAGCACCTCGCAGCTCTTAGCTTCTGCGGTTATTGAGTTTCAAGGCCGCAGGCGCATACCCTGCCGGACGGAGGAAAGTATATCATGTTGCAACGCCTTTTCGGCTATTTTTCACGCGATATTGCGATTGATCTGGGTACTGCCAACACGCTGATTTATGTGCGCGGCGAAGGCGTGATTCTTAATGAACCGTCGGTCGTAGCGTTGCACGAAGGCGGTCCGGGGAAAACCCGCCGTGTGCTTGCCGTCGGTCACGATGCTAAACGCATGCTTGGCCGCACACCGGGGTCCATTCAGGCGATTCGGCCTTTGAAAGATGGTGTGATTGCCGATTTCGTGGTTACCGAGGAAATGCTTAAACAATTTATTCGCAAGGTGCACCAGCGTAATTGGGGTTTAGCACCGCGTATTGTGATTTGCGTGCCGTATGGCTCCACACCGGTGGAACGTAAGGCGATTCGCGATTCCGCGCTGACGGCTGGCGCACGCGAGGTTTACCTGATTGAGGAACCGATGGCGGCGGCAATCGGTGCCGGCCTGCCGGTCACAGAGGCTTCCGGTTCATTGGTGGTGGATATTGGCGGCGGCACAACCGAAATTGCTGTTATCAGTTATGGCGGCATTGTTTATTCGCGGTCGGTACGTGTTGGTGGTGATAAAATTGATGAAGCGATTATCAATCATTTGCGCCGTAAATATAGTCTGTTAATCGGTGCATCCACTGCCGAAAACATTAAAATCAATCTGGGCAGTGCTTATCCACAGAAGGAGCGCCGCGAGATGGATGTGAAGGGACGTGATCTGATTAACGGTGTGCCGAAGAGCCTTGCACTGGATGATTCTGAAATTCTTGAAGCGATTACCGAGCCGGTGAATGCGATTATCGAAGGCGCCAAGGTTTGTTTGGAGCGGACTCCGCCGGAATTGGCTGCAGATATCGTCGATAAAGGTATTATGCTTACCGGCGGCGGTGCGCAGCTGGTCGGACTCGATCAGTTGGTGCGCGAAGAAACCGGTTTGCCGGTGACGGTAGCCGAGGATCCATTGCTTTGCGTTGTTCTCGGTACCGGCAGGGTACTGGAGGAGCTGGATCGCATGCGGGACGTGCTCTTCGAGGAATAGTTTATGCTGCGGTTGGGCCTTCGACCGTGGCTGTGGCTTGCGGCATTGCTGCTTCTTTTATTTACCGTTCAACAATCTTCGTTTGGCAAACAACTCGGCCCGAGGCTGAATCTTTTTTTTGCCCCGCTACTTAGCGCGTTGCAAGTGCCGGAGAGCTGGTGGACGGATGCCAGTCAGTGGTTTATCGAGAGACACCAATTACAAGCCGAACTGCTTGATAGTCACGAACAGGTACAGCGGCAGGCCTATGTTCGCCAGGAGCGCGATGCCCTGCGTGCCGAAAATGCACAGTTGCGCGCCCTGCTCGGTTTGCAGGGTTTGACCGGTTTTGATTGGCATGCTGCCAAGGTGTTGGGTAGAAGCCCGGATAAAATGAGTCAGCGTTTGATGCTGCGTACAGAGGTAAAAATTCACATCAATGATGCCGTTGTTTCCAGTGAGGGTTTGGTCGGACTGGTGGATACTGTTTCAGGACACAGGGCTGTCGTGCGCACGATTCTTGATGCATCGCTGGCTGTTCCGGTTACCTTGCCGGGAAGCGGTCTGGCGGCGCTTGTGCGGGGGGAGGGTGAGCGCTTGGCGGTTGAATTCGTACCGCAAGATCATGCGCCACCACGCGGTAGTATGTTGTTCACCAGCGGTGCTGGCGGGATGTTTCCTCCCGGCATTCCCGTGGCACACATTCTGCACATTCGTACCGTATCCGGCAGTGTTTTCGCCGATGTGGAAGCGGAACCGGCAGCACATTGGCGTCGCGATGCCTGGCTTAGTGTTGCCATGCGCAAGCAGCAGTGATGTTGTCGCCACGACCTTTTTTTTTCCTCGTAGCGGCGCTTTTCGGTATGGTGTTGAGTTTAGCAAGTGGCGGAACGATGCAGCCGGACTGGTCTTTATCCATTCTGCTCGGTGCGCTTTTGGCACGACGTTCATATTGGCCGTGGGTGCTACCGGCCATGTTGTTGCACGATTTGATGCTTTATTGGAGTCCATGGGGGGTGTTTTTACCCGCCTGTCTGTTGCCGCTGCTGTTGCGGCGTTTGGATGCGCAGGTCGGCCCCGGTCTGCTACAACGTATTGCGATGCTGGTGTTTGTCAGCGTGCCGATGCTGGCGCACGGCGCTGGCGTGATGCAATGGTTACTGACGTTGCTTCTCTGCATTCCGGTATGGCATATCGCAGTGCATTTGCATGATCGCCAATTCGCTTGAGATACGCAGTCGCTTCACGCGGCGCACACGATTGCTGCAATGGGCAGCGGTGCTGCTGTTGCTGCTGCTGTTTGTACGCCTAGCCGATTTACAGTGGCTGCAGCATGAGGGTTTCCTGCTTCAGGCCGAACGCAATCGCATCAATGTCGTTCCGGTATTGCCGACACGTGGTGATATTATTGATCGCAATGGGTTCGGCGTGGCTGTTAACCATATTTCTTATCGTTTAACCCTGATTCCGGAGCGGGCCGAAAACATCGCCGCTGTTCTCGGCAGGGTACAGCAACTCATGCACTGGTCGGACGGGCGATTGAAAAGTTTGCAGAAGCGGATAGCGCATGGCCGGAGGGATCGCCCGGTGTTACTCGCCGACAAATTGGAATGGCTGGATGTCGCCCCTGTTGCTGCGCGCCTGCACCAGCTTCCGGGTCTGGATGTGCAGGCGGGAACGCATCGATTCTATCCTTACGGTGCTTTAACTTCGCATCTTATCGGTTATTTGTCGCTGGCCCGTCGAGAGGATTTGCAACACGGTGTGTTATCCAGCGAAAAGGTCGGGCGCAGAGGTGTGGAGCGTTCTTTTGAGTCTCAATTGCACGGCCACCCCGGTTCACAATATGAGGAAGTGGACGCGCACGGAAGAAGAATTAGCGTTTTTAAGAGAACGCCGCCGCGTATGGGTGAACGTTTGCAGCTCAGTCTCGATGTAGGTTTACAACAGGCGGCATCGCAGGCTTTGGGTAAGCGTACGGGTGCAGTCGTAGTGATAGATGTGAATAATGGTGAAGTGCTGGCATTGCTGAGTAAGCCGGGTTTTGAGCCGAACCGTTTTATTACCGGCCTGGAAACCGAGCAGTGGCAGACGTGGGTTAATGATAAGCGGCATCCGCTGATTAACCGTGCTATTCAGGCAGCTTACCCGCCAGCCTCGACGTTTAAATTGTTGGTCGCGTTGGCCGGAGAGGCGAAGCAGTCACCTTTGATTTACGGTGCAACCCAATGCTCGGGTTTTGTGAAGGTGGGAGATCGCAAGCTTCGTTGCTGGAAACGGCGCGGCCACGGCCATATTGATTTGCACAGGGCGCTGGTGGAATCCTGCGATGTGTATTTCTATGAACTAGGCGATCAACTGGGTATGCAGGCGATCAGTGAGGTGGCACAACAGTGGGGTTTTGGTCAGCCGACGGGTATCAAGATCGGTCCGGAATCCTCCGGAACGATACCGAAAGTTGGTCACGGGCAAGGTGCGCGGCGCTGGTTTCGTGGTGAAACGATGATTACCGCTATCGGGCAAGGCGCGGTAACAGCCACACCATTGCAGATGGCGCGTTTTGCTGCCGCGATTGCCAATGGCGGTAAGTTGCTTAAACCACATTTACGGCTTGGTGATGCGGTAGAGGTTGAACGGCAAATTAGCGTACAGCCGGAGCATTTGGCTATTGTTCGCAAAGCCATGCGCGATGTAGTGGCTAGCGTTCACGGCACTGCACATCGTGCGATGGGGCGTTTGGCATGGACTTCTGCCGGCAAGACCGGTACGGCGCAGGTGGTTGCCGAGGCACAGGATGACGATAAACGTGCCAAGGGAAAGCGAAAAAAGATAGCCAAGCAACATCGGGATCACGCCTGGTTTATCGGCTACGCACCTTATGAGAAGCCGCGCATTGCTTTTGCTGTGTTTGTTGAAAACGGTGGTCATGGCGGCAGTGTTGCCGGGCCGATAGCCGCAGCGGTGGTTCGCTATATGGCGAACCACAGTAAAACAGACAGTGAGGATAAATCATTGCATAAACAGAAATCCGCGAGGCCGGGAACATGATTGAACGCCTGCGCAGACTTGATGCTCTCTTGCTTCTGGTTATCGTATCACTGGCCGTGCTTGGTATGTTCACCTTGTACGCTGCGGTGCATCAGGGTGGCATCCAGCTATGGCAGCACCAGATGGTTTATTGGGGACTCGGCATCGGAGTATTTACGGTCACCTGCCTGATACCGTTGCGTGTTCTGGCGCTGTTAAGCTGGCCTGCTTATCTCAGCGCGTTACTGGCGTTGTTGCTGGTGCCGCTGATTGGTGAGGTGCAAATGGGCGCAAGGCGCTGGCTGGATCTCGGAATGATTAATTTTCAACCTTCAGAATTGATGAAATGGGCATTGATGTTGCTGTTGGCGCACTGGTTTGCCTCACGTGATGCGGCAAGTTTGAAATCACTTGTTCCGGCCATGGTTTTCGCACTTTTACCCGCCGCGTTGATTGTATTGGAACCGGACCTTGGCACGACCCTGTTGTTGCTTTTTTCGGCAATCGTGATGATTTTTTCTGCCGGAGTGCCGTGGCGTTGGGTTGTGTATGGCGGCTTGGCAGGGCTGATTTCTATGCCGGTGCTGTGGCATAATATGCACACATACCAAAAACAGCGGGTGTTGAGTTTTTTGCATCCCGAGGCGGATCCGCTTGGTGCGGGATACCACGTTATCCAGTCGAATATTGCGATTGGTTCCGGCGGTTTGTTCGGCAAAGGGTATCTGCACGGCACGCAGGCGCGCTTGCATTTCCTTCCCGAGCAGCATACCGATTTTATTTTTGCCGTATTGGCCGAAGAAGGTGGGTTGATCGCTTCCGGTTTGCTGCTTTTGCTTTACGCGCTGCTTATTTCACGGATTATCAATATCGGGTTACATGCCGCCACCCGTTTCGGAGCCATGTTGTGTATTGGAATCGCGGCAATCTTTACGTTATATATTCTGATTAATATCGGTATGGTCAGCGGCGTTATGCCGGTGGTTGGCGTACCGTTACCGTTTATCAGTTACGGTGGCTCGGCACTGATTACCATGCTGGCGGCTCTGGGTATGGTGATGCGTGTGGCTATTGAGTCGCGCGATAAATTGCCTTGGCAGCGACCGGGAAGTCCGTTCGCCTGATTTCAGTTTTTTAGACAAACATTGTTTTGAGTGCAGCCAAAGCCAGTAAAGCTGCAAGCAATGCGAACAGCCATCGAAGTAAATATTGCATGTCCGCCTCAGTGATGCGCGCGTGCAGGCGCGCCGCCCATGTCGAGGTTTGCGGCAGGATTATCAGAAAACCGATGCCGCTACCGAGTATAAAAAACAGCGGCGCTTGGAGTAGCGGAAGCCAATCATCAATCAGCAGCAAATTGATTAGCAATGCACAAAACGCCATAGCGGTGCCACATAACGATGACGTTCCAACGGCGATTCGTAATGCTAACGAACGGCGGAGCAGCGGAACCAGCATAGTGCCGCCGCCGATACCCAGCAGCCCGGAAATATAGCCGATTGGTATGGATGCAAGAGCCAGTGAAATAGATCTGGGTTGTATTTTTATGATCCGACCGTAATCCCAGACCAACCATATATCGAGTATCACCAGGCCACTTAAAATCAGTGCTTCCGGAAGGTGCAAGGTGAGCATTAAACCAAGGCTGGCGAAAAGTATCAGGCCGGGTAGAAGGCGGCGGCAAGCTGCGCCATCAATATGACCGAGACGCCAATGGGCACGCGTCGAAGCAAGGCCGGTAGCGACAATCGCCAGCAGACTGGCAAATACAGCTATCGGCATGCCTGAGGCCTGCTGCGGCAGGCAGGCATAGAATATTGGCACATAAATCAGCCCGCCGCCGACACCGGCCAAGCCGGCCAGTGTACCACCTATCGCACCCGCCAATAGACCGGTGGCTAAACCGGAAAACAGCATGATTAGACTGGCTTCATCCATGCGGTGATGCTGCCGCCCATAGCACAGAAATCCAAGTTGTCGGGGGCCTGTATTGACCGGCTGTCCCCTGCTCTTACAATGGGCGTCGATAAACAAGGTAAGAGGTAGTGGTGTGGGCGACGTTAAAAGCGATAAAAAAGATATTGAAAAACTGGATTTCGAGCAGGCGCTGAATCGCCTGAATGATCTGGTCAGCAAGCTTGAAGCCGGAGAGCTTCCGCTTGAGGAAAGTGTGGCTGCTTTCGAAACCGGGGTAAAGCTGTCACGGCGCTGTGAGGCCCTGCTTGATACAGCAGAACAGCGCTTGCAGGTGCTTGGCGACGATCAGGAAGTCTGAGCAGGATGAAAAAACGGATCAAACAACACGCCGATGCGGTGAATGTGGCATTGGGCAACATGCTTGCTGTGCGTCGTCAGCAAACAGCAGCCCGTTTGTGGGAGGCGATGTCCTACAGCCTGATGGCGGGCGGCAAGCGGGTGCGTCCGGCGATGATGCTTGAGTGTTATGCCGCTTGCGGTGGCAGCGCGGATATTCTGCCGACGGCGATGAGTATCGAATGCATGCATACCTATTCGCTGATTCATGATGATCTGCCGTGCATGGATGATGATGATTTAAGACGCGGACGACCAACATGCCATTGTCGTTTTGACGAGGCGACGGCGGTTCTCGCTGCCGATGCTTTACAGGCACTGAGTTTTGAGTTGCTCTGCGAACAGCGGGCAAATGATTCGGTACGGATTAATTTGATGCGTCGTCTGGCTGTCGCCGGTGGTGCGGCAGGCATGGTGGGTGGGCAAATGCTGGATATGCAGGCGGACGCAGAAAATATCGCGGATGTCAGTGCTATCAGTCATATTCACAAGCTGAAAACCGGTGCGCTGCTGCGCTATTGTTGTTTGGCCGGAGCATTGCTGGCCGGGGCCGATAGCACCCGGGTGGCGGCTTGTTCGCGTTATGGCGAAGCGGTTGGATTGTTGTTTCAGATTGCCGATGACATGCTGGATGCGACGGCAAGCACTGCGCAACTGGGCAAAAGTGCGGGTAAGGATGCGGCCCAGAATAAGGCAACTTACGTTTCATTGCTTGGCTTGTCGCGTACCCGCGACTATGCCGCCCAGACACATGCCGTAGCGCTTGAGGCGGCAGCGGTTTTGGGCGAGGATGGCAACACTTTGAAGAAGTTTGCCACTTATATTTTGGAGCGCCAGCAATGAGCGATAAACCAGGCGGCGAAACGCCCGACGGCTTGCGCGCCTACCCGTTGCTGGCGAGCGTGGAAACGCCCGCCGATGTAAAAAACCTGCGTCGCGAACAGTTGTCTGAACTGGCCGCTGAAATGCGCGAGTATCTGATAAATACACTGGCTCCGATTGGTGGACATTTGGGTGCGGGATTGGGTGTTGTCGAGTTGAGTATTGCCTTGCACCGGATATTCGATTCGCCGCATGATCGCATCATCTGGGATGTCGGCCATCAGGCTTATCCGCATAAAATGCTGACGGGGCGGTTGCGCCAGATGCCGAGCATGCGGCAATACGGTGGTCTATCCGCATTTACCAAACGCAGTGAGTCCGAGCACGATCCGTTTGGTGCAGGGCATGCCTGCACATCGATTTCGGCAGCCTACGGTATGGCCGTCGGGCGCGATTTAAAGGGCGAAGACAAGCAGGTGATCGCAGTGATTGGCGATGGTGCGCTGACCGGTGGCATGGCATTTGAAGCACTGAACAATGCCGGTGATAACAAACACCGTTTGCTGGTTATTCTTAACGACAACGAAATGTCGATTGCGCCCAATGTCGGTTCGATGTCGGCTTATCTGGCGCGCTTGATTAGCGGCAAACCCTATACCCATGTGCGTGATGCAACACGTAAAGTGCTGGAGAAATTACCGGGCGCTTATGAAGCGGCGCGTCGGATTGAGGAACATGTGAAGGGCATGGTGATGCCCGGCACGTTGTTCGAGGAAATGGGCTTCCGTTATTTCGGGCCGATTGACGGACATGATTTTGATCATTTGTTGCCGACACTTGAAAATTGTCGAGAGCTGGACGGCCCGATTTTATTACATATCGTAACCCGCAAAGGTTTGGGTTTTGCACCCGCCGAGGAAGACCCCGAGACATGGCACGGCCTCGGCCCGTACAATATCGAAAGTGGCGAGCCGGTACGCGCTGTCGGAAAACCGCCAACCTTTACGCAGGTATTTGCCGATACATTGGCTGATTTAGCGGATGCCGACGAACGGATTGTGGCGATTACTGCAGCCATGCCCGGCGGCACGGGCCTGTCGCGCTTTGCCAAGCGTCATCCCGAGCGTTGTATTGATGTCGGCATTGCCGAGCAGCATGCGGCGACTTTTGCCGGTGGATTAGCGGTGGAAGGTTTGAGACCTGTGGTGACGATTTATTCGACATTTATGCAGCGTGCTTACGATCAGATTATTCACGATATTTGTATCCAGAATCTGCCCGTGCTGTTGTGCATGGACCGTGCTGGTGTTGTTGGCGCCGATGGGGCGACGCATGCGGGGAGTTTCGATATTGCCTTTTTGCGTTGTCTTCCGAATTTGACGGTGATGGCACCCAAAGATGAGTCAGAACTGGCGGATATGCTGGTCACGGCACTGCATCTCGATGGTCCGAGTGCGATACGTTATCCGCGTGGCAACGGTTATGGCGTTGAGATGCATAAACCACAGGTGCTGCCGCTGGGCAAAGCCGAAGTGCTGGAAGAAGGTAAAGATGGTTTGCTTATCGCGGTTGGCACGCGTACCCGTGATGCGCTGGCGGCATGCGAGGTTTTACGTACAGAACATGGGAAAAAACTAACGCTGCTGAATTTACGGTTTATTAAGCCGCTCGACGAAGAGATGATTGTCGCTCACTTAAAAAACAACCGGCCATTGCTGGTGGTTGAAGAAGGCGCGGCGCAGGGCGGTGTCGGCGAAGCGATTGCGGCGTTAGCCGTACGTCACGGATGGCACGGGCCGTTCGAAAATCTTGGCCTTAACGATAGTTTTCCGGCGCAAGGTACGCAGAGTGAGATATTGCGCGAGCTCGGACTTGATGCCGCCGGTATCGGTGCTGCATTGCATCGCCTGTTTAAATTAGATTAGGGCCTGTTCACACGTGTCTGGCCCTAGCCTGACTTCCTGCTTTGTCCGTATCTGACAAGCCGCGCAAACTTCGACTCGATCATCTACTGACCGAACGCGGTTTGGCGGAAAGCGGCAATCGTGCCCAGCGTCTGATTATGGCCGGGTTGGTTTATGTCAACGGCCAGAAATCAGATAAATCCGGCCAGCAGGTGCGTTCTGATGTTGAAATTGAGGTGCGTGAAACGCTGGCCTATGTTTCGCGCGGTGCGTTGAAGCTGAAAGCGGCGCTGGAGGCCTTTGATTTGCCGGTAACCGGCACAACCTGTCTGGATGTCGGCGCTTCGACCGGCGGTTTTACCGATTTACTGCTGCAAAATGGTGCGCGCAAGGTGTACGCTGTGGATGTCGGTCACGGTCAGCTGCATTATCGCCTGCAACAGGATGCGCGTGTGGTGAGCCTGGAACGCACGCATATCCGGGTTCTGAGTTGTGAACAGGTTCCGGAGCGGGTGGATGTTCTGGTTATCGACACTTCGTTTATTTCGTTGACGCGTGTGTTGCCGCTGGCGTGGCCGTTTCTGGCCGTTGGTGGTTGGTGCGTGGCACTTATCAAGCCGCAGTTCGAGGTCGGGCAGAAATTATTGGTGAAGGGTGTCGTCCGTGATGAACAGGCGCGGCGTGCGGCGGTGGAAAAAATCACGGCTATGGCGGAAGAACTTGAAGGGGCGAAATTGTCGGGTGTGATTGAGTCACCGATTCACGGCCCGAAGGGAAATATAGAGTATCTGCTGGTGCTGACGAAAAATTAAACACCGCCGTACTCCGCCATCCTCGCCTCGGATGACGGAGTGTTCTATTCAGCCGTTGTTACTCTTCTATTGCACACCGTACGTGGTGTCGTGGTCGGCATTATTCCACACGTAGTCGGAATGCACGAAGCTACCACTGGGAATGAAAAAAGTAGCGGTGTCGATTGCGCCGCTCAGGGTGCGCCCGACAGTGTGCACGCCACCTTTGAGCGTGCCGTAAGTCAGTCCGACGCCGGCATTGCTACGCTTGCTTTCATTGTTGATATTTTTCGGAACTTCCAACCAGCCGGTGGTCAGGTTAGCGATGCCACGAGAGAATTTACTGGCACTTTGTGTGCCATAATCTCCCGCCCAGACGTTTGGTGCAACGCTAAACATAGCCATTGCCAATGCGAAGCATGATACTGGAATCCATTGTTGTTTCATGGTGTTCTCCTTTGCCTTATTGCCCGTTTATTTGTCGCGGGCAGCTGATTTTGGTCGTTTTAACGCTCAGCATATTACGTCATCAGCCCTGAATGCAGACGACACAAGCGATATCGCGTGTTACGTTGTTACCATGAATACGCCTGCGCATGCCATCGTTAACCTGCTGTTATTTGGCAAGCAGCGGCGTGAACGTTATGCCGTGCCCATTGTTGTCGGCGCATTGCTTCCCGATTTGCCGATGTTGTTGTTTTATGTTCAGGCGCGCTGGCGAGGCCTGAGCGAGCATGAAATCTGGCGGGTTAGCTATTTTTCGGATGGCTGGCAGACGGTTTTCGACAGTTTTCATTCGTTTCCCTTGCTCGGGCTATGCTGGTTTATGGCTTGGCGGGCGCAAAAACCCCTGTGGGCAGTGCTGTTCGCCAGTATGTTTTTGCATTCCTGCTTTGATTTTCCACTGCACCATAGTGATGCTCACCATCATTTCTTTCCGTTATCCATGTGGCAGTTTCACAGCCCTGTTTCCTATTGGGAGCCGCACTATTTCGGGCGCATTGTCGGCGCTGTCGAATTATTCTCGGTGGTTGCCGGTGGCGCCTGGCTGTTGCGCACCGGTGGTACGCGGGCGCTGAAAAACAGCGTTGGGGTCATCATGCTGTTTTATCTGATATTCTGGGGATTTGCTGTGTTGTGGTGGCGTTAGGGAATCGCTGCACAAACCATTTCTCATTGCAACAGTATCGAACCAGCTTTATTTTAGCGTGCTCACCATCCAGACAACAAAAAAGGAGGCTTGCGCCTCCTCTAATGTTGTTCCCATTTCTACTTCGCTTTGGCTTTGTACTTGATTTGTATTTCGTGCGATCTAGTTCTTTTCTTTATCCACAATCTTTTTAATCCACGGCATCATGGCGCGCAATTTTTCTCCCGTTTGTTCGATGGGATGTGCAGCATTGTTGCGGCGGTAGGCAGTCATGGACGGATAGTTGCTTGCCCCTTCGACAATGAACTGTTTGGCATATTCGCCAGTCTGAATATTGTGCAGTGCTTCGCGCATAGCCTTGCGTGATTCATCATTAATCACACGCGGACCGGTCACATACTCGCCGTATTCAGCATTATTGGAGATGGAATAGTTCATGTTGGCGATGCCGCCTTCATAAATCAGATCAACAATTAGCTTCATTTCATGAAGGCACTCGAAATAGGCCATTTCCGGCGCATAACCGGCTTCGGTCAGGGTTTCAAAACCGGCTTTGATGAGTTCCACGCAGCCGCCGCAAAGCACGGCCTGTTCGCCGAACAGGTCTGTTTCCGTTTCATCTTTGAAATTGGTTTCGATAATACCCGTGCGTCCGCCACCGATAGCCGAGGCATAGGACAGCGCGATAGTTTTAGCATTGCCGCTGGCATCTTGCTGGATGGCGATGAGGTCGGGAATACCGCCGCCACGCTCGAACTCGGAACGAACCGTGTGGCCAGGTGCTTTCGGGGCAATCATAATCACATCTAGGTCGCTGCGCGGCACGATTTGATTGTAGTGAATGGCAAAGCCATGTGCGAAAGCCAGCGTTGCCCCCTGTTTCAGGTTCGGAGCCAGCTCTTCGCGGTACAACTGCGACTGGAATTCATCCGGCGTTAGCACCATGACCAGATCCGCACTTTTACAGGCATCCGCCACGGTTTTCACGGTCAGCCCGCAAGCTTCAGCTTTGGCAACCGATGCTGAACTCGCACGCAGGCCGACAGTCACGTCAACGCCCGAGTCTTTCAGATTATTGGCATGGGCATGGCCCTGCGATCCGTAACCGATAATAGCAACCTTCTTGCCCTTGATAATGGAAAGATCGGCGTCTTTGTCATAATAGATGTTCAAGCCCATGTTACTTTACTCCTCGTCATTCTAAATTGTAGCTGTTTTGCGTAAAGGCGGCGCAGGATAATGTTTTTCGCGCTCCTCTGCATCCCCCGCCTGTAAATGCAGGCGCAGCGAGTCTGGTTACCTCCCCACGCAGGCATAATTGAAACCGGCGTGTTGAAGTGTGGCCGTATCATAAACATTGCGTAAATCAATGAATGCGCGGCCATTCATAATTTTCGCCAGCCGTTCCAGATCAAGGTTACGGTATGCGTTCCATTCGGTCATCAGCACCACCGCATCGGCTCCGTCTGCTGCGGCATATGGATCATCGCAGTAGTGAATGCCATCGGGAAGCAACGATTTGGCTTCGTCAGCGCCCTGCGGGTCGTGGGCCTGAATCTGAGCGCCTTTCTCCATCAGCGGCGGCAAAATAGCCAGCGCCGGAGCGTCGCGCATATCGTCCGTTTCCGGTTTGAAGGTCAGCCCGAGCACGGCAATGCGTTTCCCGGCCACACTTCCGCCCATGGCATCAACAATTTTGCGCACCATGCGCGCCTTCTGTGCGCCGTTGGCTTCTACTGCCGCTTCCACAACGCGCACCGAAACGCCGTGCTCTTGCGCGATGCGGGTTAGGGCCAGCGTATCTTTGGGAAAGCAGGAGCCGCCGTAGCCGGGACCTGCGTGCAGGAATTTTGAGCCGATACGGCCATCCATGCCCATGCCTTTGGCGACGGCATGCACGTCCGCACCGACCTTTTCGCACAAGCCGGACATTTCGTTGATGAAGCTGATTTTTGTAGCAAGGAAAGCATTGGATGCATATTTTATCAATTCCGCACTTTCCAGATTGGTCGCCAAGATTGGTGATTCGATTAGGCTTAGCGGACGGTATAGTGAACGCAGATGTGTTTCGGCGCGCTCGCTTTCCACACCGATGACAATACGATCAGGGTGTGTGAAATCAGAAATTGCCGCACCTTCGCGCAGAAATTCGGGGTTGGAAGCGACATCAAAATCAGCATCGGGATTCTCTTCACGGATGATGCGCTCGACATGCCGCGCAGTACCGACCGGAACCGTTGATTTATCAACAATCACCGTATAACCGGCGAGGTGGCGAGCGATTTCCTTTGCTGCCGCATATACATATTGCAAATCGGCATGGCCATCACCGCGTCGCGTCGGTGTGCCGACAGCGATAAAAATCAGGTCGGCTTCCGGCACGGCCTCGGCGACACCGGTTGAAAAATGCAGCCTGCCTTCGCGCACATTGCGGGCCACCATATCGTCCAGACCGGGTTCGTAAATCGGGATACGCCCGTCATGCAGCGCATCAATTTTCGCCTGATCGACATCCACGCAGGTGACTTGTGCGCCGAATTCCGCAAAACACGTTCCCGATACCAGACCAACATAGCCAGCACCAATCATCACAACTTTCATCGTAGTAACTTCCTCTTGTCCAAGCGCTGCAATTTGATGCAGGCAGTTAAGGAGGCGCTGATCAATTCATAGATTTGCATTTTACATTTATAATGCACCAACCCGGCGTTGCAATGTATCGCAATAGCCGTGCTATTACGTGCACATTGCGCCTTGATTTGGCACATTCTTAATGCAAGCTGCTTTACCCAGAA
>QILF01000156.1 GCA_003233235.1 Zetaproteobacteria bacterium
GATGCCAGCGTCCCAACATTCTTTTCCATCACAACAGCCAGTAAACATGACAGAAAGGCGGCTGAGAACATGCCGCTATTGGATGGTGCAACCTACGTTTTCGATAGAGCCTACAACGATTACGGCTGGTATCATAATATGACCCTGCGCGACATCCGCTTTATTGGACGTATGAAAACCAATGCCAAGTTTGAAGTTCAGGAAGACTTGCCAGTATCCGAGGACGGCGTACTGGAAGACCAGCTGATTCGCCTCTCATCGCCAAAAGCGAAGAAAGAGTGCCCGATTATTTTGAGGCGTGTTCGTTTCAACAGAAAGGAAGATGGCAAGATGCTCACTTTCATTACCAACGACCTGAAACGTAGCGCAGGCAAAATAGCAGCCCTGTATAAGGAACGTTGGCAGATTGAACTGTTCTTCAAATGGATTAAACAGAATCTGAAGATCAAGCGCTTCATCGGCACATCTGAAAATGCCGTCAAAATACAGATCATCATTGCCATGATTGCTTACCTGTTACTGAAAATCGCCAACAAGATCATGCCTACAAAGAAATCGCTACAGCAACTCGCCAGATTGGTCTCTGTCAACATCATGCAGCGAAGAGAATTGGCTGAACTTTTGACCAGTGCAGCTCCGCCACCTATACGAAAACCATCATCAAACCCGAGACAGTTGGCGTTGATCAATGCTTAACCGGACAGCAGTGAAGATGGGAAGTATGCATGGAGACCAATGCAGCTTATTCACCCAGTTTTGTACGTTTCATTAATTCACAAAATGACAGAGCAAGCTAGTTGGCAACTTATCTGCGATAGGTTTGAAAAGTTCGCAGAAAATAAAAAAATTATGTGTCTTAGCTTACCTGTTGAATCAATGAGCAGTGAAACTGATAAAGCTGAACAAGTAGCTGAGTGGTGGCTTGCAGTTGAACAGCAATCAATTGAATTAGCTCTTGAGTACGAACATTTGTTTCATACAGATATTGCTGATTGCTACGGCTCAATTTATACGCACTCAATTTCTTGGGCATTACATACAAAAGAAGAAGCTAAGAAACCTGAAAATAAAAACAACTCAGGACTTGTTGGGGTTGTTATAGATAAAACCATTCAAGATATGAGTTATGGGCAGACAAATGGTATTCCTCAAGGTTCTGTATTAAGCGACTTTATTGCAGAAATGGTGTTGGGGTATGCTGATTTATTATTGTCAGAAAGAATCGGTGATTCAATAACAGACTATCAGATATTGCGTTACAGGGATGACTACCGAGTATTTGTTAATAACCCCCAAGACGGCGAGAAAATCATTAAGCTCCTAACTGAAGTTATGATTGAACTTGGCATGAAATTGAACCCATCTAAAACCAGCTTTAGCAACCAAGTCATTAGCTCATCGATTAAACAAGACAAATTAAGCTGGCTATATAGGAAGCATTCTTCAAAGAGCTTGCAGCAACACCTTTTGATTATCCATAACCACGCAGAAGACTTTCCAAATTCAGGGAGTTTAACGAAGGCACTTTTGAGTTTTCATAAACGTCTCTTAAAACTGGAGAAAGCAATTGACTCGTTGATGGTTCTAATAAGCATCTCAATAGATATTGCTTACCATAACCCAAAAACTTACCCTGTTATTTCTGCCATATTAAGTAAGCTTATTGTCTTGCTGGATGATGAAAGCTTGCAACTTGAAGTGATTGGGAAAATTCAAAAACGATTTAGTCAAATACCAAACACGGGGTATATGGATGTTTGGCTGCAAAGGTTTAGCTGGTTTATAAAGAAAGATATTGAGTATTCAGAGCCTTTGTGCCAATTGATTACTGCCTCTCCAATAGAGATATGGAATATGGACTGGATTTCATGCAAAGAGTTGAAAGATATTATGAATCCATCAAAAATCATTGATAGCTCTATACTGACTGAGCTTACGCCAATAATTGATATTGAAGAGATAGAGCTATTCGAGGGGTATCATTGAAATGCCTCATTTAACTAAAAAAGGAAATCTTTTATGAAGCTACGTTTTCCAATGGCAGTCATCATCTTTCTTAGTGCTTACTCTCCATTAGCTATTATTTTTGCTATTCAGGATTTTGATTTTGAAGCATATTCATGGGAACACCCTTATCTGGTCAGTTGGATTTTTGCGGCTTCACTTATTAGCTGCATCATTGTTTGGGCATCAGTTAAGCTACTTAAAACTTCATCCCCACCTGTAAAGGTTATTCAAGTATCGAATAGGTCTGGAGAACTTATTAACTACAGTATCCCATATATGATTTCATTTTTTGTTATGGATTTAGGTGATATAAATATGCTCGTTAGCTTTGCATTCTTCATGTGTATAATGTTTTGGATGACACTTAAAACACATAATATTTTCATAAATCCTGTTTTGGCGATGTTAGGTTACAACCTTTATGATGTTCGGTATGAGTTGAATAAGAAGGAGTATGAAAATTTCTTTCTCATAAAAGGTGAACGCCTATCATCTGGAGAACAATGTCGAATTATTGAAATTTCTGAACAACTCTATTTGGTTGCAGATAGAAACCCTGAGGTATAATAATGGATAAGCTGCAAAAGGCATTTAAAGACGTGAAGTCTCAGGCCTGGAGTAAAGCTACTGTTTCATTTTATGTGGTGAACAGAAGGCTTGAAAATAGAAAAGCTCATTACTCTGTGAAACAAGTGAACTCAGATACAGATTTAAGGAAAAAACTAAGAGATACAGCGACAAAGAAAATAAACTCTGCCAATGCTGCCCAAAAGTATGACTTCACCAGTGCTGACTTAAATGATGATGTATTAGCAATTGAGCTTTCGATGACAGACTTTCAATTAATAATTGAACAAATCACTAGTGATGAAGAGCTTGTTTTTGCAGAGAGCTATGAGGAATTGGTTAAAACATGGTTTTATGTCATTAGGCTCGAACTACCTGATAAGCCACTATTGTATGTAGTAAGAAAAGTACCTGGAGGCGCTTGGTCTGCAAAGAAAGTAAAACAGCTTATTAATATGGTATTTCAAAACAATATGCTGGTCGATTTGAAGCAAGAAGAAATATTTAGGATTGATGGACATGTTGATTTCTTTGCTTTTGAAGATTCCCTTTTTATTGCTGAGAAAAATAATTTTGAGGCTGCTTTAAATTTCCGAGTTGGTATGGAAAATAACAGGGATGAAATTGTCGCTGAATTTAAAAAGTTGAAATTGTTTGCAGACGCTGACGAAGTTGGAAAGTTGGTTGGGGATAATATGCGTTTATTGCGACGCTTATCTCAGGTCAAGAATGCTGGGTATTATAGTAATACTGAATATATGAAAAAACTGAAAGCTGTGTCAGCTAAAGAAAGTTGGGGGCTGGAGTACAACACAGATAATGAGTTAATAGTTTCGGAAGAAAATATTGAGCTCGTTTTAAGATTGCTAAACAATGGCCGTCTAACATCGAAGGTGAATGCAGAGAACTTTGATGTTGATGTGAAGCATAAGCTTGGTACATGATGTTCTTACTAGCTGAACCCTCTTTTGCTCAAAAGAATATAAACTTGCCGTCAGTATTGTCCTTTGGCATGACACTGGATGATTTCAAAGCTGGTGTAAGCAGTGTGCGTAATATTGTTATTTCACGAGTACTGCACGAATTGGGATTGATGGAGCAGTGGGGTAGTGGTTATCAGCGTATCTCAAATGCTTGCAGGGAAGAAGGTTATCCTGAACCTGAATGGCAAGAGCTTGCTTCATGTGTGCGGGTGGTTTTTCATCCGCATCCTGATGTTCCTACAAATGTCGGTGCAAATGTCGGTGCAAATGTCGGTGCAAATGATGCTGATTGGAATGAACGACGACAATGGTTTGTTCAGCAATTGGTGGCAGGTCGCGATGTGAAGAGTGAGGCGTTGAAAGAGCATTGGGGAATCACTACCCGAACAGCTGAGCGAGATATTGCAGATCTGCGGCGAAAAGAGGTGATTGAATTTATTGGGGCAGCTAAAACAGGTCGTTATCAGTTGAGGGGCAAATAATGACCTACCAACCTCCCTTCACCATCACCACCGAAATCATTGATTTAATCAGTGTGGTAAGTGAGCAAGTCGGTTTTGTGCAGCGATATGTGTGTTCTGCAATATTTCACTTCTCAACAGGTGGTTTCTGGTTTATACTTCGGGTCAAGAAAACCCGTCAAAGGCCATGCGCGAAAGTGTATCCTTGGCGGGTTGCTTTGTTTCAGGGGGCGGCTTTATGAAGCACCCTTTTTCTAAAATGCCGACAACCCACCAGCAACAAGTGGAACTTCTTCAGCAACGCGGCATGGAAATCAACGATGTCCAATCTGCCCAATTCTATCTTCGACATCTCAATTACTATCGCCTTGCCGCTTATTGGCTTCCTTTTGAAGCAGATCATAAAAGTCACGCATTCAAAACTGGCACTTCTTTTGAGCAAGTGCTCAACCTATATGTGTTTGACCGCGAACTCCGCTTGCTTGTGCTGGATGCGGTGGAACGAATCGAAGTGTCTGTGCGCGCCCGTTGGGCTTATGAGTTTGCACATAAACATGGTCATCATGCGCACCTTAACCCTTCTTTTGCACGCAATCACCACCATTGGGAAAAAAACCGCAGTCAGCTAAAGAACGAGGTGGATAGAGCGGATGAAACTTTTATTCGCCATTTGTGCCGAGAATATTCAGATGAGCTGCCGCCGCTTTGGGCTGTATGTGAAGTGATGTCGCTGGGTTTGCTATCGCGTTGGTATCAAAACATGAAACCTTTGGGAACGCGCACAGCGATTGCAAAGACATATGGCGTGAATGAAAGAACGCTCCAGTCATGGCTACACCATTTATCAACGGTTCGAAATATTTGTGCACATCATTCAAGATTATGGAATAGAGAGTTCACTGTCCTTCCCATGATACCTGACCCAGTACCCAAGCGGTTACAGGGGCAATTCATAAGTGAATCAAGGAAAAACTACAATTCATTAACGATTATGTTGCACTTTATGAATATTATCGCGCCAGACCACCATTGGAGAGCTAGGCTGATAAGCTTGATAGATTCGCATCATATCCAAACTGCTGCAATGGGTTTTCCAAACGATTGGAAAACTCGGCGTATTTGGCAGGGCAAACAATGACCTATCACCCACCCTTCACTATCACCACAGAAATCATTGATTTAATCAGTGTGGTAAGTGAGCAAGTCGGTTTTGTGCAACGGGACTTTCTTGATGCTTCGCCGCAGCTTCGCAAAGAAAACCGTATCAAAACGATTACAGGCACATTGCAAATTGAAGGCAGTACACTCACGGAAGAGCAGGTGTCTGCCGTGCTGGATGGAAAACCTGATTGGCATCGGTGCGTGAGTTGGCAGAGGTGAAAGGTGCGATTGCGGCTTATGATAGGCTGAACGAACTCAATCCATACAAGCTGGATGATTTGCTGGAAGCGCATCGTTTGATGATGGGCGATGTGCCTGCCTGTGCGTGGTCGCACGCAGACAGGTTGAAACAAGCAGGTTCATTCCGTGATAAACCTGTGGGGGTGTATAATGGGTAAAGAAGTGGTGCATGTTGCGCCACCTGCACACAAAATATCAGGACTGATGGCGGAGCTATTGGCTTGGGCGAAACAATCCGATGCACACCCTTTGATTTTGGGGAGGGGTTAATCAACTCATGAACTCGCATTTTTTATCCACAATGCGCCAACCCTGCGTTGCAACATTTCGCAATAGCCGTGCTATTACGCGCATGTTGCGCCTTGATTTAGCACATTCTGAATTGCAACCTGCTTCGCACAGAGTTAATCAACACCTCCCTAGCAGTGTGTTTCATTATGAGTTTGAATTTATTCATCCGTTTATTGATGGCAATGGGCGTATGGGCAGTGCTGATGCAGCAGCCGATAGCACGGTGTTTATCACCTTTATGCTTAAATTCATTTTACAGACATTAGAAAACGCCTGCCTGTGCCTTGGCAGACAGGCCTCTGTAAACGCCCTTCAAAACGCCCCTGTAAACATTGAAGGCATGCAAACACCCGATGCCATCATTGCTCTGGTTCAAGCGGATCGCTCAATCACACGCAGCCAAATGGCAGGGCAGATTGGCAAAGATATTCGCACCATTGGTCGAGCTATTAAAAAGCTGCAAGATGAAGGGAAGCTACAACGCATTGGATCGGATAAAGCCGCGCATTGGGAGTTATTATGATAGAAAACAAACAATCCAATTTTCTTTTATACAAAGGCAGCAATGGAAACATCAATATAGATGTTTTGCTGGAAAATGAAACGGTGTGGTTATCACAACAACAAATATCTGAATTATTCCAGAAAGAGCGCAGCGTGATTACCAAGCATATCAACAATGTGTTCAAAGAAGGGGAGTTGGAAGAGCAAAGCAATGTGCAATTATTGCACATTGCTCAATCAGACAAACCTGTGAAATTCTATAATCTTGATGTCATTATATCTGTGGGCTATCGCGTAAAATCACAACAAGGCACACGATTCAGACAGTGGGCAACAGCCCAACTTAAAGAGTTTATCATTAAAGGTTTTGTGATGGATGATGAACGACTGAAAAATCCTAAGCAGCCTTTTGGTACGGACTATTTTGATGAGCAATTAGAGCGTATTCGTGATATTCGCAGTAGTGAACGGCGGCTTTATCAAAAAATTACGGATATTTATGCACAATGTAGTATTGATTATGATGTAAATAGTGAGGTGACCCAAACATTTTTTGCGACTGCTCAAAACAAGCTGCATTGGTCTATTGTTGGAGAAACTGCGGCGGAAATTATTCATCATCGTGTGGATAGTGAAAAACCAAATATGGGACTTACCAGTTGGAAAAATGCTCCAACGGGGCGTATTCGCAAGCATGATGTTGGTATTGCGAAAAACTATCTATCAGAAAAAGAGCTTAACTTTTTCAATCGCATTGTGACGATGTATCTGGATTATGCCGAGATGCAAGCACTCAATAAACGGGTGATGACGATGCAGGATTGGGTCGTGAAATTGGATGCTTTTTTAACATTTAATGAAAAGGATGTTTTACAGCATCAAGGCAAGGTATCCCATGATATTGCAGTGGCTCTGGCTCATCAGGAGTATGAAAAGTACAGGGTAATGGAAGATGCAAAATATATTTCTGATTTTGATAGGGTGGTTGCCAAGTTAGAGGGTAAGCATGAGTGACTTAACCGAAGATGCCATTGAGCAAAACTTAATCGACCTGCTGCAAAAGCAGGGATATGTGTATTTCAATGATGCAGACATCAACCCGACAAGCGATAACCCACAACGGGATGCCTTTGATAGCGTGGTATTAGAAAAACAATTTCAAGCTTGTTTGCAAAAGCTCAACCCTGAAATTCCTGAACCTGCCCTGCATGAAGCATTTCAGCATGTGCTACACCTTGGCACAAATGACATCATGACCAACAATGAGAAGTTCCACCAAATGCTTTGTGATGGTGTGACCGTTGAGCATTTTCAGGATGGGCAATCGGTTGGGTTGCAGGTGAAACTGGTTGATTTTGAGAACTTTGGAAATAATGAGCTTTGGGCAGTGAATCAGTTTGTGATTAAAGAGAATAACCAGTCCAAACGATTGGATGTAATCCTGTTTGTGAATGGTCTTCCCTTGGTGGTAATTGAGCTTAAAAGTGCCATTAGTGAAAAGGCGACACTGGAAAGAGCATATACGCAGATTCAGAACTATAAGGCTGCCATACCTTCAATCTTTAACTATAACGCGCTGTGCATCATATCCGATGGCATAGATGCACGGGTAAGCTCTGTCTCTGCGCCATTTTCACGATATTTGGCATGGAAAAGCCCGAACAAGGAAGATAATAATGTTATTCCCGAACTGGAGGTTATGGCGAAGCAGATGCTCAAGTCTGATGTGTTATTAAAACTTGTTCGTTTTAATACTGTGTTTGAATCGGAAGAGGTGAAAGACGAAAAGACGGGTCTACTATCGTTGATTAAAATCAAAAAAGTGGCTGCTTATCATCAATATTACGTGGTTGAGAAAGCTGTTCAGTCCACTTTGCGAGCGATGAAACGTTCGGAGCATGAAGTGCAGGAAGACCCTGCTTCCTATGGTTTGAAATCTGTGCAAAGCCAACCTGTGGGCGACCGTAAAATTGGTGTGGTTTGGCATACTCAAGGTAGTGGCAAATCGCTCTCGATGGTGTTTTATGCAGGGCAGTTGGTGGTTGAACCTGCCATGAAAAACCCAACGATTGTGATTCTTACAGACAGGAATGATTTGGATGACCAACTCTTTGGCACATTTGGCAACTGCGTATCACTTCTAAGACAAACGCCTGTACAGGCAAATAATCGAAACCATCTAAAAGAGCTTTTGACCGTCAGTGGTGGTGGCATTGTGTTTACGACTATTCAGAAGTTTTACCCTGAAAATGGCAGTGACAGTTATGATGCACTTTCAGACCGAACCAATATTGTTGTTGTGGCCGATGAAGCACACCGCAGCCAATATGGGTTTACAGGCAAGGTGGATGAGCAAGGCAATATTAAATACGGCAATGCCAAACATTTAAGGGATGCACTTCCGCATGCTTCATTCATTGGCTTTACAGGCACACCGATTGAGAAAGAAGACAGGGATACGCAGCAGGTCTTTGGTGAATACATCGATGTGTATGATATTGCTCAGGCTGTGAAAGACGGGGCGACTGTGCCATTGAGCTATGAAAGCCGATTGGTGAAAATTAAATTCAATGAGGGAATCAACAAAAAGGTTGATAAACTGGTGGAAGGTATTGAAGGCGCAACCGATGAGCAGCTTGAAAAGTCCAAAAAGAAGAATGCACAAATCAATGCCGTTGTGGGGCATCCTGACCGACTCAAAGATATTGCCAGAGATATAGTCACTCACTTTGAAGCGAGGCAGGAAGTGTTTGAAGGCAAGGGCATGATTGTCTGCATGACTCGCCAGATTGCCGTTGATTTATATACTCAGATTATCGAACTGAAACCTGAATGGAATGAAGACGCTCTGGATAAGGGTGCAATCAAGGTTGTGATGACCAGCTCATCGGATGACCCTGCAAGTTTCCAGCCTCACCACACCAACAAGAAAGACCGTAAAGCTTTGGCTATCAGGCTTAAGGATGCGCATGACTCATTAAAACTGGTGATTGTACAATCCATGTGGCTGACAGGCTTTGATGCTCCACCACTGCACACAATGTATATTGATAAGAAGATGCAAGGTGCAGCCTTGATGCAGGCCATCGCAAGGGTGAATCGGGTGTATAAAGATAAGCCTGGTGGCTTGATTGTGGACTATATCGGCATTGGGCAAGACTTACGCTCTGCTATGCAGATGTACGTTGAGAGCGGGGGGCAAGGCGAAGTAGCTCCTGATATTAAAGAAGTCATTGCTGGCATGCTGGCTAAGTTTGAAATTGTGCAGCAGATGTTCCACCCGTCTGCTGTGGATGCACGGGCAGGTGGCTTTGATTATCAGGCTTATTTCAAGGCAGAGACTAGCGAGAAGCTGAAGCTCTTGCTCGCTGCTCAGAACTTTATTTTAAATGATGAAGAACTGAAAGACCGTTTCATGGCTGAAGTGATAGCATTATCTAAACTCTACGTGATGGCAGTGCCGAGTTATGAATCTGAGAAAATAAAAGATGATGTGGCTTTCTTTCAGGCAATCAATTCACGAATCAACAAGTTCACCCCATCTGGTGGCAAAACAGATACTCAAGTTGATTCAGCTATTAAGCAGATTGTGGATGATGCTTTAGCCAGTGATGGCGTGGTTGATATTTTTGAGGCGGCTGGGGTTAAAGCTCCGTCACTGGATATTTTATCTGAAGAGTTCCTGCTTGAAGTCAAAAATATGGAGCATAAGAACCTTGCTTTCGAGTTGCTTCGCAAGTTGCTCAATGAGGAAGTGAAAGTCAGAAAGCAGAAGAATATGACTCAGGGTAAGAAGTTCTCTGAAATGCTTTCCAATGTGATTAAGCGTTATCACAACAATCAAATTGATACGGCTCAGGTGATTCAGGAATTGTCTGAAATCGCAAGAGATATGAAGCTGGAAGACAGCAAAGCCCACGAATTGGGTTTAACACCTGAGGAGTATGCCTTCTACTCTATCCTTGCCCAAAATGACTCCACTTCATTCTTGGAAGACCACAAGATGAAAGAGCTGATTCATCGCATCGTGGAAATCATTCGCAAGAATGCGACGGTAGATTGGAACAGGCGTGATGACGTAAAAGCCAAGCTTCGCCTTTTGGTGAAAAAGGTGCTGATGCGTTATGGCTATCCGCCTGATTTAGCGAAGATAGAGGCAGACCGTGTGTTGGAGCAGAGTGACTTGTTGGCAAGTGAATTTTCTTCAGTCTGAGCTTTGTGCTTTAATCGGTAATACGGCAATCCCCCCCAAAGACAACATATCAAGCATGCGCGCGAAATGCACGCCTAGTCCTTCTGCCCCCCTGCTGGATAAATAAGGGGCCAAACATCAATACGCAGCTCAGATATACCACCACCGACAGCCTTTACATCGCCGCAGTTACCAATGGACAACCTGCGAATGCGTGCAAGGATTTTCGCTTTTGCTCGTATATCCCGTAAACAGGAAAACCATCGTTGGAAGTTTCTAGTCTGGCGAATCTCGAACACAGTCTGCGTTGTATCTCAATGGATACAAAAGTCAACTTTACACGGACCTGCGAAGGCAAAATAGAGACACACAGCGCGCGCTGTGTAGGATGCGGCTGGCTATCGGAGGTAAGGTGATTCCCGACTGGTACAACGACATTGAAGCTTGGTTCGCCAGCCATCGTATTGTGGCCACAGCACCCGTTGCAGTGCTGCTGATTGTGCTTGCCGATCCTACACCGCTACTGCTAACCATCGGCGGCGCGATGGTGGTACTTGGCGAAGCCGGACGCATGTGGTCGAGCGGGCATATCGACAAAAATCAGCAATTGGCGACTGCCGGACCTTATGCACATACGCGCAACCCGCTGTATGTGGCAAACTTATTACTACTCACCGGTTTCTGCGTGATGTCCGGTCATGCATGGCTCACCGCCCTCGCCCTGCTCGCTTTTGCGATGATTTATCGCCCGGTGATTCGCGAAGAAGCGCAGCATATGGATAAATTATTCGGCGATGACTACCGCAAATGGTCTATCGACGTGCCGCTATTTTTTCCACGTTTAACACCTGCAAAAAATGCCGTCGGTTCATTCTCGTGGCCGCTGGTAATCCAGCATCGCGAACACAAAAATGCCGCCGCATTCCTGCTTGGTATTGTCATCTTCTGCGCCATTTATTTCTGGAGACACTGACATCCGCGCCCTGATGGTTGTCTGCCGGTATCTCGGTGATGTTTTATTGGCGACACCGCTGGCCCAATCGCTCAGCGAAGCCGGTTACAGCATAGATTGGCTGGTTGCTCCCGGAACCGAGAGCATCCTTGAAAATCAACCGTATGCGCAGCAGGTTTTTGTCGTCGATCAATCAACCCCGTGGCATCGGCAACTGGCCCTGTCCATTCGATTTTTCCGGAAATACGATAAAGCTTTCGCCCTGCCCTCCACGGATCGTGCCATGTTTTTCGCTTTGTCCGCATCCGCATCAACGCATGCACTGATTGCGGCTGATCGATCGCAGGATGCATGGAAACGACGCATGGCACGCACGTGGCTTGATTATATTCCCGGCAAACACATGGTCAGTCTTGCTTGCAAACTGGCCGAAACCGCTGCACTGCCTGCATGTAGAAATGTGAAAATAACATGGTCGGAAGAAGATGCGCAGCAGGTTTTTTCGCTTCTCCCGTGGGACAAAGAAACGCCTTACATCCATATCCATCCGTTTGCCCGCTGGCCGTACAAGTGGTGGCGTAGCGGAGAATGGAAAACGCTCATCGGACGGGCAGAAAAGAACGGGCTGCGCGTGGTCATTACCGGCTCTCCGGCTGAAATAAATCAGGCAACGGTACTTGCGAAAAATTTCGCCGAAAACGCTGTTTGCATACTGGCCGGACAATTAAACTGGCGTCAACTGGCCTGTCTTTCACATACTGCACAGGCTTATATCGGCATGGACACCGCCAATACTCATCTGGCGGCGAGCACGGACACACCGGTTATCGCACTTTTCGGGCCAACCGATCCGCGCATCTGGGGTCCGTGGCCAAATGGTTTTAACGGCTTAACACCGTGGCAGGCATCCTCCGACGACGGCATTCAGCGGCAGGGTAATATTTCGCTGTTACAGGGACAGCAGGATTGCGTTCCCTGCCAACTGGAAGGCTGCGAACACCGCCCGGATTCGGTCAGTTTATGCCTGAAAGAAATGCAAGCCGAATGGGTATGGCAGGAGGTCGAATTCCGGCTCCAGCATCGTTCGGTGGATATGAAAGCTGAAAGAAAAAAGCAAACCAGCCAAGGAGGTGCTGATTAATTCTGGGTAAAGCAGAGCCACTTGCAAAAGTCCGGGTGGATGAGTTGCAATCCCACTTCGAGTGCGATTTTGAGTTGGAATGAGGTGAATGGTGGTTCCATTTGGTGAATGGTGGTTCCATTTGCCGAAATTACAACTCAAAATCACGCCGCAGTGGGGAAGCAAATCGCCGCTCACGACTTTTGCAAGTGGCTCAGCAGATTGCATTCAAGAATGTGCCAAATCAAGGCGCAATGTGCGCGTCACAGCACGGCTATTGCGAAAGGTTGCAACGCCGAGTTGGTGCATGATGAATGCAACAGCGAATTCATGAATTGATCAGCGCATCCCTAAGCATTCAGCTCTTGCCAAGACGATGCGCAATCCAATGCATCAACTGCTGATGAATAACATAAAACATCTCGCCACTCTGCACCAGCCACTTTGGCAAAGCTCCCTGCTCGGCACGTCGCCACAGCAGTAATCCGAATATCAGAAAAGCCATCTGCCCGGCCCACATCGACCATGCCGGAAACGACCCCAGACTCACTTGCCGGTGCAGCACCAGTTGCACGTTGTAGAGCAGAATCAGCAATCCGATACCGTAAAGAAAAGAACCCGTCCGACCCGAACGTTTGGGAGCCAGCGACAACGGCAACGCAAAAACACATAAAATCAGCACCGTGGTCGGCAAAATAAGTCGCCTGTTCCACTCGGCAACGGCATCGGGCGCGTGAAGCTGCTGAATCTTCTCCCACAACTGCGCCGGTGACATCATAATCACATGGTCCATTGAGCGTGACAGTCTAGCGGCCCCCAAAGGGCCAAAAGGAATATCCACATCGTAATTGGTAAAAGCCAGCATGCGCTGATTATCACCTTCACCTTCAAGGCGCGTTCCCTGATGCAAACGCAAGCGTATTCCGCCTCTGCCCGGTGTCAATTCTGCCGTCTCGGCCAGATAAAAAACCGGCCCGCCCGGACGCCCGTCCTCCAGCATCACGCCGTGATAAAGCCCGTCATCATCTTTCCCGTTGACATAAAAAGTAATGTTTTCAACGTCACGCGAAAACCGTTGCGGAGTGAACTCGGGAGAACCTTTAAGGTTGTAGAGCTGGCTCAATACGTTATTAAATGCCAATTGTCCCTGTGGCAGGATATACATTGAGGTGTAAAACAGTGCCGCATACAATACAATCGCCATCACAATCACTGCCCGGCAAATGCGTGTATAAGACATTCCCGCCGAGCGCATCACGTCAATTTCACTACCCTGCTGCAACGCAGTAATCACATTCTGCATCGACAGGAAAAAAGCAATAGGTACAGTCAGCAGAATAAAATACGGTAACACAAACAGCATCAGTTCACCCAGCAAACCCCACGGCGCACCCGCATCAGTAATCAGCGACAGCAATTTCAGCGCGCGACCGAAAAGTAATACGCCCGTCGCCAGAATCAGCCCGGCGGCAAAGGGAACCAGCCACAATCTCAGCACATAACGATCCAATATCATGCCGCACAACCTAGCATTTCACGCCACCCGGATGCACAAACCATCACAAACCCTCAAATAGCGATGCATATAGCTGTCCGACCGCATCCGGCTCGCACACCGGCAATACATCACAACCGGCAGCCCGTGCCGCATCCACAGCTTTGCAAACATCCCCGCCCGCGCCCTGCATGCATAAATCATCGCTCCATATTTTCCCGCAAAAAGCAAACCGCTCACGCAGTATCTTTTGCAACCAGAACGGGGAAAATGTCGCCGCCTGATAATCGGCAACAGTATAAACCACGTGCGCACTCATCACATGCCGCATGCCCTGATCAACCAAGCAGCGAAATGTCTCCGCCTCCGCCAGAATGCTCGCCAACGGTGCATCAACCTGCGGCAACGCCAAATGTGAATCGGCATTGGCACGTCCATGCCCGGGAAAATGTTTGCCGACCGCTTCAATGCCGGCATCGTGCAAACCACGCATACAGGCAGCGGCCAAACGGACAACAGCATCGATATCCGCACCATAAGCACGTGCACCGATAATGCCGTGTCCATCGGCATGAAACACATCAAGTACCGGTGCACAATTATGGGTAAAACCGAGTTCAGCCAGCGCCTGTCCGACTTTCAGATTATCACGGTAAACCGCCGCTTCGGCAACATCCATATCCCGTTTCCGATTGGCAACATAATCGCCTGCGCTTTGTCGTCCTGAAAACGGCGGCCAGGACATGCGATGAACGCGACCGCCCTCTTCATCAATCGCCGCCCACGTCGCTTCGCCAGTGGATTGTCGTACCGCATCAAGCAACGCCTTGACCTGCTGCGGGTTTTCGCAATTGCGTGCAAACAGAATCACACCAAGTGGTGGATGTTCGTGCAGCAAACGTATTTCTTCGCTGCTCAGGCTCGCGCCCTGCAAACCAATCACCAGATGTCGGTTCATGCCTGACTTCTCCCCTGCGAACGCACCCCTCTCCGAACATCACCACGTACATCGCTGCGTACATCCAAACGGTCCCGCAACGCATCACCAAGCAGATTCACTGCCATAACCAGTAAAAACAGCACCACACCCGGCCACACAACCAATAACGGCGAAACCAGCATCAGCCGCGTTCCCTCACGTATCATGGTCCCCAAAGACGCATCCGGAGGCTGCACGCCAACACCAAGAAACGACAATCCCGCTTCGCCGATAATCACCGCTGCCAAACCAAAACTCGCTTCAACCAGCAGCGGCGCAGCAATATTCGGAAGCAAATGCCGCATACCGATATAAAAAACACCCGACCCACTGGCAACCGCAGCATCGACAAATGGCGTATTCTTCAAAGACAGCACCTGTGCCCGGGAAAGCCGCGCAAAACCCACCCAACCGACAGCAACCAGCGCCATGACCAGTTTATCCACACCCGGCCCGAGCATCGCCGCTAACGCAATCGCCAATAAAATACCGGGAAAAGACAACACAATATCGGCCAAGCGCATCAGCAGGCTGTCCACATAACCACCAAACCACGCGGCGGCAAGTCCGATGCTGATTCCCAGCACAGCACCAATTGAAATCACTATAGCGCCGATACCAAGTGACAATTGCAAGCCTTCCGCCAGCCGTGCCAACACATCACGGCCCAGAGCATCGCAACCCAGCGGATGCGCACTGCTGATTCCGGCCAGCACCGCATCAAGATCGACAGCATGCCCATCCGCGCCGTGCAGCAAAGCCGCCAGTAGCACCAGAACAGGAATCCCCAGACAAACAAATGACAGCCTGACTGCAGGAGAACTTGATTTGAAAAGCAAGCCCAAAACCGGTAGTAAACGCAACGCCGCCTTCATGTACGCCGCTGCCTCGGGTCCAGCCACATGCCGAGCATGTCCGCAGCCAGATTGGCCAACACGTAAAAACCGGCAATGAGCAATACACAGCCCTGCACCAACGGATAATCACGTCGCTGAATCGCTTCTATGGTTAACAAACCCAGTCCCGGCCAGTCGAATACCGTTTCGGTAATCACCGCACCGCCAAGCACCGCACCCATTTGCAAGGCAAACATGGTCACCACCGGAATCGCCGCCAACCGTGCGGCGTGCCGCCACCACAAAAGCCCGTCGCCAACACCCATCGCCCGCGCCGTACGAATTGAATCGCTACCCATCGCCTCCAGCCAACTGGAACGCGCCATCCGCGAAAGTACCGCTGCCAGCGCCGTGCCGAGGGTGATTGCAGGCAGAATAATACTGCCCGGCTGATCCATGCCGGAAACCGGCAACCAGCCCAAAAACACCGAAAAGAACAACATCAGCATCGGCCCCAGCCAGAAATTCGGAATCGACACACCACACAGCGAAAAACCCATCGCAATAATATCCTGACCGCGCCCGGCATGCCGAGCCGCCCAGAAACCAAGCGGTAAAGCCAGCGCAACAGCCAGAACAAGACTGACTGCTGCCAGATGGACCGTCGCAGGCAGACGTTCCGCAATCAAGGCCAGAACAGGCCGCTGATCAAGCAGGCTGCGCCCCCAGTCACCGCTGATAATACCACCCATAAAATGAAAATACTGGCTGATAAGCGGCTCATCAAGGTGCATAGCATGACGCAACGCTTCCCTGTCCGTCGGCAGGGCCATTTCACCAAGCAGCGCGTCCACAGGATCGCCCGGAACCAGATGCAGCATCAGAAAAACCAGCGTCGCCACGCCAATCAATGTTGGCACAGCCTGTAACAAGCGGTAAAGACAAACGCGCAAAAACATGCCGTCAGACTAACCTGCTTTTTGCAGGATAACAGCGCAAAAAAGGAGGGCCGAAGCCCTCCCTCTCAAACATTGCGGATTATCGCTTATTTGACCGTTACATGGATGGTCGTGCACAAGTCACGACCATAAGACTGATGATGCCCGTTGGCGAATTGCAGGGTCAACGTGTGCTTGCCGGGGGCAAGACCTAGCGTTGTTTCCGTCTGCCCTTTGCCGAAATGCAGGTGCGTTGCATCCTTGGGCACAACCTGACCCCTGGCAATGCAATCACCGTCAATAATCAGGTGATGATGGCCGGTTCCATCAATAATATTGCCTGCTTTGTGCACTTTCATGCCATCAACTTCCATTTTTATCTTAAATTTACCATTCACCTCAGCGCCATTGTGCGGTTTTTCAAATCCCACTTCAGACGTTTCAGCAGCCTGAACAACGGCGACTCCCGCCAAAGGTGTTAGCACCATCGCCAACATCGTACAAACCATAAAACCCCATCGTTTCATCATGCCAATCTCCGGTTATCTTGAATAAATAAAGCCATGCCTGCCAAAACTTGGCAAGCAGGCTGCTTACGCTAGTGTTGCGCAGTAAAAATATAAACCGGAGAGAAAATGCAGGAAACCCGAATCCCAGATATTCACATTCCTGAACCGGAACGATTTCGCAGTCAGGCCTATCTTGATGTGCTGGACAAAAACAGCAGCGAACAAACATGCCAAATTGAAACAACGGCCATCAGCGCTATGCATGCCTCTGCTGAGCGTCATTACCCGTTGGAAGCGTGTGGCCTGCTGATTGGCCGCATGCAAACCGGTGTATGGCACATCGACGAGGCACGCGAAGTACCGAATTTGAATAGCGAACGTGCCGCCGACCGCTTTATTCTCGATCCCGATGCCTACCGGAAAACGGACCGCGAACTGGTCGGCAGCGGACGCGAAATTATCGGTATCTACCACAGCCATCCGGATTGTCCTGCCAAACCTTCGCCGACCGATTTGAGCGCAGCCTGGGACGGTTTCGCATATATTATCGTCAGCACTTGCAACGGCGCAGCGGCAGATACCCGCTGCTGGGCACTCAATGCATCCGGCGACCGTTTTCAACAGATAGACTTGCAAGATTCGCAAACGCGTGGAGACTGATGGTTATGTTGATTCACTTTAAATACACCCGTCTGCAACAAACCAGCACGTTATTCGCCATCATCATGCTGACCTCCTGCATGGCCACCGCGCAGGTCAAAGATGTAGCTAACGGCGATTCCGGCAAGAATTCCGCCAAAAACCATGCCCCGGCAATTTCGCACATGAGTCCCGAATTTCTGTATCTGGCAGCCTCTCAGGCTATCGAAAACGGTAATCCGGCACTGGCTATCGGGTTTCTGAAAGCCGTGAGTGGTAAGGATGAGCAAGCCGTTCTGCCGCGTCTGCAACTGGCCGAGCTGCTGATGCAAAGCCGACGCTTCGATGAAGCTAAAACGTATATCAACACATTACTCGCCATGCACGATCTGGCGATCAAACAACGCACCAAGGCGCAAATGCTAAACGTGCAGTTGCTGGTGCAAAGCGGCAAGCAGGATAAGGCCATCAGCAATCTGTACAATATGCTGAAAAGCACGCCGACTTCTTATCCACTACGCCTGATGCTGGTGCGCCTGCTAACCGGTGAGCACCGTCTTGCCGAAGCACACCGGGCTATTCAGGATGGATTGAAGGAGCAACAACATCCGCAGTTTTATCATATCGATGCGCAGATTTATATCCGTGAAGGCATGCTTAACAAAGCTGAAAAATCGCTGAAAGCACTCATTAAAATCGAACCGGATGCAAGCGGTCCGGTGCTGATGTACAGCCAGCTGGTTTTGCGTCAGAAAAAACCGGTAAAATCCGAAAACATTCTCCGCCACTTCCTCGTTCGCCACCCCGAAGCACTCGGTGTTAGTAACGCCCTCGGTCGATTACTGGTGGCACAGGGTCGCAGCAAGGAAGCCACCCGCGTATACGAGGATATTGCCGAACGCACCGGCGGTGACCCGGGGGTATTGATTGCGTTAGGCCTGTTGCATTATCAACAAAAAGCCTTCGCCAAAGCGGCGGCCAACTTTCGTAAATTGCTATCACAACAAAAGGATGCGCGCGCTACCTTTTATCTGGCTGCCAGCCTTGAGTCACTTGGCAAACAGAAAGAACCACGCGAACTTTACCAGAGCATCGAACCCGGCGACGGCAACTACAGCGATGCGCAATTGCGTCTGGCAGCATTGGACTTGCGCATCGACGACAGCGATAATGCCATCCGCATTCTGCATGCACTGATTCGCAGTAAACCGGAAACCAGTCAGGCCTACGGTCTGCTTTCCGCTGCTCTGATGCACAAAAAAGCCTACCGTCAACTGATTGAAGAGACTGAACCTGCACTCGGCTTGGCCAATATTCCGACACAATTGTTGTTTAATCGCGCGGCTGCCTTTGAAGGACTAAAACAATATCCGCAGGCTACCGGACAAATTAAACAACTGTTCAACATTGAACCGGACAATATTGAAGCACTGAATTTCCTCGGTTATCTGTATGCCGAGCAGGGTATTCACCTCGACGAAGCCGAAACGCTTATTCGCCGCGCTCTCGATAAACGTCCCGATAACGGTTACTACCTCGATTCGCTGGCTTGGGTGCATTTTCAGCGCGCCGAGTACGGCAAAGCACTGAATGTGCAAAATAAAGCCGTCGCTATCGTCCCCGATGATCCGGTTATGCGCGAACATCTTGGCGATATTCTGTGGAAAAACGGCAAAACAGATGAAGCACGTTCAGCGTGGAAAGAAGCTGTAAAACTGGGCCACGACTCCAGCCGCCGCATGCAACAAAAAATCAGCAAAGGGATGTAGCATCTGTTGACCGTGATTCGCGCGCGTTGCTTTTTCGCGTTTTCCACCTTCATATTATTGTTTGTGACCGCCTGCGCCTCGCTGCCGTCACCCGCCGATGCACCTGGCATCGGCCCGTATCACGCTATTTCCGCCCGCCTGCTGGTCATCGAACCCAAGCGCCGCTGGCAGGTCGTGCTGGACTGGCAGGCAACGCAAACACAAGGCCACGCGCGACTGGTACATGCCGCCAGTGGTAATATTGTCGAATTGCGTTGGCAAAAGGATAACATTCAACTGCGTGACAACCACGCACCGGCTTGGCGGCGCGTGAATATGCAGCAATTGGGCAAGCGCGGTATTGTCGTCTCGCCATACACCCTTTCGCTCTTCTTGGCCGGGAAAATCCCGCCCGGATTTCATAAAAGCGGCTTGAACCGCTGGGAAAATCGCCAAAAGGGTACGTTGATTCGAGTGACATGGCATAACGATAGCCGCCGTTTGATCCTCAGCGATATCAAGCATGGACGACGCGCCACGCTGATTATCATCAAAACAGACCCGCCGACGCATGCGACTGGCGAAGAAAAACATGATTAAGGCACTCGCTCCGGCCAAAATCAACCTGCACCTGCGCATTACCGGCATCACGACGAACGGTTATCATCTGCTCGACACCAGTTTCGCCTATACCGATGCCTGCGATGTCTTGCATATTGAAGCTGCGGAATATCTCGACATCACTTGCTCCGATTCGTCACTAAATGGCGAAAAGAATCTGGTTTACCGCGTGCTTGATGCACTGCGTTGTAAATACCGGGTGAATCAGGGGCTGCATGTGCATATTGAAAAGCATATCCCATCGCAAGCGGGTCTTGGTGGCGGCTCATCCGATGCGGCGACAGCGTTGATTGCAGCCAATCACCTGTGGAAACTTAAACTTAGCAGCAACGAACTCATTACCTTTGCCGCTCCATTTGGTGCTGATATTCCCTGTTTTCTATTCGGCCAGCCAAGCCTCGCCAGAGGGATCGGTGAACAACTTGAGCCGCTCAATCCAACACCTGAAATCCACCATATCGTTCTCGCGCATCCCGGCATTGGCCTGTCCACCGCTGAAGTTTTCCGCCGGTTCGATGCTAAATCCGATGCTGATTTTGGACCGAAAACAGGAATGCGCAGCAGCCAATTGACCCCTTCGGAGGCGAAAGCTACCATCCGCGCCGGTTTGACGGGGGGCACGTTGCCAACAGGTGAAAATACACTGGAAGCCGTGTCCTGCGAGATGTCTGCTGAGCTTGTCGCTTTGCTTTCCGGCATGCGGCAAACGCATCCAAAAAGTTGGATGAGCGGTAGTGGAACGGCTTGTGTTTCACGTTGCGAAAACGCCGCAGATGCCGTTCGGCTTGCCGACAGGCTTGTCACAGAAGGCATTGCCGCATGGAGTCATGCAGGCAGTCTGCAATCCCGTCATCCCTTGTATGGCAGCGGCATGGAACCGCTAGACTGGGGCGTAGCCAAGCGGTAAGGCAACGGGTTTTGATCCCGTCATGCGCAGGTTCGAATCCTGCCGCCCCAACCAGATTGTTTGCTTTGCATTTAAAACCGCAAACAGGAGACTGAGCTATGATGGAAGAACGCCTACGCCTATTCTCGGGCAGCGCCAATCCGGTGCTAGCAGGGGATATTGCCAGTTATTTGGGCATTAAATCCGCCAACATCGAAATGCAACGATTTTCCGATGGGGAAATTTTCCTGCAGATCAGCGACACCATCCGTGGCCTTGATGCATTTTTCATTCAAAGCACATCTTCGCCAACCAACGACAACCTGATGGAGCTGTTGATTTTCATTGATGCCGCCAAACGCGCCTCAGCCAAACACATCTGTGCCGTCATCCCATATTTCGGTTATGCCCGTCAGGAACGAAAAAGCAGCAGTCGCACGCCAATCACCGCCAAACTGGTCGCCGACATGATTACCGCCGCCGGAGCAACACGCGTGCTGACCATGGATTTACATGCCGGAGCCATTCAGGGCTTTTTCAATATTCCAGTGGATAATATCTACGCCGCCCCCATCTTCCAGAAGGACATTAAATCAGGTCCACTTGATGATGTGGTTATCGTTTCCCCTGATGTCGGCGGCGTTGTGCGCGCCCGCGCGTTAGCCAAGCGACTGGATGTCGAAATCGCCATTGTCGATAAACGTCGCCCCTCGCCGAACCGCTCGGAAGTTATGAATATAATTGGTGAAATTGAAGGCCGCCACTGCATTCTGATTGATGATATTGTCGATACCGCCGGAACCTTATGCGGAGCCTCGCGAGCGCTGTTGGATAACGGTGCAGCCAAGGTATCAGCTTATGCCACGCACGGCGTATTGTCCGGCCCTGCCGCCGAGCGTCTGGCTGCATCGCCCCTGCATGAACTGGTCATTACCGATACAATAGCCCAACCTGAAGCAATCATGAACACCGGAAAAGTACGTATCCTGACCGCCGCACCGCTGCTTGCCGAAGCCATCAGCCGCATCTATAGCGCCCGCTCAGTCAGTAGCCTGTATAACTAAACACGCTCTGAACGGGATTTAAGGAAGCTCTGAGCAAGCTACACCTGAAACAGGTTGAGTTATCGGAACTGCGGGCTATAATTCCGCGCCCGTCCCTAAGCTGATTTAATCTAAGTTGATTTAATTCGGGAGTTGATTGAATTCAGATTAACGGACACGCCGCAACGGGTAGACCCGTCGGCGCACATCAAAAGGAGAATACCTGTGAGTGATTTTACTATTGAAGCTGAACTGAGAGAAACAACCGGTCGTGGCGAAGCCCGCCGCATGCGCCGCGTCGGCAAAATGCCTGCTGTCATTTATGGTGGTGATAAACCCGAATTGCCGATCACACTGGATGCCATGAGCACTGCCAAACTGCTTGATCAAGAAGCGTTTTACACCTCCATCGTAGAAATTAAAATCAAGGGCGCACGCGGCTCCAATAAAGGTCTGGTCAAAGATGTGCAGTGGCATCCGGTACGTGAAGAAGCTATGCATATTGATTTTCACCGGGTATCCGCCGCTGATATCGTACATGTCGAAGTTCCGATTAATGCCATCAATTTCGAAAAATGTCCCGGTGATATCAAGGGCGGCATTCTTGAAACCATCCGTCACTCCTTGGAAGTCGCCTGCCGCGCCGACAGTATTCCCGATTCGATTGACATCTTTTGTGCGCAAATGGACATCGGCGATGCCGTGCATGTCGAAGATATCGCCCTGCCGGACGGCGTTGAAATTCCGCACGATATAAATTTCACCGTGCTGTCCGTTGCCGCTCCGAAGGTCGAAGTTGAACCAAGCGAAGACGAAGCTGTCGAAGCCGTCGCGGATGAAACGACCGAAGGCGAAGCGGATTCTGAAAACGCTGATTCCTGACCGGAACGAGCATGAAACTGCTTGTTGGTCTGGGCAATCCGGGCAATAAGTACCAAAAAACGCGCCACAACATCGGTTTCCGCTTTGTTGATACACTGGCCGAAAAACAGGGGCTGCGCTTTGCCGCAGCCCCTCGTTTTCGTGCCGAAACCGCCGAATGGAATCGAAATGGCGACAAAGTACTATTGATTAAACCGCAAACCTTTATGAATAACTCCGGCGAAAGTATCGCGCCACTGGTGCGCTACTACAGCATAACAACGGAAAATATCTTTGTTGTTTACGATGACCTTGATCTTGCTGCGGGAAAATTTCGTCTTAAGTCCGGTGGCGGCCACGGCGGCCACAACGGCCTGCGTTCGCTTAATCAGCACCTGCCGGATACCGGCTACCAGCGCGTCAAAATCGGCATTGGCCGCCCGCCGGTTCATACCGATGTCACCGCATGGGTGCTCGGTAAATCCAGCGCCGACGAACGTCAGCAGGAAGAACGGATTTTTTCAGCACTGAACCATGAAATTTCCACCCTGCTTGATGGCGAACTGGCACTGGCCAGCAACCACATGCATTTACACCTTCAGGAGCAATAACCCATGGCATTAAGTATCGGTATTGTAGGCCTTCCCAACGTTGGAAAATCAACGCTGTTTAACGCACTTAACGGCGGCGGCGCAGAAGCGGCCAATTATCCGTTTTGCACCATCGACCCGAATGTCGGCATCGTACCTGTACCCGATTCGCGTCTGGATGCGCTCGCCGAAATTGTTAAACCGCAGGCAATGCAGCATGCCGTGGTTGAATTTGTAGATATTGCCGGTCTGGTCGCAGGTGCTGCCAGCGGTGAAGGACTGGGCAATAAATTTCTTGCAAATATCCGCGAATGCTCGGCTATTGCACATGTCGTACGTTGTTTTGAAGATGACAATGTCACCCATGTTTCCGGTTCCGTCGATCCGCTGGCCGATATTGAAATCATTGACACCGAACTGATGCTCAAGGATATGGAAACCGTGGATAAAGCGGTGGAACGTGCACAAAAACAGACAAAAACCGGCGATAAGGACGCGCTGGCCTTGCTGGCGCTGCTGGAAAAACTTAAAAAAAATCTGGCAGATGGCCAAACCGTGCGCCGTCACGGCCTGAATGAAGACGAACGCGAATATATTAAAGAGCTTTGCCTGCTGACTGCCAAACCGGTGCTGTATATCGCCAATGTCGGCGATGATTCACTGCCCGACGGCAATGCATTGGTCGATGCGGTGCGTGAGCACGCCGCAGGCGAGAATGCACGCGTCGCTGTGATTTCAGCACAAATCGAATCCGAGCTGGCCGAAATGGATGACGAATCGAAAACGGAATTCCTTGCCGATTTGGGACTTTCAGAACCGGGGCTGAATACCGTCATTCGCGAGGCCTATACACTGCTTAAATTAATCACCTATTTTACCGCCGGGGTCAAGGAGGTGCGCGCATGGACGATTCATCGCGGTGATACCGCGCCGCAGGCTGCAGCCGTCATCCACACCGATTTCGAGAAGGGTTTTATCCGTGCCGAAACCATCGCCTATGATGATTTTGTCTCTCTCGGCGGCGAAACAAAATCCCGTGAAGCAGGTAAAATGCGACTGGAAGGCAAAGAATACGTCGTCCACGACGGCGACGTATTGCATTTCCGCTTTAACGTTTAATCTGCGTTTTAATCACACCTTTCTTTCGCATATCTAGGGAAGCTCTGAATAACTCCGGTTTGATGAGAGCTTCCCTAGCATAAAATGTAGATGGTGAATCATTCTTCAACCGCTTTGCTATTTTCGAGATGAAAGGGAACCAGCGCAACGGAACCCGTATAGATTTTCTGTCCGGCATCCATGACGATTCCCTGCATGCCTTTTGCATTCAGCAGTGGCAGTGCTTTAGCGCCTTGAACAAAAAGGGCCGTGCTCCAAGCATCGGCAAGGGTAGCGTTTTTGGCAATGACAGTGGCACTGATACTGCGCCTTGCGGGATGGCCGGACGCGGGATTGAGAATATGATGGTATCGTTTTCCGTTATACATGAAAAAGCGCTCGTAATCCCCTGAGGTTACAATACTTATATCGCCATGAACCTCCAGCCAGCCAAATATTTTTCCTGCCTGTCTTGGATGCCGTATACCGATACGCCATGGCTTGCCGTTGTGGCTGCCGATAGCGCGTAAATCACCGCCAGCATCGACAATAGCATTGCGAATACCGTGTTCCCTGAGCACTTCAATACCACGGTCAATTGCATAACCCTTGGCAATGCCGCCGAAATCAAGTTTTGTTTCCGCATGCAGGCGTTTCCATGTTTTTCCGTCGAATTCAATCAGGTCCGTATCCACACCACGCAGCGCGTGCTTAATAGCGGTTTCGGCGGGTGGTTGCACTGGCGGATTAGGCAACGAAAAACCCCATAACAGGGAAAGCGAACCGATAGCAGGCGTGAATGCACCACCGCTCTGTTTGGAAATGCGCAACGATGTTTGCAATACATCGCTCACCTCTTCCGGCAAAATCACGCGACTCCCCGGTTTCGAGGCGTTAAACGCTTTGACGGCATTGGCTTTATCGCCATAAATCGTAAATGCATCGGCCACGCGTTGCATTTCATCGGCAGCGGCATGAATCGCATCCAGCGCCTTGTCCTTTTCTATATCGGCAAGGGTAAACTGCACCAGCGTACCCATCATAAAACGCGATTCGTGTACATCCGGTGTCTGCGACGTGCACGATACCGTCACAAGTACGGATGCAATGGCGAATAGAACGAGACGCAAAAGCAGAATCGGACGACTCATCTTAAAACAGCAGCCTATTTTTTAAGTAGCGGCCCATTTTGTTAAATAGCAACCCATTTGCCGTTGCTGCAATGCGCGATGGCGTTATCCGCATCGACATAAATCAGCACCGGACTGAAATTCCGCGCTGCACCCGCTTCCATCTCCGCATAGGTGCAAATAATCAGCAAATCACCGGCATTGGCCTTGTGCGCCGCTGCACCGTTGACGCCAATCGTACCGGATCCGCGCGGCGCTTCGATGGCATAGGTAGTAAAGCGTTCGCCGTTAGTCACGTTGTAAATGTGCAACTGCTCGAACGGCAAAATATTCGCCGCCTCCAGCAGGTCGAGATCAATGGCACAGGAGCCTTCGTAATCCAGCTCGGCATGGGTCACCGTAACCCGGTGGATTTTCGATTTCAGCATGGTGATATTCATGGCATCTCCGTCATTTTGTTCATTTTCAAAGAAATGGATGCATTAGAAATAGGCATATTATCAATCAGTCGCGCCGGACCGACTTGGCAGGCAATAAAGGCGCGTGCAACGTGGTGTCCGATACGGGAAATCGGCGTTAAATCATCGGCATCACGAATTTCAAGGTACTCTGGCTGCAAACCGGCCCCGGCAAGCATGTTGCGGCCTAACGAGATAAGAACTTCCGCATCAGATTCCCCTTCTGCCGCTTTCTTCCACATCGTGTTTAGCGCCTTATTCAAAACCAGCGCCTGCTGGCGCTCGGCATCCGATAAATAGCGGTTGCGACTACTCATCGCCAACCCGTTAGCCTCGCGTACGGTTTCTACGCCGATAATTTCAACGGGAAATTGCAAATCGCTGACCATGCGCCGAATCATGGCCAGTTGCTGCCAGTCTTTTTCACCGAATACCGCTACATCCGGCTGCACGGTGTTGAATAAAACCGCGACCGCCATTGCTACGCCATCGAAATGTCCCGGACGCTTTGCGCCGCACAAAGCATCGGCTAAACCGCCAGCCGCCAAACGTACCTGCGCTTCGCCGCCCGGATACAGCGTTTGCGGATGGAAAACAATATCCACCCCTGCCGATTCGCAAGCCGCACAATCCTGCTCAAAACTTCGCGGATAGGCATCGAAATCCTCATTCGGCCCAAATTGCAGCGGATTTACATAAATACTGACCACCACAATATCGGCAAAATCTTTTGCCCTGCGCATCAGTGCCACATGCCCTTGGTGCAAACAACCCATCGTCGGCACCAGCGCAATACGATCCTTGCCGCGCGGCATGGCCAACAAACTGCGCAATTCGCCGGTCGTTGCGACTGTTTTCATGCTTTCAGCCATTCGATGGGAGGTTCGGGTGTTCATTCGGGCACTCGTTTGGACATTCATTCGGAAATACGTCCCTGCCGCACATCTTCCGCCCAGCGGGAAATCGCCTCATCCATCACACCGCGCACATCGGCATAAGCCGGTGCAAATGGCGGGTTTTGTTCGGAAATCCCCAATAAATCGTGCCACACCAGCACCTGTGCATCACAATCCGGCCCCGCACCGATACCAACCGTCGGAATTGGTGAGTTTCCGGTGATTACCCGCGCCAAATCGTGTGGGATATTCTCCAACACCACGGCCACCGCACCCGCCGCGTAAACCGCAGCCGCATCGCGTTTTAACTGTGCCTGTTCATCGGCACTTTTGCCGCGTTTACCGTAACCGCCGAATTTTTTCACTGATTGTGGTGTCAAACCGATATGCGCGACCACCGCAATGCCTCTGTCCGCAAGAAAGCGAATCGTTTGCGCCATCGGTTCGCCGCCTTCCAGTTTAACTGCATCACAGCCACTTTCCTGCAACACACGAACGGATGTCTCAAACGCCTGTTCGGGCGATTTCTGATAACTTCCGAACGGCAAATCGCACACCACCCATGCATTTTTCCGCCCGCGCACCACGGCAGCGGTATGATGAATCATCTGATTGAGGGTCACGGGAATGGTGGAATCAAGACCTAAACAAACCATGCCGAGCGAATCGCCGACCAGCAGCACATCCACACCTGCAGTTTCGGCAATCTTGGCAGCGACCGCATCGTAGGCGGTCAGCCATGTTGTTCGTTCGTTATGCTGCTTGGCGCGCAACAGCGTCGCCGCAGTCGTTGGTTTTTTCTCGTTCATCGCTTCCTTTCCGCTTCGGTCCGCCTGCTTACATCTGAACGTCTCCATCTGAACGTCTCCATCTGAACGCCCCGTTTGGAACAATCAGAAATGCAGCAGGAAAGGTACCGTCTTCAAGTTATGCGAAGTGTACATACTCACAAACATTTCCGCCATCCACGCAAGAAAACAGACTTTTCGCATGATAAACCAGTTCGACCTACTGACCACAACAAGCCGGTAATTTCAACAGACTGGAGAAAACCGTCACTTTTCTATATATTGCGCACCCCGCAGCAGGAGGCAAAATTCGCCCCGCCGCACACGGAAACAGTTCAACTTCGATTGAATTATTTCCGAGCTTTACGCAAAGATTTAGGGAGTTTGCATGAACGATTGCACCGAAAAGATGCCAAGCAAGGCGATCGGTCTGCCACGAAAACAGGGCATGTACGACCCGGCGCGTGAGCACGATGCCTGCGGTGTCGGCTTTATTGCCAATATCCGCAATGAAAAGAGCCATGACATTGTGCAAAAAGGCTTGGAAATCCTGCTTCGTTTGACCCACCGTGGCGCTTCCGGTGCCGACCCGCGCGAAGGTGATGGCGCGGGTATTCTTACCCAGTTGCCGCATGATTTTTTTGCCGCGAAAACAACCGAACTCGGTATTCGTCTGCCGGAAAGCGGTAGTTATGGTGTCGGCATGGTTTTCTTTCCCAAAGAAGCCGAGCATCGTGACACCTGCAAATCAATTATCGAACAAACAATAAACGAAGAAGGTAATAAGGCGCTCGGTTGGCGCGAAGTTCCGGTGAATGCCGTTCGCGCCGATCTACCGGAAAGTGTGCTGGCCTGCGAGCCGGTAATTGAGCAGGTTATCATCGCTCGCGGTGAAGGTTTTGCCGATCAGGATGCCTTTGAACGTAAGCTATTCGTCACTCGCAAGGTGATTAACAGCCGCATCGGCGCGCTTGGTTTCGATGATGCCGCCACCTTCTACATCACCTCGATGTCATCACGCACGATTGTGTATAAAGGCATGTTCCTGTCGCATCAGGTCGCCGCCTACTTTGAAGATTTGCAAGACACGCGTTTTACCAGTGCGCTGGCGCTGGTGCATCAGCGTTTTTCGACCAATACTTTCCCGGCATGGGAACTCGCCCACCCGTTCCGCATGGTTGCGCACAATGGCGAAATCAACACCCTGCGCGGCAATATCAACTGGATGAACGCGCGCCGTCATTCGATGCATTCCGACACGCTTGGTGACGATTTGAATCGTCTGTGGCCAATCATCAATGAAGGTCAATCGGATACTGCCAGTTTCGATAATGCGCTGGAACTGCTGTATATCGGCGGCTATTCACTGGCACATGCAGCCATGCTGATGATCCCCGAAGCATGGGCCGGCAATCAACTGATGGATGACGAGCGCAAAGCCTTCTACGAACACCATGCAGCCCTGATGGAACCGTGGGACGGTCCGGCAGCAGTCGCATTCACCGATGGTCGCCAGATTGGTGCAACACTGGATCGCAATGGCCTGCGTCCGGCCCGCTACCTGATTACCGACGACGGACTGGTTGTCGGTGCATCCGAAATGGGTGTACTGGATATTCCGGAAGAAAAGATCGTCAAAAAATGGCGTTTACAACCCGGAAAAATGCTACTTATCGACCTCGAAGAAGGGCGTATCATTGATGACGAGGAAATCAAAAACACGTTGGCATCGGCCCTCCCGTACCGTAAAATCCTCGCCGAAACCCAGATTCAACTCGAAGACCTGCCGGAAGAAATTCCAACCATGCCGCACGATCACGATACGCTGCTGCAAAGCATGAAGGCCTACGGCTATTCGCAGGAAGATTTGAAATTTCTGATGACCCCGATGGCCGTTTCCGGTCAGGAAGCCACCGGTTCGATGGGCAATGATAACCCGCTGGCCGTGCTTTCCGGCAAACCACGCCATTTGAGCAATTATTTCCGCCAGCTATTCGCGCAGGTGACCAATCCACCGATTGATCCGATTCGCGAAGAAATGGTTATGAGCCTGACTTCAATCATCGGTCCGCGCCCTAACCTGCTCGGTTTAAGCGAAACAACACCGCATCTGCGTCTGGAAGTACACCAACCGATACTCGACAACGTTGATTTGGAGAAAATTCGCCATATTGACCGCATCACCGACGGTAAGTTCCGCACCATCACGCTGTCGATGTGTTATCCGGCCAGCGAAGGCGCAAACGGCATGCAAGCCGCCATTGATAAACTTTGCGCCGCAGCTGAAGAAGCAGTCAACGAACAGTACAACATCATCATCCTATCGGATCGTGGTGTTGATGCCGACCATATTGCCATGCCATCGCTGCTCGGCACATCTGCCGTACACCAGCATCTGATTCGTCAGGGATTAAGAACCGAAACCGGTCTGGTCATCGAATCCGGAACGGCTCGCGAAGTGCATCATTTTGCAACGTTGGCCGGCTACGGTGCAGAAGCCATCAATCCCTACATGGCCTTTGAAGTACTCTACGACATGCAGCGTTGCGGCATGCTACCGGATGATATTCCACGCGAAGAAATCCGTACCCGTTACGTCAAAGCTATTGGCAAGGGTCTCTATAAAGTGATGTCCAAAATGGGGATTTCCACTTACCAATCCTACTGCGGTGCGCAGATTTTTGAGGCTATCGGCCTGTCCAGCGAATTTATCAGTGCCTATTTCACCGGCACGCCAACGCAGATTGAAGGCGCAGGCTTGGCCGAAATCGCCGAAGAAACCGTGCGCCTGCATCGCGCGGCGTTTGCGCAAACACCGGGTTATCGCAACGCCCTAGATGTCGGCGGTCAATACGCTTGGCGCAAGAATGGCGAAGAACACACACTCACGCCTGAAACGATTGCCACTTTACAACATGCGGTACGCAGCAACGATTACAAACAGTACAAAGAGTACGCGCAAATGATTAACGACCAGAATGGTCGTCTGCTCACCCTGCGCGGCTTGTTTAAGTTCAAAAACGGTAATTCGATTCCGCTTGATGAGGTGGAAGCGGCGGGGAATATCGTCAAACGTTTCGCCACCGGTGCAATGAGTTTCGGTTCGATTTCTCACGAAGCACACTCCACACTGGCCATTGCCATGAACCGGCTTGGCGGCAAATCCAATACTGGCGAAGGCGGCGAAGAAACCGAGCGCTTCACACCACTGGAAAACGGCGACTCGATGCGCAGCGCCATTAAACAAGTCGCTTCCGGTCGTTTTGGCGTCACCGGCGAATATCTGGCCAATGCCGATCAGATTCAGATTAAGATGGCGCAGGGCGCCAAACCCGGCGAAGGCGGCCAATTGCCCGGCCATAAAGTCGATCAACGCATCGGTCGTGTACGCCATTCCACACCCGGCGTCGGCCTGATTTCTCCGCCACCACATCATGATATTTATTCAATCGAAGATCTGGCCCAGCTGATTTTCGATTTGAAAAACACCAATACCGATGCTGATATTTCGGTGAAACTCGTTTCCGAAATCGGCGTCGGCACCATTGCCGCAGGCGTAGTCAAAGCGCATGCCGATCATGTGGTGATTGCAGGCCACGACGGCGGCACGGGAGCAAGCCCGCTGACCTCCATCAAGCATGCCGGTTCACCGTGGGAATTAGGGCTGGCCGAAACGCAGCAGACACTGGTGCTCAATCGCCTGCGTGGTCGCACAACACTGCAATCCGACGGCCAAATGCGCACCGGACGCGACGTGGTAATTGCCGGACTTCTCGGCGCAGATGAAATCGCATTCGGCACCATCGCACTGATCGCCGAGGGTTGTATTATGATGCGCAAATGTCATCTCAACACCTGTCCTGTCGGTGTCGCTACGCAAGACCCGGAACTGCGTAAAAAATTCGTCGGAAAACCGGAAGATGTCGTCAATTTGTTCATGTTCATCGCTGAAGAAGCGCGTGAAATCATGGCTGAATTGGGTTTCCGCACCTTCAACGAACTTATCGGTCGCGTCGATATGCTGGATACCGAAGAAGCCATCAAACACTGGAAATCAGAAGGCCTAGATCTCTCGCCGCTGCTGCATCAAGTCGATGCCAAGGGAACGGCGGTTTACCACTGCGAAAAACAGAACCACGGGCTGGATAAGTTGATTGATAACAAACTCATCGCACAGGCTAAACCGGCGCTGGAAGATGGCAAACCGGTAGTGATTGAAACGCCGATTTGTAATGTGGATCGCACCTTCGCAACCATGCTTTCCGGTAAAATAGCTAAAAAATTCGGCCAAACCGGCCTGCCGGAAGACAGCATCGTCATTAAAGCCAAGGGAACCGCCGGGCAAAGCCTCGGCGCATGGCTGGCACGCGGGGTGACCATCGAACTATCCGGCGAAGGTAACGATTATGTCGGTAAAGGCTTGTCCGGCGGACGTATTATCATCTATCCGCCCGCATCCTCATCGCTCGTCGCCGAAGAGAATATTATTGTCGGTAATACTGTGCTATTCGGCGCGGTGGAAGGCGAATGCTATTTCCGTGGTGTTGCCGGTGAACGTTTTGCAGTAAGAAATTCCGGCGCATGTGCCGTGGTTGAAGGCGTTGGCGATCACGGTTGTGAATACATGACCGGCGGCACGATTGTGGTGCTCGGCAATACCGGTCGCAACTTCGCTGCCGGTATGAGCGGCGGCGTGGCCTACGTGCTTGATGAAGACGGCAGTTTCGAAAGCCGCTGCAATATGGCACAGGTCGCACTCGAACCGGTTACTGCTGAAGCCGATGCGCTGGAAGCACTGGACCATCAGGGACCGGATATGGAAACACATGGTCGCGTGGATATTGAACACACCTTGAGCCAGAACGATCAGGCAATTTTGCGCATGCTGATTCAACGTCACATTCATTATACGAACTCCCGAATCGGACAGCGCATATTGGACAACTGGAATGATTATTGCGGTAAATTCGTCAAGGTCATGCCTGTTGACTATCGTCGTGCACTGCAAGAAATGGCGACAGAAAAAGCCGCCGGAAAAGGTAAGGAGTTGACGCATGGGTAAACCCACCGGATTCAAGGAATTTGAACGCGAGAACCTGAGCTATGCGCCGGTTGCTGATCGTATTACCCATTTCAAAGAGTTTTCCAGACTTCCCGAGGATATGAGCCGTCAGGGCGCGCGTTGCATGGATTGTGGCATTCCCTTCTGCCACAACGGTTGTCCGGTCAACAACCTGATTCCCGACTGGAATGACGCGGTTTATCGCGGCAATTGGCGCGAGGCGTTGGATATTCTGCATTCGACGAATAATTTCCCGGAATTCACCGGTCGCATCTGCCCGGCACCGTGCGAGGAAGCGTGTACGGTTAATCTGATTGGCGATGCTGTCAGCATCAAGAATATCGAACTGGCTATCATTGAAAAAGGTTGGGAGAACGACTGGATTGTCCCCGAAATCGCCGCCCATAAAACCGGCAAACGCATTGCTGTCGTCGGTTCAGGACCGGCAGGCATGGCCGCTGCCCAACAATTGGCGCGTGCCGGTCATGATGTGGTTTTATTCGAGAAAAGCGACCGTATCGGCGGCCTGATGCGCTATGGCATCCCGAATTTTAAATTCGAAAAGCAGGTGATTGATCGTCGATTGGCACAGATGCATGCCGAAGGGGTCGAATTTCGCACCAATACCCATATCGGTGTCGATATACCTGCCAAACAACTACTCGACGAATTCGATGCGGTGGTGCTTTCCGGCGGTGCCGAAAAATCGCGCGACCTCCCTGTGCCCGGGCGCGACTTAAACGGCATCCATTTTGCGATGGATTTCCTGCCGATGAACACCCAACGCGCGCTCGGCGATAATATTCCTGACAGCGAATGGATTTCAGCCGAAGGCAAGCATGTCATCGTAATTGGCGGCGGCGATACCGGCTCCGATTGCATCGGCACATCCAACCGTCACGGTGCAGAATCGGTGACCCAACTGGAAATCATGCCCATGCCGCCCGAAGTACCGAATAAACTGCTTACCTGGCCGAACTGGCCGATGAAAATGCGCACATCCACCTCGCAGGAAGAGGGCTGCGAGCGCGACTGGCAGATTTCGACCAGACAATTC
>QILF01000121.1 GCA_003233235.1 Zetaproteobacteria bacterium
AATAGTCATATCCGGTTTTAGCTAGAAAGCCAACAATCGTTCCTGCAAGTGACGCACTTAACCATTCCATATTACTTTCCTAGGCTTCTAATTCTGTAGTTGAGGGGCAGAGGCGAAGCCGATGTCCCTCTCGAACTTTTTGTTAGCTGTTTTCTGCATCTTGGATGCCTCGGTTCACTCTTGCTGGAAGTACAAAAAGGAAAGTCCCCAACGCTTGAACAAAATCAATCACTTTTTTTGCATCATTTTCATTTGGTAAGGCAGCATCATTATCTGCATGTCTCTGATCATTTGCATCTAATCGAACACTGTGCGCCCATTCGCCCATCTCTGATGTAATAAGGTGTTCTCTCACTGCCTTTTCAATGCGAGAATATAAGCTACCATCATCTAGCCCCTTGTTTTTTAGCATCGCATCAACGGAACTTGCCGCAAGCATCACAGCACCCGCTGGAGCACTAATGCTATTAATGGCTTGTTCAAGATATTCTTTTGCTCTCCCCGGTATAGCTTCATCCACGTCCATCGGTGCAGGATACATTTCACGAATAGAGATACTGCCTTTATGTGCCCATGCAGATATAACTCCTCCACATCTTGTGCATGTATAAGAGTTCCATGTTCTTGCACTATTCCCTTGAAAGTTTTTGGTTTCAAATTGTGCAGCGACATTCAAACTGGGGCGATCTACGCCGCAATGTGGGCATCTTGATAAAATCAATTGTTGGCCTAATTCTGGCATGCGATTTACCTCCCTTTACAGCTAACTAACGTAATAACAGGACTTGATTTTCCATCTATTACGCTCCCTTATACGCCCTTGATTTCCTTGATATTAGATATTAACCTTGAAACAAGGAGTAAGGAGTTAGATTGCCGTCATATCCATCAAAGGTCAACGAAAGATCAACATTCCGGCCAACATCTGTTCGGCTGATGGATCAGGTGCGGGAGGTTTTGCGCTATCATCATTATGGGCGAAAAACTGAACTGGCTTATGTGCGCTGGATTAAGGGCTATATTTATTGTTCCAACGCGCTAGTTCAAAACTATGCACTTTCAGTGCAAGCCCATGCAAAGCATGGTGTCTTTATGGCTTTTAACTATCGCACATGGTTTGACAATATACGGGTTTGACGATTTTAATCGTCAGTATCTTGTCAGTGCTAACCTATGGAATTCATTCCATAGTAGTTAAGTTCCATAACAAATGAACATGATTGGTTCAGTTTCGCGCATTCTTCACCCCCCTACTATCAACACTATCAACATTATTTGACAGGGCTTATTGTTAAATAAACGTATTCGCAACTCCAGAATCCGCGTGAATTTTCCACGGGTAGCGAAACTAGGTCGCTTACAGCAGGCGTTATTTGTCTTTGCTTGTATATCTTATGCCCACCGTTAATATCGCCGACTTTTGCAACGTATCTTCAATCTCCACAGGACATAACACATTGATTTCCACATCCGGTATCACCATGCAATTCGGGGACAAACCCCTGTTTGAAAATATCTCGGCAAAATTTGGCGATGGCAACCGTTATGGCCTGATTGGTGCGAATGGCTGCGGTAAAACGACTTTGATGAAAATCCTCGGCGGCGACCTCGTTCCGACTGCCGGTACAGTCAGCCTCGATTTGCATGAACGCTTGGGCAAATTACGGCAGGATCATTTTGCATTTGAGGCATTCAGCGTCCTTGATACGGTGATGATGGGTTACGAAAAACTGTGGCAAATCAAAGAAGAACGCGATGCGATTTATGCCAAAGCCGAGTTCACCGATGCAGATGGCATGCGCGCCGGTGAACTGGAGGGGCGATTTGCCGATCTCGACGGCTATAGCGCCGAGGCCAATGCCGGTGAACTGCTTATCAGCATGGGTATTCCGGTGACCTACCACGACGGCCCGATGAAAGCCATTGCACCGGGTTGGAAATTACGCGTATTACTGGCTCAGGCACTATTTGGAAATCCGGAAATCATCCTGCTTGATGAGCCGACCAATAATTTGGATATTAACGCCATCCGCTGGCTGGAACGGGTGATTAACGAACACGACAGCACGATGATTATCATCTCCCATGATCGCCATTTCTTGAACAGCGTCTGCACGCACATGGCCGATCTGGATTACGGCGAGCTGCGCATTTATCCGGGCAATTATGATGAATACATGACCGCAGCATCACAGGCACAACAACGCCTGCTATCCGAGAATGCGAAGAAGAAAACACAAATTAACGAGTTACAAGCTTTTGTCAGCCGTTTCTCGGCCAATGCATCCAAATCCAGTCAGGCGACCTCGCGCGCCAAACAAATCGAAAAAATCAAACTGGAAGAGGTGAAACCTTCAAGCCGTGTGAATCCGTATATCCGCTTCACGCAGGATAAAAAGCTCTATCGCATTGCGCTGGAGCTTAAAGATCTGAGCAAAGGATTTGACAATGTGCCGTTGTTTGAAAATTTCAATCTGATGATTCCGGTTGGTGAACGGGTGGCTGTGATTGGCCAGAACGGTATCGGAAAAACCACCCTGTTGCGTTGTCTGGCCGGTGAGCTGGAAGCGGATAACGGCATCATCAAATGGTCGGAGAATGTAACGCTCGGCTACTACGCGCAGGATCACAGCGCCGATTTTTCCGAGGATATTAACCTGTTCGACTGGATGGCGCAGTGGAAGAAAAAAGAACACGGCGAGCAGGAAATTCGTGGCAATCTCGGGCGCATGCTGTTCTCACAAAACGACATCAAAAAATCCGTCAAAGCACTCTCCGGCGGTGAACAAGGGCGCATGTTGTTCGGTAAATTTATGTTTCAGAATCCCAATGTGCTGATGCTTGACGAGCCAACCAACCACATGGATATGGAATTCATCGAATCTCTGAACACAGCACTGGAGAACTACCCCGGCACGCTTATTTTCGTAAGCCATGACCGTGAGTTCGTCTCATCATTAGCCACCCGAATTATCGAGATTACCTCCGAAGGTATTGTCGATTATCACGGCACTTATGAAGAATACCTTACGCGTCAGGGGATTGATTGATTCACCTTAGTGTAATGAGCCACTTGCAAAAGTCATGAACGGCGATTTTCATCCACCCAGACTTTTGCAAGTGGCTCTAACGTATTTTACGTAAATTTCTGCCTATGCATTGTCATCCGCAATTTGCGTGTTATCTTGCGCAGATTCCGGGCCAGAGGCGAATGGAGTAGTATTAAATTCAGGCACAGAAGAATATGGAAGGGTGGCAGAGTTGGTCGAATGCACCGGTCTTGAAAACCGGCAAGGGGCAACCCTTCGTGGGTTCGAATCCCACCCCTTCCGCCAGTTTTAGAATATAGTCTGGAGTGTTGCATACGATTTTTACAGCACTGAAGGGCGGGTGAGAAGCCGCGAATGTGGGGCTACAAGCCGACGCAGACGGCTTGAACGCAAGAGCGATAGCGAAAGCGGCCCGCAGGGTGAGGACGAAAGTCCGAATAATCCCACCCCTTCCGCCAGTTTGATGTTGGATATATAGATGCAAAGGCGCTCTTTTTCGTTATAGTGCGCCGCGCTCTGCAAGAGGTGAAATGATGAAATGGAGAGATGGCTGAGTGGCTGAAAGCGCGCCCCTGCTAAGGGTGTATAGGCTAATAACCTATCGAGGGTTCGAATCCCTCTCTCTCCGCCAGTTTTCGGGATGTCTGCTGGTATTCGTTGTGCTTGTATTGCAGGGGTGCGGGCAGGATGAACCCGCCCAGATCGACTGGCAACTGCCCTTGGCCGCATCCGGTGACCCGCATGGTGACAGCGTTAATCAGAATATTCCCGATTGGGCGGCTTCGGCGCAGGGCAGCATTGAGCTTGTGTTGTTGCAAAAGAATACGGCACGACGCTTTACCTTGCCGCTGGTCATAGGCGCGGATGCATCCTTTCAGGATATGCATTTTCGTCTGCTTGGGCTGGCTGAGGGATTGCAATTAAAGTCGGGGTCTTACATTAACGATAAAAATGTGCATAATCCCGCCGCGTTCGTGGAAATAATCCGCTCTAACCGACAGATTTACCGTGGATGGCTGTATCAGGATTTTCCGGAATTGTTCGGCCCTGACATGGCGGACTGGAAGCTTTGGCTTGACAAGGTTGTTATCAAAGAAGCGGTTGAAAGTAACACAAGCGGAAATGCTGATTTCGATAGCGCTACGGCAGGTACAAATAGAACAGGTACAAACGGAACAGATACAAATGGAACAAATAAAAGCAAAACAGGTTTAGATAAAAACATGCGCCCGTAGCTCAGCTGGATAGAGCATCAGACTACGAATCTGAGGGCCGGGCGTTCGAATCGCTCCGGGCGCACCATACAGGACAAGGGCTGACGAGAAATCGTTGGCCCTTTCTAATTTGTCATGTAGACGCAGCCGGTTCAAATCCAGCCCCCCGCAACCAAACATGGGGCTTTGAAAATATTGCGTTTTTCAAGACTTTTTTTCTTTCCGGAATCCCCGTATCTACCCATGCCAATCACATCAAAAACAAGTATCGCGCTACATGATTCCTGCTCACCCTCTGTAATCTGATAACATAAATCAGGAGTTGTTCAGCGCACTCTCAGTTAAACATCAACCTGTATAATCAGCCCAAAATTCGGTATTGGAACGCATCTTTGCAATGCGTACGAGAAGAGCGTCAATATCCTCGGGACGGTCAGCAAAATTCAGTTTATCCGTTTGCACAATAAGCAGCGGTGTTTCCTGATAATGAAAGAAAAAATGATCGTAGGCGGCAATGATACGGCGGAGATAATCGGCATCCAGATTACGTTCAAAACTGCGATCGCGGCGTTTGATGCGCTGCATAATAATTTCAGCATCCGATTGCAGGTAAATCACCAGATCAGGGCGCGGCAGATCAACAGCTACGGCGCGCAGCACCTGATCGTAGAGGCCGAGTTCGGCATCAGAGAGAGTAACCGTGGCAAACAGGCGATCTTTGGCGAAAATATAATCGGTAATCATGCCCTGATGAAATAATTCCTGCTGGTTCAGCGCCTGCCACTGCTTCAGGCGGGAAAACAGGAAGGAAAGCTGCACCGGCAACGCATGACGTTCCGGGTTTTCGTAAAACAGGTTAATAAACGGATTGTCGTCGATGCGTTCAAGCAGCGGTTTGGCTTGCAGCTTGTCGGCGAGAGCATTAACCAGCGTGGTTTTACCGATGCCAATCGGGCCTTCGATGGCAATATGTTTCAGATGTAAATCCTGCATTACCAGACTTCTCCCTGTGCCAATAAAGCGATGCCTGTACACTGTAAATCGTGTAACAATTGCAACGCGTTTTTCCCGTCTGCCGGATGCTGCCAGTTTTTCCGAACATCGCACAGCGGTTGCAGCACAAACATGCGTTCGGCCATGCCGGGATGCGGTAAAATCAACGCCTCCGAATACGTCTGCGCATCGTCGTAGGCAATCAAATCAAGATCAAGGGTGCGTTTGCCCCAACGCTTGCCGCTACGCGTGCGTCCGTGCTGCAATTCAATCGCCTGCATGCGGCGCAGCAGTTGCAACGCCGGTAATGTTGTTTGCACGACGATAACCGCGTTCAGATAATCCGGCTGATTTTGCGGACCCATCGGCGGTGAGCGATACAGATTTGAAGAAGCGAGCAGACGAATATCATCACCGGCTACCAATATTGAACGTGCAGAAGTAAACGTCTCCGGCACATCACCCACATTGCCGCCCAATCCGATGATTGCCTCTATGCCCACGCGACCGCTCCTCCGCGACGCGGATCACCTGCGGCTTCGACACTGCCCTTATCGTTGACGGCAATGGCGTGCACACCGCCGAAATATACAGACGCTTGCGACCAGCGTTTGATATTCCAGCCGCATTCAATCAAAGCCTTCTCTTCAGCAGGCGAAAGCGCATCCGGTTCAACATCCAGCACATCGGCTTCGTTGTGTATGCGTCCGGCAAGAACGGCGTCTTCAAGCGGCATGTTTTCCGCTATGTGGTGAAATAAAACTTGCAAAATCGCGCCGCGCAGCCGGTTGGAACCACCACTGCCGAGAATGAGCGCCGGATGTCCATGTTGTTCAACAATTGTCGGGGCCATCATCGAAGACAGCGTTTCACCACCGGCAAGCCGGTGAAAACCAAGCGGATTGATGTCCTCCTCTCCGAGCATGTTGTTCAGATGAATCCCTGTTCCGGGAACAATCACGCCTGAACCTTCACCGTTGCTTGCCGTCATGGATACAGCCATATTATCGCCGTCCAGCACACTGATATGGGTAGTGCTTCCGTGTCGGTTTGCAGTTTCTTTGTTAAAAGAATATTCTTTATTATCAATATGTTGCTTTATTTTATTTGTGTGTTTGATTAATTTCTTCTCGCACAGAAAACCTTCTGCAAAATCGAGCTTATGAATCTTTGCATCGAAATCCGAATTGCGTATTTCCGCTGCCTGGGCAAGGCATGCAGCCAGTAGAACGGAAAGTGGCTCACGGCATTGCCTGCGAAGCTTTTCAAGTAGTAACAACGAAAAAGCAACCAGCGACCCGCCGGATGATGGTGGCGGATTGGTCAGCAACATACCGTCCAATGCCTTGATGCAAAGCGGCCTGCGTTCAATAACCTGTGCCTGCTGCATATCCTGCATAGTGAGCAAACCACCGGCTGCTGTTGCCGCGATAATACTTTGCGCCACATCCCCTTTGTACATTTCGTCAATACCTTCAATGGCCAGAAATTCGAGCAGATTGCCCAGATCAGGATTGCGGAATAATTCACCTTCGTTGAGCAGCGTTCCGCCACAGCTATGCAAAGCACGGCAATCAACGGTGGATGAAAGAATCGGATTGAGCAGATGAATAAATGATGATTGCAAGGCATTCAGCCTTAGACCGTCGCGAGCAGCATGAACAGCCGGAGCGATGACCTCGCGGACGGGCATGCGTCCGAAGCGTTGCTGCGCGGAAAACAGCAATGATAACAGCCCCGGTGTGGCAACCGAGGCGCGTCCGATATGGAAGGTTTGTACCGTATCACCGAAATCGACAGGAACAGCACGAAAATCGATTTCCGGCAACGATGTTAACCGCCTATGCGGCATGCGGGCAAAACCATCAAGCAGCGTTGCTTTTCCATCTGGCTGACGCAACAGCATAAAACCACCGCCGCCAGCTCCGGTGAGCACCGGTTCGGCAAGAAACGACATGCATGCAGCGGCTACAGCAGCATCAACGGCATTGCCGCCTGCGCGCAGGATTTCCGCACCTGCTTCTGCGGTTTGTTCATGTCCGGCAGCGACACAGCCGCTGCCGCCACTTCTCATTTATCGCCCTGAATAATAAACCCGGAAAGATGCGCTTTGCTTTTAAGCTGGCGAAGCAATGCCTTGGCCGCCGCCCAATTCGTCACCGGGCCGACACGAACAACATGCAGCCCTTTGGCATTGCGGGTAAGCATGCTGTTCCAGCCTTTTTGCATCAGGGATGCGGCTTGTTTCTGAGCACTGTTGCGTTCGCGGTAAGCGCCGGTTTGCACAAAGAAAATAGCCTGATGTGCATCTGGCCTCTGTGTACTCGACCGATGTGTATCTGGAATCCGTTTTACTGAAGGCTTTATTTTGCTTGTTATTGGTATTTTCGGAAGTCTCATTTTTTGATCTGTTACGTGATTTGTTACAGGCACAGACGCGGGCTTGCTTACGGGAATAGCGGGTTTGGTGACCGGCTTACTACGGTTTGCAGCGACTTCCTGCGGAGATGCTTTTTTTTGTGTGTCTTTTTTTACGGAATTGCGTTGTGGAATTGCATACAGCGGAGACGCATGCTGTTGATATTGTTTGTCCGGCTCGTGCGTTTCGGTGTTTATGCTGCGTTCAGGCAGCGTATCCGGTGGGGTATCAGGCAGCGTATCCGGTGGGGTATCAGGCGGGGTATCAGGTGGGGTATCAGGCGTAAACGCAAGCAGGCCCACGACCATGAGCGAAGCGGTAGCCGCTACGCCAAGCGCAATCCGATGTTCTTTAAATCCGGCGATCCACGAATCTTTATATTTCTGCTCTGGCATGCGCCGCAAACTCCGTTCAGAGGTCTAGGATATTATCTATATTTTCCTTTAAATTATGATAACGAAAAGGTTTTTCAAGGATATTGAATTTTTTGTCGGGCCAACGATCAGTGAGGTCTTCCGAATAACCGGTGACAAACAAAATGCGATTGGCCATATCCGGATTAACGTGCGAAATACTGTTGTAAATTTCATCACCGGACAGCTTAGGCAAACGAATATCCAAAATAACGAGATCGTATTCTTCGCTGTGCATACTTAACTCATACAAACCGGCAATCGGATCTTGCAGCGGTTTAATACTGACCTGCATGTCGTAATCTTTGAAATAGCGCTCAATGAAAGTGGCAAGAATACCCTGAATATTTTCTTCATCTTCGATAATCAATACGTTCTTTTGCGCGGTCAATATATTTTCTCCTTAATCGCATGCGTGAAGCAAAGCATGACATGGCGGCAAGAAATTGAAAAGGGGCGGGTTTGTATGATTCAGATATTTCTCAAGCGCTTATTTGAGCAGCGAAAGCGGATTGATGCGGGCATTATTAAAACGTACACCCCAGTGCAGATGCGGACCTGTGGCGCGTCCGGTTTGCCCCACTTTTCCAATCATCGCGCCACCCTTAAGCCATTCGCCTTTATGCACAAGCAGTTTCCGCATATGTGAATAGACCATCACCAACCCATTCCCATACCCGATGACAACAGTATTACCATTCAAATACATGGATTCGGCAAGCAGCACACGACCTGCCAACGGATTGAGAATCGGCGTGCCTTCGGGAGCTGCAATATCCAAGCCGGAATGCGGTGAACGCGGTTCGCCGTTAACAAAACGTTGCGCGCCGAATGGCGTGGAAACAATGCCTTGAACGGGCTGAAAAGCGATGCTGATATCTGGAGTTTCAGGGAGCCGCATTGCATAGGTGGCACGAATAGCAGCCTGATCGGCGCGTATACGTTTGAGCGATTTGGCATCAAATACTGCCATTTTCTTTTTTACCTCAATACGCGAAATGCGGAAGCTGCCTTTTTTGACATCAATATGCTGCGTTTCATGGCTTTTCCCACTGCGGATTTGAATCGTATACCTGCCCGGTTTGGTCGCCAGATCGACACCAATCCATGTGCGGATGTGTTGGCTGTCCAGGCGTTTCAACGGCCATGATTTTCCGAATGCGTGAATATCCGTCGAATTGGCAGATACAGGTAATTCAATACTGATTACATCGCCTTGCACCACTTCCCATGTTTGCGCAAAAGAAGCAACGGGAAAAAGCAGGATAACAACACCGAGCAGAAAAAAATATGCGTTTAGGCGCTCATTAAAAAACAAAAAACTCATGGTTTTTGCACCTTCTGCACTTGAGTGGCTGCTTTTCCGTCGTGCAAGCGGATGTTAAGTGTATCACCCGCTTGAATATCATGTATCGAACGGATAAGCCGCCCGTGTTCATCCAGCGGCAATGCATAACCGCGTTTCAGCACAGCTTGCGGCCCGAGATTGTCCAATTGCGTCTGCAACAAACGGATTTCCTGACGCAACCGGGGCGTAAAATTATCGCGCAGCAATTGCACCGCCTGTTGCGAACGATCAAGCCGCATGCGCTGCTCATCCCGTAACGACTGCCAGCGATGGCTAAGCCGGGTTGCCGCCTGTTCGCTGGTCTTGCGTGCATGCGCGGTTTGATGGCGTAAAAGTTGGCCGAGTAGAGCGATACGTGGCATCTGGCGACGTAGCGTTTCACTCGCAGGACAAGCCATTTCTGCGGCATTCGAGGGTGTTGCAGCCTGCAAATCGGCAGCAAAATCGGCCAGCGTGTTATCAATTTCGTGACCGATACCACTAATAATCGGAATGGCACAATCGACCATCGCACGGACGACGATTTCATCGTTAAAACACCATAAATCTTCGGGACTGCCACCGCCACGCACCAGCAAAATAACATCGGGTGGGCTCGGCAGATTTTGCAACTGTTTAAGAGCGGAAGCGATGCCGCCGGGCGCGGTTTTGCCTTGAACCAATGTCGAAGCAAGCGTCAGTTTCAACCAACCCGGGCGGGTCGCGAGCACTTTACGCACATCCTGCAAGGCAGCCGCAGTGGCCGAGGTAACGATACCGATATGTTTGGGCAGCGACGGAATTTGCTGCTTCCGGGTGGTATCGAACCAGCCCCGTGCGGCAAAATCCTGTTTGCGACGCTCAAATTCCGCCGCCAGTGCACCGCCGCCGACAACTTCCAATCGTGAAACCACCAGTTGATAGCGTCCCTGCGGCGCATAAAGCGATAAATGACCATGGAAAATGTATTGCTTGCCTTCCTCCGGCAATACGCTCAGCCGCATGGTCGTCGATTTCCAAATCACCGCGCCAAGTGCAGCGTTGGCATCTTTGATGGTGAAATAAGCGTGTCCGGAAGCGCGTGCCGTTAATCTTGAGACCTCACCGGTGACCTGCACTCTGGCAAACCCCTGCTCCAACACCTGCTTGATACGCGCAGTGAGTTCACTGACCGAAAGCGGGTTATCCGAAAGAAGTGAATCCTGAATAAACGAAGGCATGCGAGAATGATAGCCGCCAATCTCAGCGATACCATAGCCCGCTCAATAAAAAAATTGCGATGTCCACACATTGACATCGCATAGACACCCTTCGACACTTGCCGATATGAACAATACCGCATTGATGCAGGAACTTTACGATACCCCCGAAATCGATATTCTTGATGAAATACGCCAGTTACGTGCCCGGCTGGGCGAAAAAGTGCTGATTCTCGGCCACCACTACCAGCGTGAGGAAGTCATCGGCTTTGCCGATGTAACCGGCGATTCGCTGAAACTGGCACAGCTTGCCGCACAAACAGATGCCCCCTATATCATCTTCTGCGGTGTTCATTTTATGGCTGAAACAGCCGACATTCTCACTTCGGATGCACAGACAGTGATTCTTCCCGATTTGGCTGCCGGTTGTTCAATGGCCGACATGGCTGACGATACACAAGTGCGTCGCTGCTGGCAGGAACTCGCCGAAGTAATTCAGCAGCCGGACGAAAGGGTCACACCGGTGACCTATATCAATTCAACAGCAGCCTTAAAATCATTTTGTGGCGAGCACGGCGGTGTGGTTTGCACCTCGTCGAATTGCGAAAAGGTATTAAATTGGGCATGGGAGCGGCGGGAAAAGGTGCTCTTCTTCCCTGATCAACACCTCGGCGAAAATACAGCTCTGGCGATGGGTATACCGGAAGATGATATGATCATCTGGGATCCGGCACAGCCGCTAGGTGGCAACACCATTGAAGCTATTGAGCGGACACGGTTGATTTTGTGGAAAGGTTTTTGCTCGGTGCATCAGCTGTTCAAAGCGCAGCACGCCGATGCCATGCGTAAAGAGCATCCGGGCATTGAAATTCTGGCGCATCCCGAGTGCTCGCGCGCAGTTTGCGAAACATCCGATTTTGTCGGTTCCACCGAAGCCATTATTCAATACGTCAAAAAAGCGCCTGCCGGACAGGTATTTGCTATCGCCACCGAGCTGAATCTGGTTAATCGTCTGCGCCTGCAACATCCTGATAATCCGGTTTATTTCCTCTCACCCACCGTTTGCATGTGTTCAACGATGTTTCGCACCGACCCACCGCATTTGCTGGCCGCATTGCAGGAAATCGAGGCCGGACATGTCGCGCACCCGATTCGCGTGCCCGCCGAAGATCAGCGTTGGGGCAAATTATCGCTTGAAAGGATGTTGAACCTTGCCTGAATCGCTATTGAACTTTCGTAAGTTGTTTTTTGCCGCCTTACTGCTGCCTTTTCTGTTCCCGCAAGCACTCATGGCTGAGGAAACACTGGATACACTATCGCTTGAAATCAATACGTTCCTGAACAATCCTGCACATCGTTTTGCACCGGATACCGCCGCCCGTGCGCAAGCTCTGCTCGGTGCTGCATTGATGGCAGATCGACGTAGAGATGACGAAGGCCGGAAGCAGGCTCTACAAGAAGCGGATGAGGCGCTATCCACGGCAAAAAGGACAGCCCGCGATTTCAATGCAAAATACACAAAACTGCTGACACTGGAGCAAGCCGCCAAGGAAGCAGCCGGAAATATCCCGAATACCGCGCTCAACAATGCCGAGGCGACGACGACCAATCTGATTCACGCCTTCGAACAAGGCCAGTTCAATGAGGCCAGCGAACTTGCAGCCAATGCAAAAAATCAATTTATGGCCGTGTTAAAAGCCAAACTCCCCGGCATACTGGAAAAAACAGATGCCGCACTGCTACTGGCAAGCCGTGGTGGCAGTAAACGTTATACACCGGCAACTTATGCTGCTGCACGCCAATGGTTGACCGATGCACTCGCCTATTCCGATGGTATCAGGGGAAAATGGCCGGAACATCCGCGTATGGGTATTAAACTTGCGGAAAATGCCTTGAATCTTGCCAAACAAATCAAGCAATGGCGCAAAAAACCCGGCAGCTACGAAGAACTGGTAATAAAAGCGCGCAATCAGCGATTACAAATCGCACGTGCCAGCGGTATGCCACTCTCTGAAAATGACCCGTCCGTTGATGTGGATATACCTGCCATCGTACAAAATATTGAAAATATACAAAACGAACTGCGCAGTGAAAAACAACATCATCAACAGCAGATTAATGCCCTCAAAGAACAATATGCCCGCCAGTTGGAAGAAAAAACATCAGCCTTACGTGATGAAATGGCACAAGCACAAGGCAAACAGATGGGTGAACTCAAGGAAGTCTTCCGTGCCAAACTTGAACGGGAAACATTCGAAAACCGTCGCCAACAGAATCTGCACAAACTTTTCAAACCGGGCGAGGTAGAAATCCTGGCCAATCTGGACGGTTCGTTGTTGCTGCGCCTATCTGTGCTGCAATTCGCATCAGGCCGGACCGGTATCGACAAAAAATACTTTGAACTGCTGAGCCGTATTCGCACCGGTTTAGGACTTTACCCGGAGCGCGAAGTGTCAATCGAAGGCCACACCGACAATCGCGGCGATCCAAAAGCCAATCAGCGACTTTCACTTAAACGTGCGGAAACGGTACGCGATTTCCTTATTGCCGCAGGCATGGACGGCAGCCGCCTGAAAGCACTCGGCTATGGCGAAGTACGTCCTGTGGCCAGCAACGACTATGAGCGTGGCCGGGCCATGAACCGGCGTATCGATATTATCATCCAGAAAGTGAAATGAGCGATTCGAGTAGCCTTTCCGACCTGCCGGAAGCACTGCATCCGCATGTACAAGGCCTGCTGGATGCCCTACAACACGAAACACCGTACAAACGCGCCCTGCTTCTGGAAACCATGCGCCTGATTTGCAACTCAAACAGTGTCGCCGATATGAAAATGATGAGCAGTGCCGTTCAGGAAATCCGCAAAGGTTTTGATGTGTTCGAACCGTACAAAGCCCTGCGCAAAGTCACTATTTTCGGCTCGGCGCGCACGCCGCCGGAGGATTTACGTTACCAGCAGGTGAAAAAATGCGCATCCATCCTGCGTGACAACGGTTTGATGGTGATTACCGGTGGTGGCGGCGGTATTATGCAGGCTGCCAACGATGGTGCCGGCGAAGCACAGTCCTTCGGCATCAATATCAATCTGCCGCTGGAGCAATTCCCGAATCCGATCGTCGATGGCTCGCCGCGCCATTTTTATTGTAAATATTTTTTCACCCGTAAATTATTTTTTCTCAAGGAAAGCGATGCGGTCATTCTCGCCCCCGGCGGCTTTGGCACGCTCGACGAGGGTTTTGAAACACTGACCCTGCTGCAAACCGGACGCACGCCGCCAATTCCTGTGGTGCTTCTCGAAGCGCCCGGCGACGATTATTGGGGGCCGTTTGTGAATTCATGGATGCGTCGCCTGACCGACGATCATCTTATTGGAGCCAACGATCATCATTTTCTATTTCACACCGACAATGCCGAATCGGCAGTCCATCATATCACCAGTTTCTACACCAATTACCACAGCTTCCGCTATGTCGGTGAATGGGTGCTGCTACGCATTGTCTGCCCGCTTGATGAGGATGGCCTGGCACGGCTGAATGCCGAATTTTCCGATGTGTTGAATCAGGGACAGATTGAGCAGGTTTCGCATTGGCCGAAAAGCGATGACAAAGAACTCGATCATCTGCCGCGCCTGCGCATGAAGCTGGATCGCGGGCGCATGAACGTGCTGCCGGAAATCATCCGCCGCATGAATGCGATTGTGGAAAACGGCAATCACGATACCCCCTGCTAAGAAGCCGACATTGTCGGTTTGCAGCGTAAGTTATCCGTTCTAAACATATACCACACATCCATGCTGCGTCTTACCCTGCTCACCCTCACCGCCCTCTCGGCTTTTGCCGCCAATTCCATTCTTTGCCGCATGGCACTGGCGGGCGGCGGCATGGATGCTTTCAGTTTTTCAATCGTCCGGGTATCCAGCGGTGCTGCGATGCTAAGTCTGTTAATTTTTGTCCAACATCAAGGCCGTAAACTTTGGCCGCTAACCGGCAACTGGATATCCGCAGCAGCCCTACTGGTTTACATCCTCGCCTTCTCCATTGCCTACCTGAACCTGACTGCCGCCAGCGGTGCGCTGATTTTGTTTTCCGCCGTGCAGGCGACGATGCTCGTTGGCGCTGTGCGTAGCGGTGAAAATCCCACTGCACGCCAATGGTTCGGCATTGTACTGGCGATGGCAGGCCTTATTTATCTGCTACTGCCCGGATTGAATGCCCCCTCGCCAACAGGTGCATTACTGATGTTGCTCTCCGGTATTGCTTGGGGAATTTATTCGTTGCGCGGCGTTGGAAAAAACCAACCACTGCTGGCAAGCAGCGGGAATTTCGTGCGTGCCACACTGCTCGCGCTGCCTATCTACCTTGTCACCCTGCCACAGATGCAGGTCACGCCCTCCGGCATTCTGCTTGCCACTACCTCCGGCGCACTAACCTCCGGCATCGGCTACGCGATCTGGTATGCCGCTCTGCGCAATCTGAACCCGGTGCACGCTGCCGCCGCCCAACTGGCCGTCCCGGTGCTAACCGCTATCGCAGGCGTACTACTCCTGTCCGAAGCACTCACTGCCCGCCTCATTCTCGCTTCCCTACTCATTCTCGGCGGCATAGCACTGACCCTTACCCGGAAACTTAAAAAACCGGAAGCCGTTGACCCGTCAGCCTAAATCATGCCCTCCCGGCAATAAAAGTATCCACTTCAGGCTGTAGGTCAGCACTTCACAGGAGGTTTTGTGCCGAGTTTGGAACTTTCAACATCATTTCGTATTGCAGGTAACAATGTAGATAGCTGTCCGCACAGCTTTGCGGCATGATTCGCCGCCCATGCAGAATCCTATGCATTCAAACGCTCCCGGACTGGCTTATCGCTTGGCAATGCTCGCTCGTGCAGACGGCTTGCACGTCTATATTTGCTCCGATTTACGCAGCTACCGGCAGCTTTCTGAGGAATTGGCTTTCTTTTTACAAAATGAGGTAAAACGGCTGTGGCGTTTTCCGGCATGGGAGGTGTTGCCGTATGATCGTGTCAGTCCGCATCATGCCATTGTCGGCGAACGTTTTGCCACGCTGGCGCGTTTATTAAACGAAGCGAATCCACAGGGACTGCTGCTCACCGCCCTGCCCGCCTGGTTGCAACGCATTGCACCGCCGGAATCGGTTGCCGCTCACGTCTGGCAACTCAAAACCGGTGACAGGCTGGATATTTCGATTCTTAAAGAACGCCTGTCGCTGGCCGGTATGCAGGCTGCAGACCGGGTGCTCGATCGCGGCGAATTTGCTGCACGAGGCGGCATTCTTGATGTCTGGCCGGCCACCGAAGATCAACCGCTGCGACTGGATATGTTCGGCGACGAAATCGAATCCATCCGCCGTTTCGACATCGAATCGCAGCGCTCCGGCGAGCATCTAAAACAATTCGTTTCCGTGCCGGTGCGCGAAGTGATACTGGATGAAACAGGCAGTGCTTGTTTTGCCGCTGCTTTTCGTGCGCGTTTTCCGCATCAACGCAAACATCCGATGCTTGCTTCGGCGCTGGCCGGGCGTCCGCATCCGGGTATCGAATCACTGCTGCCGCTGGCCTACGAAAAAACAGCGCGACTGACCGATTATCTGTCACCATCGGCAAACATTTACGTGCCGAACGGCATCGAATCGAAACGCCGCGATTTTGCAGCACAGGTGCGCGATCAGTTCGATATGGTGCGCAGCAGTTCAGAGCCGGTCATCAGTCCGCAGGAGTTGTATGCCGTCGAAACACAGATTGGCGCATCTGTGTTACCTAAAAAAGGTAATATCAGCGCCCCGCCGTCACTGGAAACACATCTGGAGAAAAATCACCCGCTTGCGGCCATGCTGGATGAACTCGGCAAGGCGATAAAACGCGGCTGGCGGATTCTGCTGGTTGCGCACGGGCCGGGGCAGCAGGAGCGCATGCTGGAAGCCTGCGCGCCACTCGACGATGATATTCCGCACTGCCGGGGCCTGCACGATTTACCGAATGCAGCGATTGCCACAGCCCTAGGTTTTCTAGATCAAGGCATGCGTTCTGCCGATAAAAAACTGCTGGTTTTAACAGGTCGCGAATTGCTCGGTCAGCGCCTGCCGCGCAAACGCGGGCGCAGTAGCGCACTGGTGCGCGCCGATGTGTTTGCTTCCCTGCAGGAGCTCAATCACGGCGATCCGGTGGTGCACGAAGATCACGGCGTCGGTCGCTACAAAGGCCTCGTCAGCATGCCGTCCGGCGATGCACTTGATGAGATCCACGATGAGGTGCGCGCCGATTTTCTGCATATTGAATACGCTGGTAATGCCAGTGTTTATGTGCCGGTCGAAGAGCTTGGCCGCCTGCATCGCTACACCGGCGACGACAACCCGCCGCTGAACCGGCTGGGTTCGGAAAAATGGAAACGCGCCCGCCAGCGGGTCGAGCGCGATCTTTTGGCGATGGCCAACGAGTTAATCGATACCGAAGCCGCTCGCCGCAAGGTTAAACGCCCCGCCTGCAACCTAACCGGCGATGCCTTACGCGATTACGAGGAATTCGCTGCACGTTTCCCATTCGAGGAAACCGACGATCAAGTGGAAGCCATCGACTGCGTACTGGAAGATTTGAGCAAGGACACGCCGATGGATCGGGTAATTTGCGGCGACGTCGGTTTCGGCAAAACGGAAATCGCTATGCGTGCCGCTTTCGTGGTGGCGCGCGCCGGTCACCAGGTGGCGCTGCTGGCGCCGACCACGGTGCTGGCCAATCAGCATTTCAATAGCTTGAACGAGCGCTTTGCAGGAACAGGGCTTGGCATTGAGATTATCACTCGCCTGCAAGGCAAAAAAGACAGCGAACGTATTGCCCGCGAACTAAAAAACGGCAAAACACGCATAATCATCGGAACCCACCGCCTACTTTCGGACATGTTTGTTTTCGCCGATCTCGGCATGGCCATTGTCGATGAAGAACAGCGTTTCGGTGTGCGACACAAGGAAAAACTGAAATCACTGCATGCCGCCTGCGATTTGCTCACACTCACCGCCACACCGATTCCGCGCACCCTGCACCAGACCCTTTCCGGCCTGCGTAGCGTCTCCATTATCAGCACCCCGCCCGCCGAACGCGAAGCGATTCGCACCATGGTCGCCGAATTCGACCCGCATCTGGCCAACGAAGCGATTCGTCGTGAAATGTATCGTGGCGGGCAGGTGTATTACCTGCATAATCATGTCAAAAGCATCGCCCGCATTGCCGATCGCCTGCGCGAGGAGATTCCGGAAGCAGAAATCGGTATCGCCCACGGTCAAATGAGCCCGGCAGAACTGGATCGCCAGATGATGCGCTTTTACGAAGGCCGATTGCATGTGCTGGTATGCACGACGATTATCGAATCGGGACTGGATGTGCCCAATGCCAATACCCTGCTTGTCGAGCGCGCCGATTTGCTCGGCCTGTCGCAATTGCACCAGATTCGAGGTCGTGTCGGGCGCAGCCATCATCAGGCTTATGCGTATTTGTTTACGCCGGACTCGCGGACGATGACTAGGGATGCACGCGAGCGTTTGCAGGCCATTGCCGAACATTCGGGGCTGGGCGCCGGTTTTATGATTGCCCGGCAGGATATGGAATTGCGCGGTGCCGGAAATCTTCTCGGCCAAGAGCAATCCGGTCAGATAGAAGCCATCGGACTGGATATGTATCTGGATATGTTGTCAAAAGCCGTGGCCGAATCGCGTGGCGCACCTGCGGCGAAAGCATGGCGCGTGGAATTGCATCTTGATGTCAATGCGATTCTCTCGCCCGATTATATCCCGCAGGTCAGCGAGCGTTTGGCGCTCTACCGACGCTTGGCGCAAGTCGAAAGCGACGAACACATCAGTCTGCTGTTCGAAGAAATCACTGACCGCTTCGGCCACATGCCGGACGAAGCGCGTTTGGCCTTGGAACAAGCACGCCTGCGTTGGCGCTGCCAGCGTTTGCACATCAGCCGCTTGGATATGCATGCCAACGGCACGCGCATCAATTTCACCGAATCCTCACCGATTGATCCGGGAAAAATGCTTATGCTCGTCCAACAGGAACCGAATCGCTTCCGCCTCACCCCGGACGGACAACTCACCCTGCTTGAGCACGCCGACGCTCCACGCCAACGTCTTAACGATTGCATTGCCTTTCTCGACAAACTGCTGGCTGACGCGAAACTTATAGATTGACGCAAGCCTCCGCTTGTCCTGACGATGGCACTTGCGGATGGGATTGCGTTTGCTTCCGCTACAGTCCTTTTTTCTCGTTTTACGCTTGATCCAATAACGGGAGGATTCGCCCGCACATTAAGGTGATTAAGACCTCAAGAAGGATTCAATGAGGTGGATTTTATATTAAACTTTGCAACACATTGTGCAACTGAATTTACCGATAGTTGGAAGTCTATTAATAAGCGAGAGCTTGAAGGTTCTGATGGTAGGATAAGTAATCCCCATGAAGCGTGCACATCGGGTTCTTTCATTTACGTTGCCTATAAAGATAAACATGTGCTGTATGTTGGCGAAACATCAAAATCTGTTAAAAGAGCCACTTGCAAAAGACGTTTTATTACTGATGGCTCAGGTTCGCACAAACAAAAAGCTACATGGTATGACCAAATGACATCTGTCAAATACATTAAAAAAACAGATGAAGATTTACCAACAAAAGAGCGCAAACTACTTGAGCAAGCTTTTTCACTTCATTTCAATCCTGAGTTTTATGGATAATAAGCCATACAAGGTAATCAACGCCGGGCGTTAAAAGTGCTGCGCCAAGAATACGTAACACTTTAACGCCCAATTGTTTACGTCGTTAACCAACTTTTCTGGTGAAACATCCAACCCATCCGAGCCTGTTCCGGCTGCGCCACAGGGTTTGACTCTCTCCGTGGGTCTATCTTGACTGAAACTACAATATAATTACACTCTCTCATATGAATCGTTTGCATTTTGAATGGAATGAAAACAAAGCAATCTCAAATCAGAAAAAGCATGGCGTTTCATTTGAAGAAGCCAAATCGGTATTTGCTGATTCTTTGGGTCGCTTAATATCTGATCCGGATCATTCCGAAGATGAGGAGAAAAGTTATGCGTGAATCTTATGATTTTTCCAAATCAGTCAAAAATCCTTATGCCAAACACTTCAAAAAACAAATCACCATTCGGATTGATGAAGAAACCATTGCATATTTTAAGTCGATGTCCGAGCAAAAAGGGATTCCTTATCAAAGTCTGATTAACCTGTATCTCAGGGATTGTGCAAATGAGCATAGAGAATTAGAAATCAAATGGGGTTAAAAATAGACAAGCGTTCAAATCAAGAGGGACTCACGCCAACTTCGCCGACCATGAATACCAACCACCCCACCCTCGCATCCCCCGGTCTGTTGTTTATGGACATGGATTCAACGCTGATTCAGTGCGAATGCATTGATGAAATCGCCGCTTTTCTCGGCATCAAAGCACAAATTTCGGCGATTACCGAGCGTGCCATGCGCGGTGAACTGGATTTTGCCGCTTCGCTGACCGAGCGGGTGCAATTGCTGGCTGGTCTGGATGCATCCGTGCTGGATCGGGTGTACGATGAATGCATCGAACTGACCAATGGCGCGGAAACGCTAATTTCCACACTCAAAACACACGATTGGAAGGTCGGTCTGGTCTCCGGCGGCTTTACTTATTTCACCGACCGGCTCAAAACGCGTCTCGGACTGGATTTCACACTGTCCAATGTGCTGAAGATTAAAAACGGCAAACTGACCGGCGCGATTATCGGCAATATCGTCGATGCAAATGCCAAAAAACAGGCGCTTTTGAGTCAGGCCGCAACATGGAAAATTCCGCAATCGCAAACCGTAGCCATCGGCGACGGAGCCAACGATCTACCGATGATTCACGCCGCCGCTCTCGGTATCGCCTTTCACGCCAAACCGAAAGTCGTCGCCGAAGCGCCTTTCGCCATCAATCAAGGCGGTTTAGATAAAACACTGAATTTTCTGCAAAAAACATAAAAAAACTTTAGGCTCTTATCAATCAGATAAGAGCCTAAACTCCAAACGCAACAATTATATTATATCGTGGTAGAAACTAAAATGGAATATCGTCGTCGGCTGGCACATCGTTAAAAGCAGGTGAATCAGCAAACGGATCATCGGCCTTCGCCGGTTTGCTATTGCTTGCAGGTGCAGCGGAAGCGCCGGATGCACGCGGTGCGCCTTCGCCACGACCACCGAGCATTTTCATCTCGTTGGCGCGGATGTCGGTGGAGTAACGATCATTGCCATCGCGGTCCGTCCACTTGCGGGTTTCAATCTTGCCCTCGATATACACTTGCGAACCCTTGCGCAAATACTGATTAGCAATTTCACCCAGCTTGCCCCACAGCACCACACGATGCCATTCGGTACGCTCCTGCCGCTCGCCATTACGATCTTTAAAGCGTTCCGTAGTCGCAATACGGATATTGCATACACACGTGCCATCCTGCATGTAACGCGTTTCCGGGTCCGCACCCAGATTTCCAATCAAAATCGCCTTATTCAGCATGCCAATCCTCCGCCATATTTTCGCAAACTTAAATCGCCTGCATCTATCAGGCAAGAATTCATTTGAAAATTATTTTTCCAGCGAGCGTATCATCTGGAGGGTACAACAACTTTTAGGCCATCATGATGATTATGTGATGGCAAATTAGAGAATTTTGCTGTTATCCCCTCATGGCTTTTTAAGGGAAGTACTGAAGAGCCACTTGCAAAAGTCGTGAGCGGCGATTTTCGTCCCCACTTCGAGTGCGATTGCAACTCATCCACCCAGACTTTTGCAAGTGGCTCTGAATAATAAAGCTGGTTCGATGCTGTCGCGAAAAACAGGCAAGTTCAAGGCAAAGATTGCAAGGCATAGCACCGCTATGGCTCAAATCTTTAACGCGGAAATCGTTCATTTTACGTGCAAGGCCACGAATCATGCTTTGTTCAGCACTTCCTTAGCTGGCTCCTTCGTCTTATCATTGCCGAGCAATTCATCACGCAGGATGCGCACATCGCGGGGCGCGTCGATGCCTATTTTCACCTGATTGCCCGATACTCCGAGCACTTTCACCCGCACATCGTTGCGGATGACCAGTGTTTCGTCCGTTTTTCTAGTTAGAACCAGCATATTCGCTCCTTGCCCGGCAGGCCTGCCAAATACACGCAAAAGCAGGGCCAAAATGAGCGAGTCGCGTGGATTTAGGCTGCTACCGGCTCCGCATCCAGTTCAAAAGCCGTATGCAGTGCCTGCACGGCAGCATCAATATACTGCGCCTCAATCACCACGGTAATTTTAATCTCACTGGTGGTAATCATCTGTATATTGATACCCTTATCGGCCAATGTTTTGAACATCTGAGAAGCCACACCCGAATGCGAACGCATACCGACACCGATAATCGACACCTTGGCAACCGTATCGTCGCCCTTCACTTCACGCGCCTGCATTTCATCGCAAACCTGCTGCAATACCTGCATCGCCTGCGCGAAATCACCACGCGGAACTGTAAATGTAATATCAGTCGTGCCGTCTTCACTGACATTCTGCACAATCACGTCCACGTTCAGTTCGGCTTCGGCAATCGGCCCGAACACATGGCTGGCGATGCCCGGATGATCGGGGATGCCTTTGATAGTGATTTTCGCCTCGTCGCGGTTGTAAGCGACGCCTGTAATCGCTGCTCGTTCCATAGCTTCATCCTCTCTGGTGACTAGCGTCCCCGGCACATCTGAAAAACTGGAACGCAAGTGAATCGGCATCGCGAAACGCATGGCCAGCTCAACACTGCGATTTTGCAACACCTTGGCCCCCTGCGAGGCCATTTCCAGCATTTCCTCATAACTGATACAATCAATCTTACGCGCCTGCGTAACAATACGCGGGTCAGTCGTATAAACACCATCCACATCGGTATAAATATCGCAAACATCTGCTTTCAAGGCGATCGCCAGCGCCACCGCCGAAGTATCGGAACCACCGCGCCCCAGCGTGGTCACGTCGCCGTCTTCGTTTACACCCTGAAAACCGGTTAAAATCACCACCTCGCCCGCATTCATCCGCTTAAAAAGACGGTCGCATTTAACACTGCGAATACGCGCCCGCGAATAGCTTCCTTCGGTACGGAATCCAGCCTGCACCCCGGTATACGAATGCGCGGCAACTCCTCGTCGCTGCAATTCGATAGCCAGCAGCGAGGCGCTAACCTGTTCGCCTGTGGACACCAGTTGATCCATCTCGCGCCGATCCGGTTCGGCGCACAAGGAGCGCGCCATGCCAATCAGACGATTGGTTTCACCACGCATTGCGGAAACGACAACTGCCGTCTGCACGCCCTCCTGCAACGAACGCTCAACAATATCCGCCGCGCGCTGAATCCGTTCCGGGCTGCCCATTGAAGTACCGCCGAATTTTTGAACGATACGTCTCACGGACCGTCCTGCGTCTCAACCGTCGCAATTGCCACCTTACCCATGCCTAAATCGCGCAACACATCTAATACCCGCACCACATAACGATGTTGGGTTCTGGCATCGGCGCGTAGCACCATGCGCATATTCGGGTCGCCCTTGGTTTGATTGAGAATCCGTTTACGCAGTTCGCCATCGCTAACCGGTTCGTCCTGCACATAAAATTGGCCCTTGGCACTGATACTGACGATCACTTCTTTGCTTTCGTTCACCTGTTCATGCGCTGTACTGGAAGGCAGCTCCAATTTAAGACTACTGGCCACCTTAAAACTGGTCGAAACCATGAAAAAAATCAGCATCAGAAACACAACATCTATCAGTGGCGTAATATCCACGGTGTAATCGCGTTTCGGGCGATTGCGCAGTTGCATTAACGTTCGCCTTTCAGCAATTCAACAAATTGTAGCGCATGTTGCTCAATTTCAATCACAAATCTGTCCACACGCGCCTCAAAAAGACGGTAAGCCACCAGCGTCGGAATCGCCACCGATAAACCTGCCGCCGTCGTATTCAGCGCCTTGGAAATACCACCGGCAAGAATATCCGCCTTGCCCACACCTTCGACGGAGATCACCTGAAACACATCAATCATACCGATCACCGTGCCAAGCAGGCCAAGTAGTGGTGAAATGGCTGCAATCAGACCGAGTGCACCGATAAAACGATCCAGATGGGCTACTTCCTGACGACCGACTTCCTCCAGCACCTCTTTCAAAACCGGGCGCGATACACCGCGATTCTGCAAAGCCACCCAAAGAATCCGCCCCATCGCCGTATGGCTCTCGTGGCAAAGCTGCATAGCCTGATTAACGTCTTCGCTGCGTATCGCATTTTCTATCGCTGCCACATCCCGTTCGGGAATCACCACCGAGCGGCGCAAACTCCAAGCGCGCTCGAAAATAATCGTTAAAGCAAGAATAGAACAACCGAGCAGAATAAACATCGTTGTTCCGCCCTGCACCAGAAATTCGTACACATTATCCTCCGTAACACCGCCGAAAATGCGGCGCGTGGGCGCTGATTATAGGAAGTGATGCCACCACTGCAATGCAAGTTTACGTTTTTGCGATCCTGCAGCATCAAAATATCGCGTCTGCACAAGCCTATTCGCCAGAAAATCGACAATCACCGCGCCGTTTGCGCTGTTCCATATTTCGCTGCCGATCTGCCGGTAGCGCTGCACCACCTTCGTATTTGGGAAACCATAGCGATTGGCGAACCCGCTTTGCGCAATCGCTACCGACGGATGCACGGCAGCAACAAAAGCCGAAGTGCTCGACGTACTACTGCCGTGGTGCGGCATGAGTAGCACATCGCTTGCCGCAACGGTCTGCAAACCGCCATCAAGTAACCCGGCCTCCGTTTTCGCCTCAATATCACCGGGTAATAGCAGACGATACCCGTTGGCAAGTTCAATCGAAATCACCAGCGAGGCGTTGTTTGCATTGCCCGCCACAAAATCTTTCGGTGGCCACAACACATGAATACTGCTGTCGGAAAAATCAATAACATCGCCCTTTTTCACCCAGCGAACCTTTCCGCCACGCCGGTGCACCGCGTTAACGAGAGAACGAACCGTTGGCGAAACACGTACCGCAGACACATCGGCCAGCCACAATTCGCCAACGCGATTCAAATGGCGAACAAGACTCGCCATACCGCCAATATGATCGGACTGCGCATGCGAAACGACCAACACATCGGCATGTATCAAACCCATCGCACGCAGACCGGAAGCTACAGTTGTGCCACCATTGAAACGGCTGCCAATGCGTCCGGGCGCATCGACCAGCAACACCTTTCCGCCCGGCAGCAACAACGATGAAGCCGCACCCTGACCTACATCCCAAACGATGAAACGCGGCATCTGCGGTTCACGTTCGGAGACTGCGACAAATGCATAAACTGTGAACGTTATTAGCAGCACGGCAACGACAAGCGACTGGCGCTTTTTCACTGCCGCCCAAGCGGCCAGAAACATGCCCAAAATGTAGGCTGCACCTAACCAAAGCGGCAATTCAGGTAAGCGAATATCTCCACCCGGCCAGCCGGTCATCCCGGTCATGAATCGATTTCCGGCATCCACAGCGAAGGCGGCAATACTGAACACGCTGTGCGCTACTGCATCCAACCCGACAGCAGAAAACAATCCACCGAGTAGCGCCAACGGCAGCACAAACAGTGTGTACAACGGTGTCATCAGCAGATTGGCGGGCAGGCCATAAACCGGCAATCGTCCAAAAACATCTGCGACAAGCGGCAAAGTAGCCAATCCGGCTATCAATGTGACCATAAAAAGACCTTTTCCCCAAACGATCAATTGATTCTTCGTTGCTGATGATTCACTGCGTTCCACCCACAGCAAAATGCATGCGGTGGCGACAAACGACAACCACAAGGACAGCGAGGAAATCGCCGCCGCATCAAGTAACAAAATAAACATCAGCGCACCCAGCAAGGTGTTTAACGGCTGCACCCGGGCACGCAACCACCACGCCAGCGTAGCGGCAGCCAGCATCATCACCGCCCGCTGCGTCGGCAACGGCCAACCGGCCAGCGTCGCATAAGCCAGCGCCACCAGCATTCCAAACAGCAATGCAATCCCGCGCACCGGAAGGTTGATAATCCAAGCCTCGCGCCGGGTCAGGAACCACCAGCACAAAACGAAACCAAATCCCGCCACCATGCCAATATGCAGTCCGGAAATAGCTAACAGATGCGCCGTTCCGGTGGCAGTAAACACATCGTAAACGGATACCGGAATAGCATCACGTTCGGCCAGAAGTAGTGCTTTAAAAACACCACTCTCGGATGCCGGAAATCCATTTAAAACGTTACGAATTTTCTGGCGAACAGCTTCCAACCACGAAGCGTTCGAATGTAAACGTTCCACCCTGCCGCTGGCGCTGCCCAGCAATGCGATATGGCGGTCAAAACAAAATGTCTCGAAATCAAAACCACCCGGATTTTGCCGGTTGCGCGGTACATGTAATCGGGCCGTTGCACGCACGACATCACCAGCCCGGAAATCCGCCATCGCCCGCCGCGAGGCATACGCATAAAGCCAGATATTGCCATTGAGATGTGAACCGTCATCACGCTGCACACCGGCAAGCGTCAAACGCGTATAACTCCGGTTTCTCTGCATGCGAACAATTTCGCCACTTAAAACAACACGGGTATTCTGCCAAGCAGGATCAACCGTCATTTGATGCGCATCAGCCAGTAAACTGATGCACCCCCACAGCAAACCGACAAGGAAAATAGCCGTTACCGCCATCAAACCCGATCTGTGCCGCTGCAACATCAACACAATCAGACAGACAAAAGTGATGATTCCGGAAGCAACTGCAACCGGCCATGCAATAAAATCGCAACGCGCAGCAGCCAGACCGGCCACCCATGCCAACGCAGGCAGCAGCAGCGGGAGACCTAATCTGTTCAGGTGTTTTTCTTCAATCTTCGGGATAAACGACGCGCCCGCGTATCAACTGGTCTTCACCAAGCATCGTGCGCTGCACATCAACAAGCTGCGGCGCATGCTGAACCACATCCACGCCGTTTCCCTGCCATAAACCAACCGCCTCGCTGCCGCCAATCAGAATCGGCGCTTGATACAGAACCAGTTCATCGGTCAATTTTGCTTCCAGAAAAGACGCATGCAGACGACCGCCGCCTTCAATCAACAGTTTCCAATATTGATCTGCCACCAAATGCCGCAACATCGCTAAAATACCAGTCACACGCACCACATCGACACCGGCATGTTGCCAATCAGCAACATGTTGATTGTCGTGACAAACATACATCCGCGCCGGTGCACGACCATCGGCAATCTTGTATTCGGAAAGAAACGGCGGTGCATTTGAAGCAAAAACCACACGCAACGGCGGTATCCCGTCAAGCGGCACATGGCGCACGGTCAACGAAGCATTGTCTTGCTTCAACGTGCCGCTGCCAATCAGAATCGCCTGACATTCGGCGCGTAGAGCATGCGCATGCTTGCGTGATATTTCGTTGCTGATCCACTGCGAATGCATGCCCCGGGTCGCCAGTTTTCCATCCAGAGAAACAGCCGCTTTGGCGATGATATATGGACGATCAAAACGATGTGCATAAAGAAAAGGTCGATTCAGTGCATCCGCTTCTGTCTCCAATACGCCCGATGTCACGCCAATGCCATGCGCCTTCAACCACGCACCGCCGCCGGACATTTCCGGATTCGGGTCGCTGGAAGCGAACACCACGCGGCAAATACCGGCACGTAAAATTGCCTCTGTGCAGGGTGGCGTTCTGCCCGTAGCCGCACACGGTTCCAGGGTGACAAACAACGTTGCACCACGCGCACTTTCTCCGGCCTGTTGCAATGCTTCGATTTCGCCATGCGGTTTACCTGCACCTTTGTGCCAGCCTTGCCCGATGACTTTCCCGTTGGCGACAACCAGCGAACCGACAGCGGGATTCGGATGGGTATGC